>CACNGE010000027.1 GCA_902619855.1 uncultured Bacteroidota bacterium
TGGCGGTAATGCGCCATTTATTGTGTTTGAAGATGCAGATATTGACAAAGCACTCGATTTGGCAATCGGAATAAAATTTGGTAATAGTGGTCAGATTTGCGTTGCCGCCAACAGATTTTTTGTGCATAAGAGCTTGTATAATTTGTTTCTAGAAAAATATGTTGAACGAGTTACTAATTTAAAACTTGGTTTTGGTATAGACCAAAAACCTGACATGGGACCTATGGTCACAAGAAATGACAGAGATCGCATGTTTGATTTGATCAATGATGCCAAAGAAAAAGGAGGCGTTCTGTTAGCGGGAGGAGAAATTCCAAAAGGAATGAAAGATGGAAATTGGATGATGCCCACCGTAATTTCAGGAATGACCACAGAAATGCGCCTGTTTAGGGAGGAAACCTTTGGTCCTATCGCCCCATTTATGTCATTTGAAACAGACGAAGAAGTATTGATGCTTGCGAACGATACTGAGTTTGGGTTGGCTTCTTATATTTTCACTAACAACAGCGATCGCATCCATCGTTTTTCAGAGAAGCTCGCATTTGGTGAGGTTCAAGTCAATGGTGTGAAATATGCCATATACTTGCCTCACGGGGGTATCAAAAACAGTGGCATTGGTCACGACTGTTCTCATTTAGCTTTAGAAGATTATTTGGTTAAAAAGAGAGTTTCAGTAGCACTTTAAGATGGAAATCAACAAGCTCAAACAGAAATTGCTGGACGGTCAGACCGTTTATGGCCCCTTTTGTAAACTTCAAGACCCAAGCGTAGTTGAAATTGCAGCTCTGGCTGGATTTGATTTTGTTATTTTGGATATGGAACACGGACCACTTAGTGTAGAAAGCATTCAATCCATAGCACGTACTGCGCAAGCAAAGGGGATAGAAGTTGTTGTTCGTGTAACAGAGAACAGAGCCTCTGATATTTTACGTATACTTGATGTGGGAGTGAGCTCAGTTCAAGTTCCTCAAGTGAATACTCCTTCTGATGCCCAAATGGTGGTTGATGCAAGTTTCTTTTACCCCAAAGGAGAACGTGGGATGTGTAGATATGTGCGTGCAGCCTCTTATACAGGGATTGAAAAGAATGAGTATTTTTCGACGGCAAATTTAGAGATCTTAACCATCGTTCACATTGAAGGAAATAAAGGTCTTGACAATCTTAAACAGATTGTTTCTATAAACGGTATTGACATTGTTTTTCTTGGTCCCTATGATCTTTCACAATCTTGTGGTTATCCGGGTCAAACAAACCATCCTGAGGTGGTAAATAAAATGAAACAAGCTGTTATGCTTGCCAAAAAGCACAACAAAATTATTGGTACTTTTTGTGAAAGTCCTCAAGATGCCCAAAAGTGGCGTGATTTGGGTGTTCAGTACATTGCATACGCTGTAGATGTAGGGATTATTTATGACGCCTACAAAGAAATTATTAACCAAATAAAACAATAAAATGGAATCAATATTATTACCTTTTTTACTGGTCATAATCGCCAGTGTATTTCAAGGATCTTTTGGCGTAGGAATGAAGTACATGCCACCCCTTAAATGGGAATCTTGGTGGTTGGTACACGTTACGTTTGCCATGGTACTCTTTCCCATTGTATGGACATTTCTGTCCGTTTTGGATGTAACCACAGTCATAGGAGATGTTTTCTCTGATCCTATTGCACAACAAGCAGCTTATATAGCCATAATGTTTGGTTTTTTATGGGGCATAGGGGGTATAATGTTTGGTGTTAGTGTTCCTTATATAGGTTTGTCATTGACCATGGGAATCGTGATGGGTATTGCGGGAACGCTAGGCGCTTTGATTCCATTGTTACAAAATGAAAACGCCACTAGTTTACCTCAATTTCCCTATGTGATTGGGGGATTGGTAATTACCATCATAGGTGTGATCATCACAGCAAAGGCGGGAATTAATAGAGATAAGCTCCAAGGCAACTATTCGCTTTCGGGTGGAAATATATTAAAAGGAATCGCCATTGCGATTGTCTGTGGAATCCTTTCCTCACTATTGGCTGTAGGGCATACCAATGTCAATGACGATGTAACACTCATTGCAAAGAATTATGGAGTCAATGGTCGCAATGCAAGTTTGATTGCTTGGCTGATTGTATTTATCGGGGCCTATGCTATGAACGCTTTTTATAGCCTTTTCCTCATTGTCAAAAACAATAGCTGGTCCAACTTTTTTGTTGCAGGCTCAAAAAAAGCGTACATCTGGTCTGTTATTGCTGGACTTTGTTGGTTTGCAGCACTGGGTTTATATGGACAAGGAGCTGCACTCATGAATGGCGCATCTGACAACAACCTTGGAAACATAGTTGGGTGGCCGATGTTACTTGGGTTGTCACTAATAGTAAGTAATGTTTGGGCTTATAGAGCTGGAGAGTGGAAAAATGCTAAAAAGCCTTTCAACCTGCTTTTAGTTGGATTGGCAGTTCTCATCCTGGCTTCTGTGATTCTTGGGTACTCAAATAGCTTGAGCTAAGAGGAAATGTTGTTGAGTCTTTGATATTTGCTTTTATATTCACTAGCTGATAATCCTTTTACAGCCTTAAAAACTCGGTTGAAACTCGAAAATGAGTTAAAACCAGTGTCATGACAAATTTGTGAAATAGATGTTCGACTGTTAATTATCATCTGACATGCCCTACTGATGCGGTATTCACGTATAAATTGAAAAGCGGTTTTACCCGTTCGTTCTTTAAAGAATCGACAGAATGAATTAGTTGTCATAAAAGCCAAGTCCGATAGCTCCTGAAGGCTGATTTCACGAACGTAGTTTTCAGATATAAAGTTTATAATACGTTGAAGCCGATCCTCCTTTTCAATATTTCCTGTGGCTGGATTAAAGTTATCTGAAGCTAAATTTCGTGTGTTTTCAATACGAGACAATCGATTAAGTGTTTTAAGCAATTGAATCAAACGATTTGCCCCACTAAACTCACAAATGCGAATGATATCCTCCAGCAGAACATAGCTGTCCATAGATTGAAAAATAATACCCCTTCGAGACTTTTCAAGCATTGTTTTTATGTTGGAAAACTCGGGTACATTATCCACGAAAGGATGGATCAGAGAGGGGCTAAATTTGATAATAATATAGTCCACCTCTTCTGAAGAATCATGTACTTCATTTTTAAACAAGTGAGGAAGCTGACTTCCCAAAAGAACCAATTCATTTTCATTAAAATACTCCATGCTATCCCCAACAATACGCACCCCTGTTCCGATGATAGGATATAACAATTCGTATTCTTCATGATAGTGCCAATCTACTCCGAAATAAGGTATGGTTTTTCGCTCAACAAAAAAACTCTGGTGATCTTCGTTTTCGGTTATGGAATACTTGAGTTGCAACTTATTTTTTTTCTTAAAATTACAATTTTTAAGCAGAAATAGAAGTGTATATCTATATTAAAAAGTAAAGACTTAGTTATCTTCAATCAATTTAATTCCTTGCGGCACCATAGGGTAAGTGATATTTTTCATCAAAGCTCTCATATTTGCTGTCTCGGGATGTGATTTGCCAAAAATTAGATTGTTTCGTTCTTTTGGATCTAAATTTTTATCATACAACTCCTCTTGCCCAGTGTTGTATACGATGTATCGATAGTCTTTGGTACGTATCGAATAGTGATGATTTTCTGGGATATTTTTATTTAAATCTGAACTGTAAACTACTGATAAAGCTCCCTCGGGACCCTGCCAATTATCTGTATTTGGATTTTTTAAAAAAGGAACAAGAGAATACCCGTCTAGTCCATGCCCTTTTTTGTTTTTTCGAGTTTCTAAATCAATTCCTGCCAATTCCAAAAGTGTAGGATATAAATCTATTAAAGAAACAGGATGCTCAACGACCGTATTTGGCTCTGTCACTTCTGGAACTCGAATAATTAGAGGCACTCTAGTGCTTTCTTCCCATAATGAGTTTTTGTAAATGTGATCTTTCTCTCCCATAGTCCAACCATGGTCACTTGTCAATATTACAATCGTGTTGTCTTTTAGATAAGTATTGTTAATCGCACGCATCACTTGGCCTACATTGTCGTCAACGGCGGTTACACAGGCCAAGTAAGCTTGTGTAAAGCGTTTTAATCCCTCGTGTGGATCTTTATATGAAGCTACCAGATTTTCAAACATTTCTACCGATCGGGTTCTTCTGTTTTTTGTTTCAAACTGGTCTACCAAATGCAGAAAAGTATCTTCTTTATCACCGGGTAAAATATCTGCTAACTGAATGCTGTCTAGCGGATACATGTCAAAATATTTTTCAGGGACTATAAGGGGGGTGTGCGGACGGAGAAACCCAACTGACAAGAAAAAAGGAGCGTCCTGGTCTTCTTCAGCCAACTCCAAGAGACGCTTTTCGGCCCATTGTGCATTTAGTTCATCCGGTGTCAAATCACGGTCTTTATCATTATTATATTTTAGTTCTTTGCCACTTCGAAACCCACCATAGACCCACCATAGCTGTTCGCCATTGAATTTTTGTTCCCCAAAGTTTTTCATGGGGCCATAAGATCCATCTATAAAACCACCTCCCATATTGAGTCCATCAACGATACGATTGGTTCTAAAAGGAGCAGGTACATCAGGATGAGAGATAGGCTTTTTCTTTCGGTTATAATCACCTGCGTAAACAAATGGGCTGTAATCTGCTTTGTACTTAAATTCAGACCACACATCTTCTTTGTTGTGATGAAGGACTTTGCCACTTCCAATTACATGGTAACCATCATTTTTAAATTTTTCCATAATGGTTTTGGTGTTGGCCAGCACTTCGTTATCTAACCACGATTTCATCCAAAAATGAGACGAGTTGTGTGGGTATACACCCGTAAACATACTCGCTCGTGAGGGACCGCACATGGGGTTGTTTGAATAGGCATGTTTAAATCGAGCACTAGAAACTCCCAAGGCTTTTATATGTGGTGTTTTAGCTTGTGGATGACCATAGAAACCTTCTGGAAAATCGTTTAAGTCATCAATTATTATGAGTACTACATTTGGTTTTTTGTAATGTTGCCCCTGAACATTAGTAAAGCATAGGATTGCCAAAATATATATGAGATATCGAGTAATCATGTGAGACGGTTTTTCAAATATTTCAATCTTGTCATTTTTAGTTAAGTTCATTATAGTCAGATTTCTTGAGTTGTGAAATTACAAATTATAGATTGTTTTAGATTAGTTAAGAAATCGAACCAGGGTTTTCATTTGTTTATGAATGATGTTAAAAAAAGTCTTTTAATTAAAAACGGTTACACTTTTTAAGAGTATAACCGTTTTATTGTTTTAGTAGCGGGAGCTGGACTCGAACCAGCGACCTTCGGGTTATGAGCCCGACGAGCTACCAACTGCTCTATCCCGCGATTAGAACACCAAATATACGTAAAATCAACAAACCTAACAAGGTTTTGTACCTTTACAGTCTATGCACAAAGCTGGATTTGTCAATATCATTGGAAACCCAAATGCGGGTAAATCTACCCTCATGAACGCCTTTTTGAGCCAGAAGTTATGTATCATCACTGCCAAAGCACAAACGACTAGGCATCGGATTTTAGGTATCTTCAACACCCCTGAAGCCCAAGTTGTTTTCTCAGACACTCCGGGTATTATCAAACCTGAATATGCCCTTCAAGAAAGGATGATGGATGCAACAAACTCAACTTTTGAAGATGCTGACATAATGCTTCTAGTTATTGCTACCGATGATGATGGCGATCTAGACGAAAATACATGGAAAAGAATCACCAACTTCGATGGTAGATTTCTTATTGTGCTTAATAAAATCGATCTCTCAAACCAAAAAGATTTGGAACAACTTGCCAATTTTTGGCAAAAAAAACTGCCAGATGCCGAAATATGGAGTATTTCAGCGACCGAATCTTTTATGGTTTTGGAGTTGAGGAATCGTATCGTTTCCTTACTTCCCAATCACCCACCTTTTTTTCCTAAGGACCAAATCACAGACAAACCTGAACGATTTTTTGTTAATGAAGCCATTCGTGAACAAATTCTTTTACGTTACCAAAAGGAAATTCCATACGCAGTTGAGGTGATGACTGAACAATTTGAAGAAAATGATAAAATCATTCGAATTAGAAGCGTTATTGTTGTGGAAAGAAACTCCCAAAAAGGGATCATCGTGGGGAGTAAAGGCAGTGCGATT
The DNA here is from genome assembly GCA_902619855.1 of uncultured Bacteroidota bacterium. GTDB lineage: Bacteria > Bacteroidota > Bacteroidia > Flavobacteriales > Flavobacteriaceae > UBA724. Next base: position 6,187 of record CACNGE010000027.1, read on the forward strand.
AAGCATGTTGGCATAGAGGCGCGGAAAGCTCTCGAGGTATTTTTTGACAAGAAAATTCATCTCGAGTTATTTGTTAAGGTCAATAAGAATTGGAGATCAAATCACACCCAATTACAACGTTTTGGCTATTCTTCTTCTCAAAAGAAGTAATTTTGCAACTTTAAAAGATATCCTTTGAGCAAATTTGTTGCCATTATCGGAAGGCCTAACGTTGGAAAATCAACACTTTTTAATCGATTGATTCAACGTCGTGAGGCGATTGTGGACGCTATCAGTGGAGTGACACGTGATCGACATTATGGCAAGACTGACTGGAATGGCAAGGAATTTACGCTTATCGACACTGGGGGTTATGTCATTGGAGGTGACGACACCTTTGAAGCTGCGATCGATCAGCAAGTTGAAGTGGCTATTGACGAGGCTGATGTTATTCTTTTTATTGTGGATGTCGAAGTGGGAGTCAGTGTCATGGATGAAGAAGTCGCACGCCTTTTACATCGTTCAGATAAACCAGTTTTATTGGTCATCAATAAAGTAGATAATGCTTTACGTGTCCCCGATACAGTTGAGTTTTTTGCTCTAGGAATCGAAAAAACTTTTCATGTATCTGCCATCAATGGGTCAGGAACAGGGGAGTTGCTGGACACGATCATTCAAGTTCTTCCGAAAACCAAAGAGCCTGAAAATCTTGACTTGCCTCGCTTTGCTGTTGTGGGTCGCCCTAATGCAGGAAAATCGTCTTTTATCAATGCGCTATTGGGAAAAGAACGCAACATCGTTACAGATCAAGCAGGCACGACCAGAGATAGTATCGACACCATATTCAATCAATTTGGTTTCGAGTTTGTATTAGTTGACACTGCTGGCATCAGAAAAAAATCAAAAGTCAAAGAGAATATCGAATTTTACTCTGTCATTCGTGCGCTGCGCTCAATCGAAAATTCGGACGTTTGTTTGGTATTGTTTGATGCTACAAGATCCTTTGACAGTCAGGTTAAAAATATATTTTGGTTAGCTGCTCGTAATCATAAGGGAATGGTGATTTTGGTCAACAAATGGGATTTGGTTGAAAAAGATACCCAGGCAACTAAATTATTTACTGAAGCGATACAAGAAGAAATTGCTCCATTTGTAGATGTTCCAATTGTTTTTATTTCAAGTCTTACCAAACAACGAGTGTTTAAGGCCATAGAAACTGCAGTAGATGTTTACAAGAAACGAAGCAAGAGAATTCCTACGCGTGAGTTCAACGATTATATGCTTCCCATCATTCAAAAAACTCCACCTCCAGCGATAAAGGGCAAGTATGTAAAAATTAAATATTGCTTACAGTTACACAGTGACCACCCACAATTTGCCTTTTTCTGCAATCTTCCTCAATATGTAAAGGAACCTTACAAAAGGTTTTTAGAGAATAAAATCAGAGAAAATTACGAATTTACTGGAGCTACAATTGATATTTTTATTCGTAAAAAATAGCTACAGATTTTCTCGAATACGAAACAGTTCATCGCGAATTGATTTGAGACGCTTGATGATTTGATGTTGACTGCTGTTTTTCGATTGAATCTCTTTTTTTGCGCCTTCAAGGGTAAACCCTCTTTCCTTGACCAAAAAATGGATCAGCTCGATTATATCGATGTCTTGGGCAGTAAATTTTCGAGTTCCTTTGATGTTTTTTTTGGGGGTTAGAATTTCAAATTCCTTTTCCCAAAAACGAATAAGTGAGGGATTCACATCAAAGGCTTCAGCAACTTCGCCTATGCTGTAATAAAGCTTTTCTGGTAGCTTGGTGCGCATTTAGTCAAGGGATTGATTTTCTCTGTTTGCTGCTTCCAATAGTGCATTAAACTCTTCTGTGTTGAGGTCTCCATAGTAGAAGTTAATGGGGTTGACAGCTACCCCATCTTTACGTATTTCATAATGTAGGTGAGGTGCAACAGAACGACCTGTGTTTCCTACAAAACCAATCACATCACCTCGCTTGACTTCTTGACCACGATGCACGTTGTATTTACTCAAATGCGCATAAAGGGTAACATAGCCAAAGCCATGATCAATACGAATATGTTTTCCATAGCCAGGAGCACGCCCATCAACTCGAATGACTTTCCCATCGCTTGTTGCATAGATTGGAGTGCCAGTAGGTGCTGAAAAATCCATCCCTTTATGTTTGCGACGTGTTTTTGTAAATGGGTCTGTACGCCAACCATATCCAGATGCCATTCTTCTGAGATCTTCGTTGTTGATTGGCTGAATAGATGGGATCGCAGAGAGTAACACTTCTTTGTCCAATGCCATTCTTTGAATTTCGTCTAACGACTTCGATTGCACAACCACTTGCTTGGATAATATTTCCATACGTTTTGTAGTGCTTATGACCAGTTCAGAGTTTTCGAAACCTTCCAAATCAGCATATCGATTGACTCCTCCAAACCCTGCTTTTCGAACATCCTCTGAAATGGGGTTAGCCTCAAAAATCACTCGATAGATCTGGTTGTCTCGATCCTGTAGATTGTCCAATACACTTTCAATCTGTTGAATCTTTCGATTGAGCTGCTCATATTGCATTTGGTAATTGTCAATCTCTCTTGCCTGTGCAATCTCTTTTGGGGTTTCAATCAGGGGAGAAGATAACAAAACCAATAACATGATTAAACCGAAAAGCGCAGAAACAGTTAGAAAAACAAAAGCGTTGCGAAAACGCACACTAGTATTGACCTCTATTCGTCTGTAAGAAAGGGTCTCTTGATCGTAATAATATTTATACTTTGGCATTTGTTAAAATGTACTAATTTTACAGGCAATTAGTTATACATCCTTGCAAATATAAAAAATGTTGTTTCAAGTTGAAATTTGCAAGTTAACACAACCCTATGAAGGCGCAAGAAATTAGGCAATCATTTTTTGATTTTTTTCAATCAAAATCCCACAAAATTGTTCCTTCAGCCCCATTGATAAACAACAATGACCCTTCTCTTTTGTTTGTCAATGCAGGAATGAACCCCTTCAAGGAGTTCTTTTTGGGTCAAAAAATAGCAAAAGACAAACGAGTAGCTGATACCCAAAAATGTTTGCGTGTTTCTGGAAAGCATAATGATTTGGAAGAAGTTGGTATGGACACCTATCACCACACCTTATTCGAAATGCTTGGCAACTGGAGTTTTGGAGATTATTTCAAAGAAGACGCCATTGCATACGCTTGGGAGTTCCTAACTGAAATCATGAACATCAGTAAAGATGACTTGTATGTCACTGTTTTTGAGGGCGATCAATCTGAGAATTTGGAAACTGATACTGAAGCTATAGCGTTTTGGAAAAAACACATTGACCCTAAGCGCATTTTGATGGGTTCAAAAAAGGATAATTTTTGGGAAATGGGCGACCAAGGGCCTTGTGGGCCTTGTTCAGAAATCCATGTGGACATTCGTTCCAAAAAGGAAAAAGTGAAAACACCTGGATCAGCTTTAGTTAATCAGGATCACCCCCAGGTTGTTGAGGTCTGGAATTTGGTGTTTATCGAGTTCAATCGAAAGGCTGATGGATCGCTAGAACAACTGCCAGAAAAACACATCGATACTGGTATGGGCTTTGAAAGGCTTTGTATGGTTGTTCAAGGGGTACAATCCAATTATGATACTGATGTTTTTACCCCTATTATTCGTGAAATAGGAACACGAACATCGACTACCTATGGCAGTGACGAATCAACAGATATTGCCATCCGTGTGGTTGCCGACCACCTTCGTGCTGTGGCCTTTTCGATTGCCGATGGGCAATTGCCTTCCAACAATGGAGCTGGGTATGTAATCCGTCGAATTCTTCGTCGTGCTATACGCTATGCATACACTTTCCTAAACCAAAAAGAACCATTTATCTACAACCTTGTTGAAACGCTTACGATCCAAATGGGAAGTGCTTTTCAAGAGCTCAAATCGCAGCAAAACTTTATTCAGAATGTGATCAAAGAAGAAGAGCTTTCGTTTTTAAAAACATTGGCTCAGGGATTGGGAATGTTACAACAGTTGATGTCCTCAAGTTCGAGTAAAGAGTTGTCGGGAGCCAAAGCCTTCGAATTGTATGACACCTTTGGATTTCCGATTGACTTAACAGCCTTAATTCTTTCCGAAAATGGAATGACTTTGAATGAAGAGGATTTCCAAAAAGAGATGGACAAACAAAAAGCACGATCACGAGCTGCATCTCAAACCAATAGTGAAGATTGGGTTGAAGTCATCGAGGACGAAGAGCAGGAATTTGTTGGCTACAATCTACTTTCAACACCAGTACGCATTGTTCGGTATCGCAAAATCATAAATAAATATGGCGAATTATACCAGTTGGTTTTCAATATCACTCCTTTTTATGCTGAAGGTGGAGGTCAAGTTGGCGATAAGGGATATTTGGAGGCACCAAATGGGAATGTGACATATATTTATGATACTAAAATTGAAAACAATATAATTGTTCATACTGCCAATCAGCTTCCTGCAGATTTCACTTCCAAATTTAAAGCAGTTGTAGACGAGCAAAAACGTCATGCAACTTCATGCAATCACACAGCAACGCATTTGTTGCATCATGCACTGCGAAGTGTATTGGGTTCTCATGTTACTCAAAAGGGCTCTATGGTTCGTTCGGGTCATTTGCGTTTTGACTTCTCTCATTTTTCTAAATTAGCGCAAGAAGAACTACAGTCGGTTGAAGATTTTGTCAATGCCAGAATTCAAGAAAAAATCGATGCGCAAATCACTACAAACGTTCCTTATGATCAGGCGATTTCCGATGGTGCAATGGCTTTGTTTGGCGAAAAGTATGGCGATACAGTCAGAACAGTACGTTTTGGCGAATCAATAGAGTTATGTGGAGGTACCCATGTATCAAACACATCAGCGATATGGCACTTTACGATCACAAGTGAAACAGCAGTTGCCTCTGGAGTAAGAAGGATTGAAGCAGTAACTGGCGATGAAGCCAAAAAACTGATGTATGAGCATGCAGACTTGATGGAAGCAGTCAAGTTGCAATTGAAAAACCCAAAAGACCTTGTGCAATCGGTACAGGCTTTACAAGATGAAAACACGAAGCTCAAAAAAGAAATAGAGAAGCTCAACAAGCAACTTGTGGAGCAAATGATTGTTGATTTGGAAAGTGAAATTCAAATTCACAATGGTATTTCATTGCTTTGCAAAGAGGTCAATCTCAATGCCTCAGTTATGAAAGATATTTTATTTCAAATTGGGAAAAACAGAAAAGATTTGGTTGCTGTTCTTGGTTCCAAAAAGGATAACAAACCGATTTTGTCATGTTATGTTTCCAAAGTACTAGTCGATCAGGGCACATACAAAGCCAATATGATTATACAGGAAGTCAGTGGACACATACAAGGTGGGGGTGGAGGTCAGCCATTTTTTGCAACTGCAGGAGGCAAAAATCCAACAGGCTTATCAGATGCATTGGAAGCTGTTAAAAATCTACTTTAGACTTTATTTTTATCAAATCCATAGGGGCAATGCCGACAGTTACTCTCGCAACAATACCCTCTCTTTAAATGATATTGTTCAGTAAAAACGACAAATCCCTCGGGAGTCTGATAGGAGTCACCTTCCATAATCGGAATAAATTTCTTTTTCACATCCTAAATGTAATTGTTTTTTTCAAGTTTTATTTAAATATGTTTGACTGAGCGATGGGGTCTAATAATCAACATCTACGATTACAGGAAATTGCAGGAGATTTGGAAATTGTCTTAAAGAGAGAAGATCTGATTTATCCAGATATTTCTGGTAATAAATGGCGAAAACTGAAATACAATTTACAGTATGCCAAAGCGAACAGATATAATACCCTGTTGACTTATGGGGGTGCCTATTCCAACCATTTGGCTGCTGTGGCAGCTGCAGGATATCAATATGGGTTTACAACACATGGTATTGTTCGTGGAGATGAATTGGATGGTCAATCTCTAAATCCAACCCTCCAATATTGCAAACAAATGGGTATGGCGTTGCATTTTGTCAGTCGATCGTTGTACAAGGACAAAGAATTGGCATTATCAACTGTGGTGATAAAGGACAAAAACCCTTACATCATTCCTCAAGGTGGCACCAATGCCTTAGCAATAAAAGGGTGTAAAGAGATTCTCACAACTGCTGACAAGACTTTCGACACTTTGGCTGTAGCAGTAGGAACAGGTGGAACGATGGCGGGTTTGATCGAATCAACGCAAGAGCATCAGCATATTGTTGGATTTCAAGTTGTAAAAGACATAGAAATACGCAATCGGATTCGTACCTTTGTCAATAATGATCGTTGGTCATTGGTACCGACTCACAATGAGATCGGTTTTACCAAAACACCAAAATCATTGATTGATTTTGCTCATCGTGTAGCCAACCAAACGGGTGTAATTCTAGACCCGCTATACACGGCTCCGATGCTGTGGCATTTGATTAAAAAGTGGAAAGAAAACACATGGAATTTTGGAAATCGTTTGTTAGTGATTCATACTGGCGGCCATCAATCAATCAAAGGAATCAACCAGCGATTGGGAGCGCAAGGCAGTTCGTTGCGCTGGCCATGCTCATCTTTTTAGCATCATGTGGCAGTAAAAAACAGGTGTATTATGCCGATGCATCAATGAATGAACAAACGATTACTTCGCAAGAAAAGCCCAAAAAAAAGACAAAAAAGAAAAAAGATAAAGATGTTGTTTATTCCTCAGATCCATCAACACGCTACATCCAGCAATATGCAAGTATTGCACAAGAGGAAATGCGTCGCTATAGAATTCCAGCAAGCATCACTTTGGCGCAAGGTTTGTTAGAATCGCAGTTGGGACAAGGTACGCTAGCCAAGAAGTCAAACAATCACTTTGGCATTAAATGTAAACGTGAGTGGAGAGGTAAAAAAGTGTATCATGATGATGATGCACCTGGCGAATGCTTTCGGGCCTATAAGGACCCCAAAGAATCTTTTCGCGACCACTCGCTTTTCTTGGTCGAGCGTGAGCGATATGCGAGTTTATTTCGTCTCAAAAAAACAGATTACAAAGCTTGGGCAAAAGGATTGAAAAAAGCAGGATATGCCACAGATCCAGCTTATGCAGATAAATTGATTGGCCTTATCGAACGCTTAAACTTATGGAAATACGATAATCCAAAAGTATCGCCAGAGTTCAGTAATCAAGACGATAGGATGCATATTGTACAAAAAGGCGATACGCTTTATGGATTGTCGAGGCATTACAATATATCAGTGGCAAAACTCAAAAAAATAAACGACTTGAAATCTAATGATATTCAGATTGGTCAACAATTACGATTAGAAAAATGAGGTACGAGCGAAGTAGCGTTTTGTTTGCACAAGCAAAAAAAGTGATCCCAGGAGGGGTCAATTCTCCAGTTCGAGCTTTCAAGGCAGTTGAGGGTTCTCCAATTTTTATCAAAGAAGCAAAAGGAGCATATTTATTTGATGAAGATGATCATCGCTATATCGATTTTATTTCATCGTGGGGGCCTTTGATTTTGGGGCATGGCTACAAACCAGTTGTGGAGGCAGTGCAAAAGCAAGCCGGCAAAGGAACTTCATATGGAATTCCTACTGCGCTTGAAACCAAGATCGCTGAACTGGCCACTTCGATGGCACCCAATATTGATAAAATTCGATTTGTAAATTCTGGAACAGAAGCTTGCATGAGTGCTGTGAGACTTGCTCGTGGATATACCAGTCGAGAAAAAATCATAAAATTTTCGGGTTGTTATCATGGTCATTCTGATGCTTTTCTCATTCAGGCAGGTAGTGGTGCTGTGACTTTTGGAAGCCCAAACTCACCTGGTGTGACCCAAGGAACAGCGAAGGATACTTTGCTGGCAAATTATAATGACATTTACAATGTGACTCAACTTTTTAAGGCAAATGAAGGTGAGATTGCAGCAGTGATTATTGAGCCTGTAGCAGGAAACATGGGATGTATTCCACCAGAACCTGGCTTTTTGGAAGGGCTTCGATATTTATGCGATCAGAACGATACCTTGCTCATTTTTGATGAGGTAATGACTGGATTTCGATTGGCTGCTGGTGGTGCCCAACAACTTCTTGGAGTGGATGCCGACATCGTTACTTTTGGAAAGGTGATTGGTGGTGGTCTTCCAGTTGGTGCCTTTGCAGCTAGAGAAGAAATCATGAATTTTTTGGCACCTGAAGGACCTGTTTATCAAGCAGGTACTTTGAGTGGAAATCCTCTTGCTATGGCAGCCGGATTGGCAATGTTAACAGCTTTGGACAATCAGCCAAAAGTTTTTGACAGTCTTGCAGATAAAACAGCTTATTTGCATGAAGGAATGAATAATATTCTTTCCAAAAGTAGAATTGATTATCAAATCAATCGCTTGGGGTCTATGATATCCTTGCATTTTACTGACACAGTTGTCAAGGACTTTACCTCAGCAACCAATGGTAATAACAAGAGATTTACCAAATACTTTCATGGCATGCTAAAACGTGGCGTGTACTTACCCCCAAGTGCCTTTGAAAGCTATTTCTTAAACGATGCTATCTCCTACAAAGACATTGATACGACTCTACAAGCCTTTTCTGAAACTCTCAAAGAACTCTGATTAATCGTCGTCTAAAATGATATTGATGCGCGAGATTGCATCTTGCAGATGATATTTGGTGTTTGTGTCAGAAACGCGCTTAATGCCTTTTTCAATGTCATTTTTCAGTTTGTTGAGCTGTCCTCTAGCAACAGATCGAATATCAGACTGACTGACCAGGACTCTGGTTTGATTCCCATACGTTCTTGCCCAGCCAGTCGCAGGGGTTTGGCTATCTGTCATCAGATATGATAAACGATCAATGTATGCACGTTGAAGGTTTCGACGATAAGTATCAATTTTACTCTCTTTTGCTAGCTCAGACCACAAACCATTTTGCAAGTCATTCATCATGCTGACAAGGGTGTATGCTTGAGTGCCATGTAAGGCCTCATTCTCTATCATTCTTGCCATACGACCAAAGTCAAGGATGCTATTGATGATTCTAGTTTGGGTTTGGCGCATTCGATCAACAGCACCTACAAAATCAATCTTGTTTAAGATTTCTTCTTCAAGCAACCAAGTTGGTGTTTGAAAAAGCTCCTGCTGTAAAAATGATAAACAGTTTTGCTGATGACTTTTTGAAACATGGGTATAAACTGCACCATCTTGGTCATAGGTTTTGTAATATTCGTAAACTCCACCAATATTGGAAGTTACATGCCCCATATAGCGATTGAACTGACTGTAAACTTGGCCATATAAAGTTTCTAAATCATCGTAGGTTTTCCCATCCTCTGCTGTCCATTCGATTAGTTTTGGGACGATGCGTTTAAGATTTGCAATACCATAAGCACTGGCCTTGATTGCATCATCACCAAGATCCTCTGTTTGAGAACTAGGGTCTACAACCCCAAATTGTTGTCGCCCAAATCGATACATTGGGTCATCCTCTTTGTCTCGAATCCACTGGTCAAGGATAGGCTTTTCATCTTCTGCTTTCTCAACAGACGGGATAGGTCGATAACCCCAACGCACAGCATGGATGTCATAAGGGCCTATATCTGGCATCAATGAAACATCGCCATCACCAGGTTGAGCAACATAATTGAAACGAGCATAATCCATGATTGATGGAGCAGTACCATATTTTTGGGTAAATGAAACAGATCGTAAAGAGTCAACGGGGTAGGCAACACTACTTCCCATGTTATGAGGAAGACCAATCGTATGGCCAACCTCGTGGGCAGACACAAATCGTATCAATCTACCCATGATTTCGTCTTTAAAGGCAACACCTTGTGCCTCTGGATTGATTGCTGCAGTTTGAACAAAAAACCAATTGCGTAACAAGGTCATTACATTGTGATACCAATTGATATCTGATTCGAGAATTTCACCAGACCTTGGGTCGCTTACGTGTGGACCATTGGCATTCGGAATGGGTGATGCCAAATAGCGCACAACAGAGTAGCGCACATCCTCTGGACTCCAATCTGGATCTTCTTCAGCTGTGGGTGGGTCTATTGCCAGAATTGCATTTTTAAAGCCAGCTGCTTCAAAAGCAACCTGCCAATCTTCAATACCTTGCTTGATATATTTTCTCCATTTTTTTGGTGTTGCCCTATCGATGTAATATGCAATTGGCTTAATAGGCTCGACCAGTTCACCACGCTCAAATTTTTCTATATCTTCAGGTGCAATTTCCAATCGCCAACGATCGAGATAGCGAATGGTTTTACTCTCCTGAACATCAAGGCCATAATCTACCTGTCCACGTGCAAACCACCCAACTCGTTGGTCGAAATAACGTCGCTTCATCTGCTCTTTTGGTAGTAAAATCATGGAGTTATTCATTTCCAAACTAATCGATCCTGTACTGGCATTTGAAGGAGGTTCAGATGAATTATAGGTTTTAACATGACGCATCTCTACATTGAGGGGATAGCTTTTTATGCTTTCTATAAAGGAACGCGATTTATCCAAACTACTGATTTTATACGTTTTCCTTCTCGAGGCAGGAAAGCCAAAAGCTTTGACATCGCTTTCTAGGAATTTGTTTACTTGAATAACTGTGGAAGTAGAATCTTTTCCAATCGTTTTTATATCAAAACTGTAAAGAATTGGTTCAAAATTTGAATTGACCACCGCTTCATGAATCGGTAGAGAATCGGCAGCGAAGATCTGGTGCGAAACCACTCTTAATAAAACCTTTTTTGATCTTTTTTCCCATCGTAATACCTGAGTATTTTGCTTGCCACCACCAAATCCGATACCACTTGCTGTTTTGGCAATTCGTGTCACGACAAGCATTTCACGACCAAACAAACTGTCGGGAATTTCATAATAGTACATATCATCAACCTGATGGACGTCAAACAAACCTTTATCTGTAATTGCCTCATCAGTGACGATATCCTCGTAGTTCTTTTCTTTGGAATCCTTCTTTTTTTCCTCTGATGATTTTTCAGCTTTGCTATTTTCACTCTTTTCATTGTCTTGGGCGTTCAATTGCCCAACGAACAAGAGTATTAAACATGGGAATAAGAATCTTATTTTCATATCATAATCTTTAATTTGAGAAAAAAGTGCTACTAATGTAAGCGTTTAAAACTAAACTGGGGTTTTACTCTTGTAGATAAACAAAAAGCCCTTCTTCTGTTTTGGTCACTTTTGCCAATTGTTGGGCACTGAGTCCCTTGATTGCCTTATCCCATTTTTTATTGCTGAGGCCGGCATTCTCTTTCAATTCAGTCAATAGTACTGGGTGTTGTTTTTTGAGAATGGTAAAGACAATTTTTTCTTCTTCAGTCAATGTTGGGCCTTTCACTTCTGGTCGCATCTGAGGGAAAAATAAAACTTCTTGGATCGAGCTATTGTCTGTCATCAACATCACTAAGCGATCAATCCCAATCCCAATACCTGATGTTGGGGGCATACCATACTCGAGTGCGCGAACAAAATCATGATCGATAAACATCGCTTCATCATCTCCTTTTTCAGAGAGTTTAAGCTGATCCTCAAAGCGTTCCAACTGATCGACAGGATCGTTCAGTTCAGAGTATGCATTGGCAAGTTCTTTTCCATTCACCAAGAGCTCAAAACGCTCTGTTAATCCAGGCTTATCGCGATGAACTTTGGTTAAAGGGCTCATCTCTTTAGGATAATCTGTGATAAAAGTTGGTTGTACATAATGATGTTCACAACAGCTACCAAAAATCTCGTCAATGAGCTTGCCAACACCCATACTATCAGTAACTTCAATGTCAAGTCCAATCGCTGTTGCTCTCAATTCTTTTTCACTCATCCCGCTTATATCAATACCAGTATGCTTCTGAATCGCCTCGAGAATAGGGACACGAGGATAGGGAGATTTGAAATCGATAGTCCTATCACCTACCTTCACTTTTGTCGTGTTGTGTGTGTCGATGGCAACTTGTTCGAGCAAAGTCTCTGTTGTTTCCATCATCCAGTGATAATCTTTATAGGCGACATAAAACTCCATGACAGTAAACTCGGGGTTGTGTGTTCTATCCATACCTTCGTTGCGAAAGTCTTTGGCAAATTCATAAACACCATCAAGCCCCCCAACAATAAGACGTTTTAAATACAATTCGTTGGCAATTCGAAGATAGAGTGGAATGTTCAGCGCATTGTGATGGGTAACAAACGGACGTGCCACAGCACCACCAGGAATGGGCTGGAGAATGGGTGTTTCCACCTCTAGATACCCTTTTGCATTGAAGAAAGAACGAATGGTATTTGTGATTTTTGTTCGTTTGAGAAAAGTGTCTCTCACATCAGGATTGACAATCAAATCAACATATCGCATGCGATACCTTTGCTCAGGGTCTGAAAAAGAATCATAAGTGTTTCCATCAGCATCTGTTTTTGGCAAAGGCAATGGGCGAAGGGACTTGCTCAAGACATAAAGAGACTCCACTTGCACTGTTTTTTCACCCACCTGGGTGGTAAACAAAGTTCCTGTTAGCCCAATAATATCACCAATGTCTAAGAGCTTTTTATAAACATCGTTGTACATTGTCTTGTCCTCATCTGGACAAAGAATATCACGATTGAAATACACTTGTATGCGTCCTTTCGAGTCTTGTAGTTCTGCAAAACTCGCCTTTCCCTGTATTCGACGAGACATCAACCTTCCTGCTATGGTGACTTGTTTCCCCTCAACAAATTCATTGATGATCGATTCACTATTTGCGTTAATAGAAAATGCTGCGGCAGGGTATGGGTCGATTCCAAGTCCACGAAGTTGTCTTAACTTCTCCCTTCTGATAAGCTCTTGCTCGGATCTTTCCAAATGAATTCTTTTGTGCAAAGATAATCATGCATAACGAATTGAGTGAATTTGATCTTGGTTTTATAACGAAGCAGCATACAGACGCAAGCTTTTAGTCATTTGAAAGGGATTAAAACACGAATAATATGTACTGCTAAAATTCTGTTTTTTACGTATTTTGCACCTACGAAGATAACATTGATGTTGTCAAGTCAAATTTATTTTTGACATCTATGAAAAAAGAAATTCAACTTCTTGATTTGGGCTTTTTGGATTACCAAACAGTTTGGGATTTGCAACACGATTTGTTTCAACAAACAATTGATACCAAAATATACAATCGCAGAAATCAAATCACCAAACTTACCCAAAATTATTTACTTCTTGTTGAGCATGCCCCTGTCATTACTTTGGGAAAAAGTGGCCAAGCAGATCATTTGTTGACAAGCAAAGCTGAACTTGAATCACAAGGAATATCGTTTTTTAAAATCGATCGTGGAGGAGACATAACCTATCATGGACCTGGTCAAATCGTTGGTTATCCTATACTCGATTTGGATCATTTTTTTACTGATATTCACAAGTACTTACGATTTCTGGAGTATGTCATTATTGATACCCTAGCTGACTTTGGTATCGAAGCCACGCGAAGTAAAGGGGAAACAGGTGTCTGGCTGGATATCGACACTCCTTTTGCTAGAAAAATATGCGCCATGGGGATACGTGCTAGTCGGTGGGTGACGATGCATGGCTTTTCTCTAAATGTAAATACAGATCTATCACATTTCACGCATATTGTTCCTTGTGGTATTCATGGAAAGCAAGTTACTTCAATGGCCAATGAGTTGAATACAGAGGTATCGATAGAGGAGGTGAAAAAACGAATCATACAACACTTTCAAAAACAGTTTGAAGCGACTTTAACGAAATAGCGTTACCACTGAGGAATTTGATAAACAACCAATTTATTTGCTTCACTTGTTGTTGCTAAAAAAACATTGCCTTTCCGATCGCTGTTAATCGTAACTGGACCAGCGCCGTAGATTGGAAAATGAGGCAGTAAGTTTCCTTTTCTGTCAAAAACATACACCTTCTCCTCTTGCTGGTCATACAAACTAATCGTCGTACGATTGTTGACCACATGGATCAATGGATCTCCATATATACCAAAATCCAGCTCAAGAAGTCGACCATTGATTTCTAGTTTATTTTCTGTCAGCAACACTATGTTTTTTCCTCTTGCATGGATTTTATAGGGGGTTTCGAAGGGGAGTGTACGATAACTAATTGTGCCATTGATTTCTATTCGAAACAATCTGTTTTTATCATCCAAACCAACAAATCCATTTTGATGTAGATAAACATCAGAAGATAGAATCAAATCATTAGGGGTTTTTATACGCACATTTCCTCTTCGATTGAGTAAAAGTAATTTTCCACTATTTTCAACCATTGCGATATAATCGCGGGTGCCAATACGAAGGTGTTTTGGCGCATATTTCAGATTTGCTTTTGTACGATTGAATCCACTGACCTTTTGAAACTTTCGATCGCGAAGCTCCAATGTATTTTGGTTGACTATAACAAGCCGATAGTCTCGTGTGTTTTCATAGTCAAAAACAGCAAGCGGCAGGGGGTTGTTTAGCTTTGATGAAAAAGGCTGAACAGGTTTTGCATTTCTATCGATAACCTCAAAACTATTTTTTGTTGTGTAGGCCATTTGCAATCGACTATTCTTGTACAAATCCACTTGATGAATGGGAAATTGAATAGGGCCATCAATAGGTCTTGTCCAGGTATTTCTTCCAGCATTGCTGATCAATTTCAGATTGTTTTTTTCGTCTTGAATAGCCCATTCCATTGATCCATTGAGATGATTAAGTACTGCAGCTGGGCCATTGGCTATTGGACTTTCAATGGCTGTTGAAAACAAGAGTTTAGGTCTTTTGTTCGCAATTTTTTCTTGCTTTGAAACACGCTTAAATTGGATTTGAGCAACACCACTTTCAACCAATCCAATGCCAAGCCAATAGGGAAATTCATCATTGCTAGCAATGCGAATATCATCAATCAGTTGCGTATTTAACTGTTTTGAAAACAACTCTTCAACACCAACAAAAAGCATAGAGCATTCATTTGGTATTTCATGTAGTAGTCCATTAAATTGTTCATCACTACCCAATGTAAAGCCATTGGTAATTTGGGTGATGACTTCTGCAAGAGAAGCTTGATTTGGCGCCAAAAACAACATATCATTCAATGCAGAAGCATGTGAAAGAGCTGGCAAATTTAGTAGAGGCGCACCTAGTTTATTGAGAACTGTATTCTCTGCAAATTGATAAATGACAGCATCTCTGACTTTTTGTATGGCCTCTGAGTTTTTTTCAAGTATCGGAACGATTTCTTCAAAATCTGTTATGTCCAGAACAGCAATTTGATTTTTGGAGGTATAAATAGTTGCAATTGCATTTGCCTTTATCAATAGACTGTCAAGAGGATGATTGGGTAGGTTTTGTTGCGCATTGTAACGATCACTATCGCGATTAAAAGACTCATAATCAAAGCTATAAATCTCAGCACCAGCCACAGAAATCGGAAGTTTGGAGAGTACTTTTGAAAGCCTACTTGTTTGGTCTACTAGCAAACTCATCTTGGTCAGTTGATCGGATGAAAATAAGCCAGTGGTTTCAAGGACAAT
>CACNGE010000028.1 GCA_902619855.1 uncultured Bacteroidota bacterium
TCACGAATAAAAGATTCGGCAAGACCATCGAGATAGAGAGTAGTGATGCCAGGTTTGATTTCACTGGCAAGCATCCCCAGTGTTTTGGATACCACCAAGGCACTTTCTCTGATTAGTTCTATTTCTTCAGCTGTTTTTTGCAATGCCATGCCTAAAAATCGTATGCGTGCTTATAGCCTTTGTCTTGTAGAATGTCGAGGATGTCTTGCTCAAAAGAAATGATCGGAAACTCAACAATCCGATTGATTTCCTCCCCTTTTTTTGAAAAGATAAACGTAGGAACATTGGTAATACCCGCTTCTTCAGCACTTCCATCATGACTGATTTTATCCTCGTTCAGTCCAACCAATCGATTGATTTGGTCGTTGGCGTCGAGCGCATCGATAATTCTAAAAAAACCAGGTACTTCTCGCTGACTATCTTTACACCAAGTCCCCATGTAAATAGTCACCTCAATTTCACTGAACAATGAATCGATTTGTGAGACCAATGTTTCGTTGAGGGGGTGTGCATCGTAGTTGTCCATAAACCAACTGTTGTGTTCACTGTTTTGCAGTTGCTTTCGAGAAAATTCTCCAAATGATTCAAAAGGAGTTGTGCATGCTGTAAAAATAACAGTGGCAAGAAGGAAAAGTGTGATGTTTTTCATGTCATTAAAGTAAAGAGTTGGATGTCATTTCACTTGGTTTTTCGACACCCATCAGTTCGAGGATTGTGGGTGCAATATCCCCCAAATTACCATTTTTTATGGATTTGTGCTGGTCACTGACAAGAATAATCGGAACAGGATTGGTTGTGTGGGCAGTGTTGGGAGATCCATCTGGATTGATCATGGTGTCACAATTTCCATGATCGGCAATAACAAGCACGTTGAACCCTCCCTCTTTGGCAGCTTCAACCACATCTTTTGTGCAGGCATCAACTGTCTCACAGGCTTTTATGGCTGCTTCCATACTCCCTGTATGTCCAACCATATCGGGATTGGCAAAGTTGAGACACACAAAGTCTGTTTCTTGATTTTTGAGCTTAGGGACGATGGCATCTCTTAACTCATAGGCGCTCATTTCAGGTTGTAGGTCATAGGTTGCCACCTTTGGTGATGGACATAAAATGCGTTCTTCCCCTTCAAATGGTTCTTCTCTACCTCCATTAAAAAAGAAGGTAACGTGTGGATACTTTTCTGTTTCGGCAATGCGAATTTGTCGTTTACCTGCTTTGGCAAGCACCTCCCCAATGGTGTTGGTGACATTGTCTTTGTCAAAAACGACGTGTACGCCTTGAAACGAATCATCGTAATTTGTCATCGTTACAAAATGAAGATCGCGTTTCTCCATCCCATGGGCAGCAAAGTCCTGTTGGTGAAGGGCTTGGGTCAACTGTCGCCCTCTGTCTGTTCTGAAATTAAAAAACACCACCACATCACCAGCTTGAATGGTCGCAACAGGCTCATTGTCAGCCCCTACTCTGATGTGTGGTTCTATAAACTCATCTGTCGAACCATGCCCGTAACTCTTCTGGATCGCTTCAACAAAATCTGTTGTTGTATTGCCATGACCATGAACCAAAAGATCATAAGCCTTTTTCACTCTTTCCCAACGCTTGTCTCGATCCATGGCATAGTAGCGCCCAATGACTGAGGCAACTTGTGCGTTGTGAGCATCACAGCACTCTTGCAATTCTTGGATAAATGCAGCACCTGATTTTGGATCAACATCTCGTCCATCTGTAAAAGCATGAACATAAACCTCTGGTACTTGGGAAAGGTTTGCAGCCTCAACCAAACCTTTGATATGATTGATGTGTGCATGCACACCTCCATCTGAAACCAGTCCGAGAAAGTGAAGTTTCACTTTGTTCTCCTTTGCATAAGCAAAAGCATCTTGCAAGACGACTTCGTCTTTTAAGGTGTTTTTTTCCAAGGCAATATTGATTTTGGCAAGGTCTTGATACACCACACGTCCAGCACCCAAATTGACATGCCCAACTTCGCTATTTCCCATCTGGCCATTGGGCAGCCCAACATCCATCCCATCTGTGCGCAATGTGGCATGGGGATAAGTGTTATATAGCGAATCGATATAAGGTGTTTTTGCTTGGTCAATCGCAGAAACAGATGGGTCTGGTGATATGCCCCAACCATCCAAAATCATCAACATTGTTTTCATGCGGCAAAGATAAGTAGAACGTGGCGAAAGCGACTCCTATTCTTGCGCAAATAATATAGGATTGATATCTAGAATATGCGCTGAGTTATAGGCCTCAAAAAATTCATTGTCTAAAAACGCACGACCGAGCAATTGATCATCTTTTGCAATTTCAGACATAGCATGTGTTGTCAAAACCTCTAGATAAGACTTCGAAAGGGGGTGATAAGTGTAGTGCCAAGGTTCGTGTGCAAACCCCTTGCGATTGGGGTTGTTGGTATACACTTCAAAAAACCCATAGGCTGCTGCATTGTCATTCATCCACTCACGAAGGGCGCTTGAGGGACCATCGTCATAAAATTTTTCAGTCAGAAGCACATCACCAGATTGGGGATTGGCATTGTCAATGATATCGATGTCTGTACCCCAATGGTGACGTGAGGTTCCTGGAAGGGTTGAGTATGTAATAATTTTCTCTATGGCGTCTTTGGGTTCAAGCCCTTCCTGCGTAAATGCTTTATACTTTGCATTCCAGATTTCTCTTTGGCGATTGTAGCTGCGATAGGCAGAAACCACTTTCATCTCAATCCCTTTTATGGCAGCTGCTGCTCGCATTCGATCAAAGGCCTCATAGACTTCAACTTGCATATTGTTAATGAGCTCAGGAGCTTTTTTTCCCAAGACCAAATCAAGGTCACTATGTTGTGCAAAAGCGTGCATCGTCAAACACAAAAATAGACCCTTTAGCATTGCTTTCATAATATCGATTTTTTCATTCGATAATGTGGTCCAAAGATAGGGACATCAAATAAAGCCCCATCGATTTTATACCCCATCGATGAATAAAACGCAAATACCCCTTTACGAGCATTCATCCACATGACTTCAAAATTGAGTGTTTTCCCAAGTCGCTCAGCTTCTTCTACTAGCAATCGACCAACACCACTGCTTTGGTGTGAGGGCAGCACTGCCATCCCTCGAATTTGTCCATTCGGCACTGTGAATGGGCCATCTTTGGGGTTGTTCAAAACTGTGCATACCCCAATCAATACATGCTGACTGTAGGCACCCAAATGTATGGTTGTTGGAAGATCATCACCAGGCAGCACACAGCTTTCTTTTGGCAACCCAGATCGCAGCACTGGATGGCGAACAATATGAGTTGTTTCTGCAGAAATGGTTTTAATATGTATTTTTGGAGGCGCCATGCAAGACTTACAATTTACATATTTATCAGAATGCAATATAGCACAAATTGTTCCCCTGATGCAAGATTTCACCTCTCATAAATACGCAGATGATGTATTGCTTCAGCGACTGAAATCCATGTTTGCTCATGACTACGACTGTGTAGCGATCTTTTTGGAAAATCAACTGATTGGGCTCTGTGGATTGTGGTATCAAACACGTCATTACTCTGGTAAAAGCTGTGAACTCGATCACTTTTACATCGACGAGCCTTTTCAAGGCAAAGGCTATGGCAAGCAATTCCTCGACTGGATAACCTCCCAACTCAAAACAAAAGGCTATGAAGCTTTAGAGCTCAATGCTTATAAAGAAAACAAGGCTGGACATCGATTTTACGAGCGAGAGGGCTTTGAACATTTGGGCTTTCATTTTGTGAAACGCTTGTAAAATTTTGACATTCTTTATCGATTATATACCTTTAGTGAGGAATCATGCGAAAGTCAATCACTTTATTGTTGTTGTTCACTGCTGTTTTTGCAGCGGCACAACAAGACTATCGCACCTGGTTGCGTGGCAAGGTGTTGTATCAAGAGAGCAGTGTTGTTGCTGCCAATATACTAAACACCAACTCTGAAAATGCAACAATAACAGATGACAATGGTGAATTTGCCATTGAAGTTAAGCTCGGCGATGAGCTCATTATATCATCTGTTCAATATGAAATTCGTGCAATCATCATCACCAAGGACATCCTTCAACGCAATCGTTTGGTGGTGGATGTAAATGAAAAAATCACAGCCCTAGACGAAGTGGTTGTCAGTCCAACACGACCAGAGAAGTTTTTGGATTTACAAGAAGAAGAGTTTAAAAAATTTGACTACACTTCAGATAAATCTACACGAGTTGAGAACGAAATTTTGCGAAAAAACCAATTGTATGAAGGGGTTGATTTTGTCAATATTTTTAAGCTGATGTACAAGTCCCTTCGCAAAAAGAAAGCTGATGAGGGTGATGAGTTTACCTATGCACCAAGTGATGTGATTCGTCAGATATATCCCGATGCATTTTTTACCACCCAACTTAATATACCACCAAACAAAATCGGCTTGTTTTTGGAGTATATCGATGGCCGATTACAGACAAAAGATCTGCTGAAAAAAGAAAACGAATTTCAACTGATGGACTTTTTAATCAAGCAAAGTGAAAAGTTTGCAAAGACGCAATAGGTGTTTTTTATTCTTACTGTTGTTTGTGGGTTTTAGCGCATACACACAAAACATACAAGACTTTTCGGGTAATGTGGTTTCAGACTCTCTCGATATCTCAGGCATCCATGTGGTGAACAAAAACAGTGGGGCAACCACCATCACCAATCAAAAAGGGAAATTTTCAATTGGTGCAAAACCAACTGACACCCTTTTGTTTTCTGCTGTTCATATCAAGCTACAGGCCTTAGTGTTGGACTCATTGGTGATGGCTCAACCTGAAATTAATGTGTATATCGAGCATGCTGTCAATGAGTTGGAAGAGGTTGTAGTCAAACCTCATAACCTGACTGGAATCCTCGCTGATGATGTCAGTGCTGCGCCACCACCTCCAATCAATTTTAAAGATGTTGGGATTCCAGGTTTTGAAGGGGAAAGGCGTGAAAAAATAAGATACAATAGTACAAGAAGTTTGATTTTAAGTACCTTGCTATTGCCCATTATGCCATTGGACATAGAAGGGATGTATAAGCAAATCAGTGGGTACAACAGACGCCTAAAAGAAAGTCGGAAACTCAGCAAACAACTGCAAACAGTGAACAGTATAATTGATTTTTATGGCACTCAATTTTTGGAAGACCAATATTCATTGTCGGCAGATGAAATCTATGCCTTTGTACTGTCTTGTGTTGAAAACACCCCATCGATGGAAAGTGATTTTCTTCGTGGCAATCACCCTCTTGTTTTGGCGGCAATGAATGATTATTCAAACTCCCAAACACCCTGATGATGAATCGTGTCGTAGCATATTCGTTATTTGTGTGGGTGCTGTTTGTACAGGCCACGATCCACCCTTATTATGTCAGCACGATGGAGATTGACTATCGCCCTGATCGATCGGCGCTACAGATTACGATTCGTGTGTTTACAGATGATTGGCAGTTGATGCTCAACACAGACTATGACCAAAACCTTCGTTTGGATCCTGACAGTGATGCAGCACAAACTGTGATTCATTCGAGTGATTACCTTCAAAAGGAGATTGAATTGAAACTGAATGACAACAAGGTGCAGCCAGTCTTTTTGGGTAGAAAGTACCAAGACGATCAGATTGTTTTCTATTTGGAGATTAAGGATGTGGCAGAGGTGAAAACCCTAACTGTTTCAAACAGCATTCTATTTGAGGTGTTGAATGGCCAACAAAATATAGTACGTATCAAAACCCCAACAAAACGAAAAAGCTATCTGCAAACCCAAGGACAAGTGAGAGATGTGTTTTTAGGGGTGTGACGTAAAGGTTTGGCTAGGTGGAGGTTTAATGCTTTTTTTATGAATGAAATAGAATAACAACCCAATCATTCTGTACATGGGTATTTTGAATAATATCCTCCTTATCGGTGTACGCAGAGGAGTTGGATACACCTTCTAATTCATTCCTTTTCATTACATTTACACCCCTTTATTTTAAAATTGTTTAATATGAAACGTTTATTCACCCAGATACTATCTTTTTTCTTACTGCTTCCCACTTTGGCATTGGCACAAGAGCAAAACTTAGAAGGCCCTAAGCAAGGGCATACCAATCAAAACAAATTCCGTCAACTCTACAACGAGTTCTCAACACCCAACGATTATCGAACTGCTAGTGGTGCCCCTGGCGCTGCTTACTACCAGCAACGTGCTGACTATGTCATGGATATCAAAATCGATGATGAAACCCAACGCTTATATGGCGAAGAAACCATTACTTATACCAACAATTCTCCAGATGTGTTGGCATATTTATGGGTTCAGCTCGATCAAAACATTCGTAAAAAAGACTCCCCCTCACTTCTCAAAAACAGTCAATCCATGGATCAGGTGTCACAATTGTCATCCTTTACCAACAATCACCTCGGCGACCCTTTTGATGGGGGATTCAATATTGAGCATGTGTTAGATGCACAGGGCAAACCCCTGCCATATATCATCAATCAAACAATGATGCGTATCGATCTTCCAACCCCATTGCAGTCTGGTGGGCAAGTGTCTTTCTCAATCAAATGGTGGTATAATATCAACAACCACGTGGTCAACAGAGCGCGTTCGGGCTATGAGTATTTTCCCAAAGATGACAATCGTGCCTATGTCATTGCACAGTTTTTT
This sequence comes from uncultured Bacteroidota bacterium, assembly GCA_902619855.1. Classification (GTDB taxonomy): domain Bacteria; phylum Bacteroidota; class Bacteroidia; order Flavobacteriales; family Flavobacteriaceae; genus UBA724. The sequence goes on from CACNGE010000028.1 coordinate 6,683, forward strand.
CCTCGTATGTGTATGTATGATGACGTTGAAGGTTGGCAAAACTATCAGTTTTGGGGCAATGGCGAGTTTGCACTCCCCTTTGGAGATTATGAAGTGAATTTGACAGTACCTGCAAACTTTATCGTAGATGCCACTGGCGAATTGACCAATCGCAAAGAGGTCTTTACAAAAGAAATGATGAGTCGTTACAAAAAAGCAAAACAGACCTATGACAAACCTGTGATGATTGTCACGCAAGAGGAGGCTGAGGCAAACGAAAAAACCACAACGACCAAAACCAAAACATGGAAGTTTTCGGCAAAAAATGTTCGTGATTATGGCTTTACAGCATCCAAAAAATACATTTGGGACATGATGGCTGTCAAGGTTGGTGATCGTGATGTCATGGCTGTTTCACTCTATCCCAAAGAAGGAAATCCACTTTGGGAGGAATGGTCAACTCGTGCAGTTGCACAAACCTTAGAAACAGTTTCAAGATATACCTTTGATTACCCTTACCACAAGGCAATTTCGGTGCATGCCAAAAACCAAGGGATGGAGTACCCGATGATTTGTTGGAATTATGGCCGACCTGAAGAAGATGGCACCTATAGCGATCGCGTCAAATTTGGGATGATATCTGTCATTATCCATGAGATTGGGCACAACTACTTCCCGATGATAGTCAACTCCGATGAACGCCAATGGGGTTGGATGGACGAGGGTCTAACGACATTTATACAATACCTCACCGAGCAAGAATTTGGACAGCGCTATCCAGAGTCGATTCCTGGCTTAGACAAGTACCCATCACGTAGGGGTGAGGCCAAAAAAATTGTGCCTTATATGTCAGACGATCAGGACTTTTTAGCACCCATTATGTCCAACCCAGAAAATGTATTTCAATTGGGTCCGAATGCCTATGGAAAACCAGCGACAGCACTCAATATCCTCAGAGAAACCATTATGGGACCTGAACTCTTCGACCATGCGTTTAAGACTTATTCACAGCGATGGATGTTTAAGCATCCAACACCAGAAGATTTTTTCCGCTCGATGGAAGACGCCTCTGCAGTTGATTTGGATTGGTTTTGGAGGGGATGGTTCTACACCACTGATTTTGTCGATATCGGGGTGGAAAGCGTAAATACTGTCCAAGTGACAAGCCAGCCTCCAGCAGCTTATATCGAAAGGCTTAAAAGCTTTGGTTACTCTATTGAAGATCTCCCACCATTGGTGTTTCGTGTGAGCGAGGATGACGAGGACTACGACGAAAACGCTGCGCCTTTTGCTGGGCTAGATGCAGAGGAGTACCTCGCAGAAAACGGACTTACAGTTGCCCAAGAAAATTTGGAAAAAACAAATTATCTCTATGAGATTACTTTCAATAAGCCTGGTGGGTTGGTGATGCCAATTTTGGTAGAATACACCTATGCAGATGGTTCTACATTGACAGAGAGATATCCTGTCCAGATTTGGCGAAAAAATGACGATAGCTACTCACGTTTGCTTGCTTCAGAAAAAGAGATCGTTGGTGTTCAGGTTGATCCCAATGAAGAAACAGCTGACGTGAATACAACCAACAACTCTTGGCCTCGAACGAAAGTTCAGACAGACTTTGATCGTTTTAAAGAAACCAACTAGCGATATACTGTTCGTTGGATAATCATTCCGACGGACAGTTTTTTCTTTTTGAGTGAATCATCATAACTACCTATCTTTACCTCATGATTTACTTTATCAGCGGAGCCGAGCTCGTCTTCGTTTTCTTTGTGATTCTTCTTGTATTTGGTGCCGATAAGGTGCCAGACATCGCTCGAACCCTAGGGAAAGGGATGCGACAGGTGCGTAATGCTACGCAAGACATTAAGAGTGAGATTGAAAAATCTGCTGAAAAACAAGGACTAGACACCAAACAAATCGAACAGGATTTAAAAGAGGTCAAAGAAGAGGTGGAAGATATTGCAGGCTCTGTAAAACGAAACAACTAGCGTTTTCGAGTGATCGTTAAACCATCTCTAACAGGAAGAATAATCGTTTCAACCCTTGCATCTGAATTGATTTTTTGATTATATGCTTGTAAAGCTGCAGTTGCCTCATCAGTTGCTGATGATAACACCTTGCCAGACCACAATACATTGTCAGATAAAAGTATGCCACCTGTTGCCAATTTATCAATAATCAAATCGAAATAAAGGGGGTAGTTTTCCTTATCGGCATCCAAAAACACCATATCATAAGGCCCTGACAGGTTTTTGAGAATGTCTTTGGCATCGCCTAGGTGTTGAACGATTTGATTGCTGTAAGGGGATTGATCAAAATATCGTCGTTGCATATCAACCAACTCTTCATTGTGATCAATGGTGTCAATTGACCCTCCCTTTGCCAGTCCTTCAGCCAAACACAGGGTTGCATAGCCAGTGTAAGTGCCAACCTCTAGAATTTTCTTTGGCATCACCATCTTAGATAGCAAAGACAATAGTCGTCCTTGATACGACCCACTGAGCATTCTGGGTAGCAGCACTTTTTGATGTGTTTCTCTATCTAATGCCTTGAGCAAGTCAGATTCTTCCATGCTGTGCTTGTCGATGTATTGCTGGAGTTTCTCAGATATAAAATCCATTAGCGTGTTGGGTTTGCATAAGGGAAACGTTCAATGAGATCTGGTTTTGCATAGCCATCTAGACCATTAATCGTTACAGAACCAGCTTGTTGTAGGTTTAGCCAGCCATCGCTTTCGATGATGCCATCTTCAACATGAATCGCTAGAATCTCACTGACCAAAAGTAGGGTGTTGTTTTCTTTGATTGGGTATTCGTTGAGGAATCGACAAGCCAGTCGCACTTTGGCATTTTTGACAAAAGGAGCTTGAAAGTCATCCAAGTATTCAGCTTCAAAGTCTGTTTTGCTAAACTCCGAAACATCTTCTGGATATTTGGCAGAGGTGTGATGCGCATCAGCTACAGTGCTGTGATGAATGTGATTGACTGTAAAAAAGGAAGATGATTTGATGTTACGATAGCTATCTCTAGGAACAGTCGTTGGGCGTAACACAAACCCAATAAGTGGTGGATTGCTGCCCAAATGAGTGATACTGCTAAATACAGCTAAATTGGTTTTGCCATCGGCAGATTGAGTGCCGATTAGATTTGCAGATTTATAACCAGTACAACTGTTGATGAGGTTTAGACGGAAGATTTTATCCATCTGGTTAATGTCTGCCCTAGAGTAGTGTAGCATTTCTTTTTTACAAACATAAACAATCTGCCGATTTTATCTTATTTTTGGCGACCCTTGGGTCATTAACTCAGTTGGTTCAGAGTGTCGCCTTGACAGGGCGGAAGTCACTGGTTCGAATCCAGTATGACCCACAACTAAGATGACTTATCAAATTGAAATCTCCTTAAAGCCTTTTGCAAGAGGGTTTCACCTCATCACTGATGAGATTGTCTCCAAGCTTCCTGATTTCACAGGAATTGTACATGTCTTTATCCAACACACTTCGGCGAGTCTAACGATCAATGAGAATGCCGACCCTAGTGTTCGTGTTGATTTTGAAACTCATTTCAACAAACTGGTCTCTGAATCCGACGATCACTATACCCATACCTTGGAGGGAAAAGACGATATGACCTCTCATATCAAGAGTAGTATTTTGGGGTCATCAGTATCATTTCCAATCAAAAACGGTATCCCCCAGCTCGGAACATGGCAGGGTGTTTATTTGTGCGAGCATCGAAATCGTGCGAGTGGACGAAAGATTTTTGTGACTTGTATTGGTGGAAGTTGATCTACTCGAAATAGTTCAGGTTGCTATTTTCTAAAAAAATAAAACAACAAGCTCAACACGATACTGACCACAATAGAGGTGCCAAGTGGAAAGTAGAATGTCCAGTTTTCGCCACCGAATCGAAAGTCAAGAGGGTTTTTATACCCAGATTTTTCACCCAATAATATCATTCCTCCAACGAGAACAAGCACAAGTCCAAGAAATAAAAGGGTGCGTCCCATTAGTGAATAACGTCTATTAATTTTTCAAGTGTAAAACTGCGAGATCCTTTCACTAGAAGTGATCCATCTCCAATGGGGTTTGAGGAGAAGTGCGCCATGGCCTGATCGATGTTGGAAAAGTATTTATCTGCAGATACAAAGGACTCAAAAGCAGCGCCAACCCAATAGCAATCATCAATCGATGATGCTTGTACCCATTCAACGAGCTGTTGGTGTTCTGTTTCTGTGTGCTTTCCCAGTTCGTTCATTTGTCCTAGGATTGCGATTTTTCTACCTTCAGTTTTGGCAAAGCTTTGCAGGGCAGCACTCATGCTCGTTGGATTGGCATTGTAAGCATCCAATGTAATATGAAGGTTGTTTTTGCGAATTTTCTGCGATCGATTGTTGTAAGGCACATAAGATTCAAGAGCACTTTTGGCTGTTTCGGTTGAAATCCCAAAATGCTTTCCAATGGCATAGGCAGCTAGTGTATTATAGGCATTATAAACACCACTGAGCTGGGTTTGTATCCTCACTTGATCGATTTCTAGGGCGATAGTATCATTTTTATCATCGACTTCAGCAAAAAACTGAGCTGATGCAGTTGTTCCATAGGAGATTGGGTGATGCTCTTTGAGCTGTGCCATGATTTTTGAATCATCTGCATTGGCAAAGATGATACCACTTGTGCTTTTTAAAAAGTCATAGAGTTCCGATTTGGCTTTGACAACCCCTTGTAAACTGCCAAACCCCTCTAAATGTGCCTTTCCAAAATTTGTAATCAGCCCGGCATCTGGTTGAGCGATGCTGGCCAAAAGTGCAATTTCTCCAGGATGATTGGCACCCATTTCAACAATCCCAATTTCTGTGTCTTCTTTCAACGAAAGTATGGTTAGGGGTACTCCAATATGGTTGTTTAGATTTCCCTTGGTTGCAACAGTATTGAGGTCTTCTTTGAGTACTGCATAGATGAGTTCCTTCGTTGTTGTTTTGCCATTGCTGCCAGTGAGTGCGAGGATTGTAGTTCCTAGAGCAGTTCGATACGCAGTGGCGAGTTCTTGTAAAGATTTCAAAGAATCGTCAACACGAACAATTCGATCGTCAGTTGTAGAGATATCTTGATCGATGATGACAGCTCTTGCTCCTTTGTCAAGGGCTTGTATTGCGAATTCATTTCCATTGAAATTTGGCCCACTCAGGGCGAAAAAAAGCTCTCCAGGTTGCAGCGTTCTAGTGTCTGTACTGACACCTGCAGCGTCTCTAAAAATATGATAAAGCGCTGACATGGCTAAAAGCTATAGGATTGTAGACTTAATTTGATGGGATACCACGTGGCTTTCGGTCTCCACTCGTGCTTCCCAAATAGGACATTGCACATCGAAAACCAATATAATCAGCACCCAAAAACTCTGGCATGTATCTGCGCTGTGCAGGGTCTAGCCAAAAAGCACGATCTTTCCACGAGGCACCTTTGATGACCCTTGTGGTATTGGAAACAAGCGTCAAACGCTTTTCGTTTTCTTGACGAACCCTCTTACTGGCTTCAGAAAAGGGATCACTATACATCATCGAACCTTCATCATCAGCGTTTCGCGCATTCAACAAATCTCCATCAGCATAGGCGATATTGTTTGCTGCAAGTCCATTAGAGTTCAGGTAATTAGCATTTTCATCACCATAATTTTGAGGTTCAATTTGCTCTTTCTGGATTGATCCAGGTAATTGTTTATAAGCGTCTCTTCCGTTGGGATTATCATCGTAGTTAATCACATCCTGCGTTACGGATATTTTCCCATCCTCAGTAATATAGCTTTCAAAAATATTACCTCTGAAATAGTTCATATCGCTCACTTCGTTGTTTGTCAGTGGTCGATATACATCGGCAACCCATTCTGAAACGTTACCTGCCATGCCATACAAACCAAAATCGTTTGGTGGGTATTGACGTACATCGGCAGTAATTTCAGCATCATCATTTGACCATCCTGCAACACCACTAAAGTCTCCACGGCCTTGTTTGAAGTTGGCGAGTTGATCACCCGCGTTTCTTCTTTGCGTCACTCTTGAGGTGTCGCCAGACCATGGATATTTCTTTTTCCCTTGGTAAGAGTTGTATTCACGTATACCAGCCAAACCGAGTGCTGCATATTCCCATTCGGTTTCTGTTGGCAATCTGTATTCAGGTAGAACAATACCATATTCAACACTTGCGTTGGTTACCATAATTTCATCTTCTGCATCTCCTTCACCACGCACTCTAATTTGCGCCGATCGACCAACAAATGATTGAGTTTCGTTCTCCGTATCATTTTCAACTGCATTAATGTTTTCAACAGAATAATTTCCACCATACACCAGATCAGGACGTTTGAGATATGTTTCGGTATCAAAATTGTTGATCCCTCGAATTTCGTCAGAGGTTCTGGCACCTTTGGCAATCCAGCCTTTATCTTCGAGTATCAATTCATTTACGCGATTGGTTCTCCACTTGGCGAAGTTGCTCGCTTGCTGCCAACTCACGCCCACAACAGGGTGAGTGCGAAAAGCAGGATGACGAAGGTAGTTGTTGACCATGTCGTCATAATAACCAAGTTGATTTCTCCAAACGAGAGTGTCAGGAAGAGCAGAGGTATAAATTTCTGGCTGATCAACAAAAACACGCTTTAACCAATCAAGATATTCAATGTACATTAGGTTTGTAACCTCAGTTTCATCCATATAGAAGGAACGAACTTGCATCCGATTAGGTGCATTGTTCCAATCTTTCATGACATCGTCTTGCACACGTCCTTTGGTGTAAGTGCCTCCGTGGATGAGTATTAAATTTGGTGCTTGAATTTGGTCTTTATAGTCCTTTCCCTTGTAATCAAAACCTCCGCTTTCACCAATTTTCCAACCAGTAGCAGAAGATTCACCTTTTTTAGCAGACCCGTTAGAGCTACAACCTGTAACTGAAAGGGAGATTGCAGATAAAAAAACAAAAGTGAAAATGCATTTACGTAACATACAGATTCTATTTTGGACTGCAAGATAGTAAATATGTGTAAATTTGACATCCATTAGCCACATTTTATACTGATAACGATTGCGAATCCTTTTTATTCTATGTACATTTCAGACACTAATTTTCAAACTTTTTCGTTATAGTCCTTATATGCGTTTATTAACCCTCATCTTTCTGCCACTTTGCCTTTGGTCTCAGCAGTCAGAAGTTCTTTTGTATTGGGATGGTACACAACAATTGCAGCTAGGAGAACTTTTAAAAGAAGTTCCCAGTGCTACAGATCAAACTGTTTTCTACGATGACCAAAGTAAGCGCTTTTCTATTACCATTTCAAAACCAATCAATACCCATTCAAACACAGCGTATTCTATCCAAAATATTCAGACCCAAGCGTTTGAGAAAGAGCTTGATTTAGATCTTGGTCAGTTTAACGAATCTCCTGATGTGTTGATCTATAAAACTAAAGGAAGGGCAGACAATCAAGTTGTTATTGAAATGGAACCCTTTGTCGTAAAAAACAATAAGCTTCATACAGTCACAGGCTTCACGATTGTTTCAAAAACAGCAGTGTTGTCACGAATCCAGCGTTTTCAACAATTCAGCACAGCCACAACAAGTCACCCAACGTCCGGATTTAGATTTGAAGTTAATAAAACAGGGATTTATAAAATCACAGGCAAATTTTTAAGAGACCTAGGCATACCAATCGCAAATGTAGATCCAAAAACACTTAAAATCCACGGCAAAGGAGGCCAGATGATGCCATTAATAAACTCAGAAATAAACGATTATAATTATGGATTTTCTGAAAATCCCTTACAACTTGTGGGCATGGATGATGGTGTTATTGGTGAGGAGGATTATATTTTGTTCTATGCCTATGGGACTAATGAGTGGAACAGTGATAGCCAAACTGCTATCAATTTGTATCATGACAAGTCACATTATATAATATCTCATGGGGGAGCAGATGGGCTACGTGTAAGCGTCAATTCCTCTCAACTAGTTGTTGAAGATGCACAAACTTCAGCATCGGTCGATTTACATTTTGAAGAAGATTTGGTCAATGTTGCTCAAATGGGGCGAAAATGGTTTGGTGATCGCCTTCTTCACAACGCCTCTAAAGACTACCCATTTCAATTGGTCAATCATGCTGGATCCACTCCAATTGATGTCAAAGTTGTTGCTGCAGGATCGTCATCAAATGCCAATCAACTTATCGTTCGTGTGGAAAGCGAAAGTAAATCGGTAAACTTTTCTTCAACCCAAGTGCTAACCAAAGCATCTGAAAATACAGCTAGCTTATTGCTCACTCCATCCTCAAATGATGTAAATGTAAACTTGCAGTATGATGGTGCAGGACTGAGCTCTTCAGTTGGTTATGTCGATTATATACGCCTAACCTATCAGCGTACCCTTGATGGAGGCGATGGACAGTTTATGGTTCATACAGAGCCCTCAGCCACCTACAAAGCGTCGAATGCTGATGCAGTTTGGGAGTTACATACCAATGGCAACATCAGTGTTTACCAACCCAACAATGGAAATGTTTTTTTCAGCCAGAGTGACACCACTGAACGTTTTCATTTGCACAATTCAAATGATGTATTTACGCCCAAACGAAGTGATTATGGCGATGCATTTACATCACCCCAACTGCGAGAGCGATTGGCTAACGAGGCAGAATATATCATCGTTACGCATGACGATTATGCTGAGGAGGCCAACAAGCTTGCAGCCCACCATCGCACACACTCAGGATTAAAATCCGTTGTCTTGACTCTATCCGAAATCTATGATGATTTTAGCGCCGGAAACATCGATATCGTAGCCATACGCAATGCTGTTCGATATGCCTATCTCAACAATTCAGAGGACAATAAACCAAAGTATTTGTGTTTGTTTGGCGACACAAGTTATGATTATAAAGATCGAGTGCCCAACAACAATATGATTGTTCCGACCTATCATGCTCTGCACAGCTTTCATTTGGCAAATAGCTATATGTCAGACGATTTTTACACGATGATGGATGATGATGAAGGAGATCTTGGTTTTTCAGATCGAATGGATCTGGCTGTTGGTCGAATCCTTTTTGATACCAAAGAGGGTGCTTTGGCAATGGTAAACAAGTCCATCGATTATAGTTTGGCGCAAGGAGATTGGCAAAATACATTTACGATTCTCTCTGACGATCCTGATAAAGAGTGGGAATCAATTATTCAAGAAAGACTTGATGCCCTTGGTCAACAGGTCGTGTACAACAAGCCTTTTATCAATTTAAATAAAATACACTCAGATGCTTACGAGCAGACTGTTTCCGCCTCTGGCGCAAGGTATCCAGGGGTAAATCTAGCTCTTGAAAATCAGTTTATTCAGGGCTCACTTGCAATAAATTATTTTGGTCATGGTGGTGAAGGTGGCCTGGGGTCAGAAAGATTCTTTGACGAAGAACTTGCACAGCGATTGTATAACCCTGGAAGATATCCCCTTTTCATTACTTCAACTTGTGAGTTTAGTCGATTTGACAATCCAGAAGTGTACACTGCTGGAGAGGCAAGCGTTGCGAACCCTGCCGGTGGAGTCATTGGACTGATTTCAACGACAAGACAAATTTATGTGACAAATGGAATTTCATACAATCAAACCATAGCCAAGCATTTATTTGCCTATGGTAAGGACGACTACCCAACCATTTCAGAGGCATTGCGCCTGTCAAAAAATGAATTCTCAGGAACATCACAGCGACGTATCATTTTCTTTATTGGCGACCCAGCCCTCAAGCTTGCTATCCCTAAAGAAAGAGTTGAATTGACACATATCAATGGAAGTCAGATTGACTCATTAGAGGATTCAGACAAGCAACTTCATGCGCTTGATCGTGTCAATCTAGCTGGACAAGTATCTGATGAAAATGGGGAACTTTTAGATCAATTCAATGGGGAGGTCGTATTGACAATCTTTGACAAAGAGATTGAAAAAACAACTCTTGGCAACGATGGAAATGGAACCTTTACCTTTGACGCACTTGGCAATGTTGTATTTAAGGGTAATGCTGAGGTTGAAAATGGATTTTGGAATATTGAGTTGATCATCCCCAAAGATATTTCACTCCCTGTGGGTCAAGCACGAATCAGCCTTTACGCAATTTCAAACGACAACACAAGTAAAAAAACAGGCTTGTCTAATGAAATATCCATTGGTGGGATTAATCCTAATCAAGAGAATGACAAAAAAGGACCAGAAATTGAACTTTTTTTGAATGACGAAAACTTTGTAAGTGGAGATATGACAGGGTCAAACCCTGTATTAATAGCAAAATTTTCAGACGAAAATGGAATCAATACTTCTGGTGGATTGGGGCATGAGCTATTGGCCGTGCTGGACGGAGTGACGCAGAATCCTATTGTTTTAAACAACTTCTATCGAACCAACTTGGGTGATTTTCAATCTGGATCCCTTATATATTTGTTTAACGATCTCACACCTGGCTCTCATGAACTTTCAGTAACAGCTTGGGATACTTATAATAACCCATCAACTAAAACGATTGCATTTGTTGTGTCAGAAAACAATGCAATTTTGATTAATGGGATTTATAATGTACCCAACCCATTTGAAACACAAACAACATTTTGGGTCACTCACAACAAGCCACGCGAACTCTTAAATGCACATGTTGTTATCCATGATATCAATGGTAAATTAGTATGGGAAGAAGAAAAAACAGTGTATTCAGGATCAAACATCAACAGTGAGATTTTCTGGAATGGTCAAACAAATGATGGCACAGAAATAAATAAGGGAGTATATTTGTGCACGATAACGCTAAAATCTACGTTATCTGATACTAAGCACACCGAAACACATAGAATAATTAGGAAATAAAATTTGGTATGAAAAAATATTTTGGTCTAGTATTAATTTTATTTACATCACTTTTATACAGTCAAAATCGAGTAATTACAACGGGAGTCCCTTTTTTACTTATCACTTCTGATGCAAGATCAGCTGGTATGGGCGAACAAGGGGTTGCAACAACACCTGATGCTTTTTCCCAAAACTGGAATCCTTCAAAGTACATTTTTGCACCGAGCGAATCAGGAATTGGCGTTAGCTACACTCCCTACCTAAGTCAATTGGTCAATGATATTTTCTTAGCAAATGTAACCTATTACAGGGTTGTTTCGGAACGCGCAGCTTGGTCAACAAGCCTAAAATATTTTAGTCTAGGAGAAATAGAAATTGGGCAAACACCTGCCGATTTTATCAATCCTCTTATCGAGCGTCCAAACGAATTTGTGTTGGATTTTTCTTATGCGTTAAAACTCAATGAATCATTTTCGATGGGGGTTACAGGTGCGTTTATCAACTCTGATTTAAAACTTGGCTCTGCAACTGATGATGCCTCAGCGGCCAGCACAGTAGCCTTTGGAATTTCGGGGTATTACCTATCTGATGAGCTTAGCTTAGGCACCTTTGCCGGCAAGTGGCGTGGCGGATTTTACATCAGCAACCTTGGACCTAAGTTGACTTACGAAACAGACGGCTATGCAGATTACTTGCCAACAAACCTAAAACTCGGAGGAGGTCTTGATATCATTCTCGATAGCTATAACACCCTCACTTTGGGTCTAGAAATCAACAAATTGCTTGTACCGACCCCTAGCGAACCTATTGTTTCAACAAATGCCGATGGAGAAGAAATCATCACTGGATATGTCCAACCTGACGTAAGTTTTCTCAGTGGAATCTTTAAGTCGTTTGGAGATGCGCCAGATGGATTTAGTGAAGAGTTGCAAGAGTTTACTTGGGCTTTAGGAGCCGAATTTAATTATAACAACGCTTTTGCTCTTCGTGCCGGATATTTTAACGAGCATGAACTCAAAGGCGCAAGAAAGTTTATCACATTGGGAGCAGGGTTTAAATACAACGTCGTTGACATTGATCTTTCATATTTAATTTCAGCAACAAAAGTCATCAACCCTCTCGAAAATACGCTCCGATTCTCCCTTACATTCAATTTCGGCGATAGCCGAGAGGACTAATCACTATTAACATTGTTTGCATAATTGCTTTTTCAGTTTTTACACAAACTGCGAAAGCATTACCTTTGCAGTATGATATCACTAAAGATATTGATTCTATGAAAGAAGTTACCAAAGAAACCTATGTAGCCTGGTACGAGAATATGCTTTTTTGGCGAAAGTTTGAAGACAAGCTAGCAGCTGTTTACATACAGCAAAAAGTACGAGGGTTTTTACACTTGTACAATGGACAAGAGGCTGTTCTTGCTGGATCACTACACGCGATGGATCTGTCCAAAGATCGTATGATAACTGCTTATCGAAATCATGTTCAGCCAATTGGTATGGGCGTTGATCCCAAAAAGGTGATGGCAGAATTGTACGGAAAAGCAACAGGTACTTCACAGGGCCTAGGAGGCTCAATGCATATCTTTTCCAAAGAACATCGTTTTCATGGGGGCCATGGAATTGTTGGTGGTCAGATCCCACTTGGGGCTGGAATGGCTTTCGGTGACAAATATAATGGGAGTGATGCTGTAACTTTATGTTATATGGGTGATGGTGCAGTCCGACAAGGGTCACTTCACGAAACGCTAAATCTAGCAATGTTATGGAAATTACCAGTGGTGTTTATTGTTGAGAACAACGGCTATGCCATGGGTACTTCGGTAGAGCGAACTGCCAATCACACTGATATCTGGAAGTTGGGCTTGGGATATGAGATGCCCTGTGGTCCAATAGACGGGATGGATCCTGTGAAAGTTGCAGAGGGTATTTCTGAAGCAATCAACAGAGCACGAAAAGGAGATGGCCCTACTTTCCTAGAAGCAAAAACATATCGATATCGAGGTCATTCGATGTCTGATGCGCAGCATTACAGAACGAAAGATGAGGTGAATGAGTATCGAAAAATAGACCCAATTACGCAAGTGCGCGAACATATTTTGAAAAACGAGTTTGCCACAGAAGATGAGTTGGCTAGCATAGATGCAGATGTAAAAAAACAGGTACAAGAATGTGCAGACTTTGCAGAATCCTCACCATACCCAGAAACATCTTTGATGTATGATGCTGTTTATGAGCAAAAAGATTATCCATTTATAGCACACAAATTATAATATGGCGATTATAGTAAACATGCCGCGATTGAGTGATACCATGGAAGAAGGAACAGTATCTTCGTGGCTCAAGAAAGTAGGTGATAAAGTTGAAGAAGGAGATATTCTCGCTGAAATTGAAACAGACAAAGCCACAATGGAGTTTGAGTCTTTCAATGAAGGTTTTTTATTGCACATCGGAATTTCAGAAGGCGAAAGTGCTGCTGTAGATAGTTTGCTCGCCATTATTGGCGACGAGGGTGAGGATATCAGTGGTTTACTCAATGGGGAATCAGCGACAGCTGCTGCAGAAGAAACTCCAGAAGCAGAAGGATCTCAGCCTGAAGAGTCTACAGAACAGCCATCAGGAACCATCCCAGAACGTGTTGAGGTTGTCAAAATGCCTCGTTTAAGCGACACCATGGAAGAAGGAACAGTTGCATCGTGGCTAAAAGGGGTTGGCGACACTGTTGAGGAAGGCGAAATCCTCGCTGAAATTGAAACAGATAAGGCAACCATGGAGTTTGAGTCTTTTTATGCAGGAGAGTTGTTACACATTGGGGTACAAGTAGGCGAATCAGCTGCTGTTGATAGCTTGCTTGCGATCATTGGTCCTAGTGGAACTGATGTTGCTGCTGTTTT
>CACNGE010000029.1 GCA_902619855.1 uncultured Bacteroidota bacterium
TGTTCATCATTCGGACCATCATGTCGATACCACAACTTCCAATCGTCATCATCCTTTGGAGAGTGTTGTTCGTTTTGTGTTCACAACCCTTGGGGTTTTTCTCATTGGGGCACCTATAGGAGTTGTCATGCTGTACCAATCACTTTCAGCTTTGTTGAGCCAGTTTAACCATGCAAATATCAAATTGTCGCAACGATTGGATATGCTTCTGAGTTATTTTATTGTCTCTCCAAACATGCACAAAATGCATCACCACTATGTACTTCCACACACTGATTCAAACTATGGAAATATCTTTTCAATATGGGATCGATTGCTAGGAACATATATGTATCTAGATCCTGAAAAAATAGTCTATGGTGTTGATGTTTTTCCTGATGAAAAAGAAGAGGTTGGGAAGTGCATGTTTCCATTTTTTATATTGAAAGCGATACAGGGGTAACACCCCTTCAATCAACCAAAAAAAAGTAATTCCTCCGACAAGAATCATACTTCTATGAGCCGAGGGGATGCTCTCAAAATAATTGATTATCCATTCCATAGCGTTTCTTTTTTCAGGCTAAACTTACTAAAAAAAATAAACTCTAACCACTTGAGAATCAAAACACTCATGCCCTTAGGGGATGTTCATGTATTTGTGGGTTTGGAGAGATGCCTTCCATTTGGGATGTTGAAGCACATAATCAACAATCATAGGCATCACTTGCTCACGTTTGCTCCATTCAGGTTGTAAAAATAATTTGCAATTGGGTTGTACTTTCGCTGCTTGTTCTTCAGCAAAAACAAAGTCGTTTTGATTATACACAATCACTTTGAGTTCGTCTGCTACTTTATAAATATCGTCTAGGGGTAGCATTCTTTTTTTTGGAGAAAGGCAAATCCAATCCCAATCGCCCGAAAGAGGATAAGCACCTGAGGTTTCGATGTGAGTTGCCAAATTTTCGTTTCGCAAACCAGCTGTAAGGAGTGACATATTCCACATCAGTGGCTCTCCTCCAGTTACCACAATTGTATCGGAGTATTGTTTTGCATTGTTGATAATTGTTGAAATTTCGGTTGGTGGGTGTTTTTCAGCATCCCAACTCTCTTTGACATCACACCAATGGCAACCAACATCACAGCCTCCAATTCGAACAAAATAGGCTGCACTCCCCTTGTGATAGCCCTCACCCTGTATGGTGTAAAACTCTTCCATCAAAGGAACAACTAGACCAGCTTTTAAGGCTTCATTCATACGTCAGAATAGCGTGTATACGCATGATATGTGTTTTGCAAAAGCATCGCAATCGTCATTGGGCCTACACCACCTGGAACTGGGGTGATATAACTCGCCTTCTCTTTGACGTTTTCGTAATCCACATCGCCAGTAATAACATAACCCTTTGGTTTTGAATCGTCGGGAACGCGGGTAATCCCAACGTCAATGATGATGGCTCCTTCTTTAATCATATCCTGGGTCAAAAAATTAGGAACACCCAAAGCAGAAACAACAATGTCTGCTTCTTTGGTGATGGTCTCTAAATTCTTGGTTCGGCTATGTGTAAGTGTAACCGTGGCGTTGCCCGGCGATGATTTTCGACTCAATAAAATACTCATCGGACGACCGACAATATTGCTGCGACCAATGACAACTGCATGTTTTCCAGAAATATCAATCTTATACCTATCTAACAGTTCCACAATTCCATATGGTGTAGCAGGAATGAAGCTTTCCATATCCAAAGCCATTTTACCAAAATTTGTTGGATGAAACCCATCAACGTCTTTGTGAGGATCAACTGCCATGAGGACTTTTTCATCGTCAATGTGTTTTGGCAAAGGGAGTTGAACGATAAAACCATCAATCTCTTTATCAGTGTTCAAACTGTGAATTTGCTCGAGTAATTCGTCTTCTGATGTTGTTTCTGGTAAATGAATCAAGGTCGATTGATAACCTATTTTTTCACAGGAGCGAACTTTACTCCCAACATAAGTTAAACTGGCACCATCATTTCCTACCAATACAGCTGCCAGGTGAGGTGGTCGTTTACCTTTTTTCATCAACTCATCTACAAGAACTGAAAGTTCAGATTTGATGTCATTACTTGTTTTCTTTCCGTCTAAAATTATCATATACCTTTCATCATTTGCATCAGTTTACTAGCGCCACCCTTCTGAACCATCTTCATCATTTTTTGCATTTGTTCAAACTGCTTAATCAATCGGTTTACATCCTCCACGTTCGAGCCAGACCCAAGAGCAATGCGTTTTTTACGACTGTAATTTAGAAGTTTTGGTTGGCTTCTTTCTTTTGGAGTCATGGACTGAATAATCGCTTCTATTCCTTTAAAAGCATCTTCATCTATTTCGTCAGGGGAAATTTTGTTAGCGCCAGGGATCATTCCAACCAAATCTTTCATGCTCCCCATTTTTTGAACTTGCTTGATTTGGGCTAAGAAATCATCAAAACCAAAAGAATTCTTTTTGACTTTTTGCTGTATTTTTTTGGCCTGTTCTTCGTCAAACACTTGTTGTGCACGCTCGACCAATGACACCACATCACCCATGCCAAGAATACGCTCAGCCATACGATCTGGATAGAACAAATCAAGTGCGTCTAGTTTTTCGCCAGTGCCGATAAATTTGATTGGTTTATCCACCACAGACTTAATCGACAATGCAGCACCCCCACGAGTATCTCCATCGAGCTTTGTCAAAATAACGCCATCAAAATTGAGTCTGTCGTGAAACACTTTAGCAGTATTGACAGCATCCTGACCAGTCATCGAATCGACAACAAATAGAGTTTCGGATGGGGAAACAGATTTGTGAATGGCCGAAATTTCATCCATCAATACCTCGTCAACAGCCAATCGACCTGCAGTATCGACAATCACCACTTGATGACCATTTTTCTTTGCATGAGCAACTGCAGCATTTGCAATGCCGATAGGATCGTCTGAATCGGGTTGGTTGAAGAGCTCAACATCGATTTGTGAGGCAAGCACTTCTAGTTGATCGCGCGCAGCTGGACGATATACATCACAAGCAGCAAGCAGTACTTTTTTGGATTGGGTCTTTTTTAAATGAGCAGCCAACTTTGCAGAAAAGGTCGTTTTTCCAGATCCCTGTAAGCCTGCCATAAGCACCACAGCCGGTTTATTATTCAAATCTAGACCAGCAACCTGACCCCCCATGAGATCTGTAAGCTCGTCTTTTACAATTTTGACAAGAAGTTGACCTGGATTGAGTGTTGTTAGAACCTTTTGCCCCAAGGCCTTTTCCTTGACATTATCAGTAAATTCTTTGGCTGTTTTGAAGTTGACGTCTGCATCGAGGAGTGCACGCCGAATTTCCTTCATGGTTTCAGCCACATTGATTTCTGTTATGCGACCATGCCCCTTGAGTACTTGAAGAGCTCCTTCTAGCTTTTTACTAAATCGATCAAACATTTAAAGTTACTTTTTGGAAGATGTAAAAATACATAAACTAACTCAGTTTAATCTTTTGATGAAGACCAAAAATGACCAAAACATGTGGAAAGGTAATGGCTGCTAAAAAAGAGAAGAATAGGGCTAATGGGTTTAATCCAATGCTATCGTTATATATAAAAAATAAAAATAACCCCAACAATGAAATCAACCAGTATGGCAATGCGTCCTTAATATATAAAGAATAGGCATTGGGCCTGTTGTACAATGCTTGTATTTGATCTTTCATCGATGGCCAGCTATGCCAAATAATGAAATAGGTACCAAAACTAACAATCAGGTTGGTGGTCCAGAACAACGCCAACAAAAGGGCTGTTTGGAACAAAACATCAGATATTAGCGTTCGAGTTGCTGATATTTGAAAGAGGAGATATAAGGCGCACAAACCAAGAAATAGATAGGTCATCCATTTAAAATAGTGGGCAGGAATCGAAAAATCACTCAATTCCTCAATAATATATAGTGTTTGCTCTGCATGTGACCAAAAGAGGGCAGAAAACAGAAATCCCCCATACAGAAAGTAAAAGAGTTGTGGAAAACGAGCCTGATTTTGGAAGCTATGAACCCATTGCTGTTCCCCAAAGTGGTAGCAACTAAACAACACAAATAGCACAAGAGCATATAGTGGAAATTGGTATAACGCGAAGGAAAAAATGGTAACAGTTAGAGTGTAGACTACGAAACGCTGGAGCTTAGTGCGCATAAAATTGATGTTTTGCAATAGGCTTAAATCATTGGCCCCATGCATGATTCCAAGGGTCAAAACACCAAAAATGACCAAATAATCTATTTTTAAAGAATTTGTTAAATAACTGACAATTACACAAAAAACTGTTGAAACCAACTTAATATCACTAAGTTTTTGAACAATTTTTTGCGTGATGTTCATAATTTTATTTAAAATTTTAAATAAATATAGCAGATTTGTTTAATTTTATTTAGATTTGTCTAAACAATAATTTTAAAAGAACTATGACTAATTTATTATATATTATTGATGATCATGCTGGCGGTATGGGACTTGAAGAATTTACTTTCTTTATTGGAACCATGGCCCTAATGGGTGCGTCTGCATTCTTTTTCTTATCCTTAAGTCAATTTGACAAGAAGTGGAGAAATTCAATTTTAATTTCTGGACTAATTACTTTCATCGCTGCAGTACACTATTACTACATGCGAGGTGAGCTCGGACCTGATGGTTCAGCTGGAGATATTACTTCTATTCGTTACATCGACTGGATCTTAACTGTTCCATTGATGTGTGTTGAGTTTTATCTTCTTCTCAAAGTAGCAGGAGCTACAACAAAGCACCTTCGTGATTTAATTGTGTTGTCGCTTGTTATGCTTGTCACTGGTTATGTTGGTGAGGCAGGAATGGGTAATGCTGCACTTTGGGGTCTTTTTTCAGGTTTAGCATATTTTGCAATCGTCTACATGATCAAATATGGAGACCTTTCAAAACTTGCAAAGTCTGCTGGAGGTTCAGTTGAAAAAGCACACAACACTCTATTCTGGTTTGTACTCGTAGGTTGGGCAATCTATCCTTTAGGATATATGATTGGAACAGCGCAAGCTGACCCAGGTCTGTGGTATGCTGGAATGGCAAATATTGGTCTTGACATGAATGTCGTTTACAATATTGGTGATGCGATTAACAAAATTGGATTTGGTTTAGTTGTTTATGCAGCTGCCGTTAAGGAAACGAAGTAAGCAATTACCAAAACCATATTATACTAAAAAACCACCTTCGGGTGGTTTTTTTTACATCTGATTTGGGCATTGAATTCCAAGAATCTGCATGCCTGACTGAATCACAAACCCAACCTGACTAGCCAAACGTACTCTAAACTGACGTAATGCCTGCTCCTCAGATAAGATCACCACTTTTTGGTAATACGAATTAAAGCGTTTGACCAATTCATAGGTGTAATTGGCAATAAGTGCAGGACTGTATTGCGAGGCAGCATTTTGTATAGTTTGAGGATACAACTCTAGCCACTTTATCAATTCTTTTTCTTTTGGGTCCAGGGGAATGTCAGTAGCGGTAGTATCATCCCTGTCATCGCAATGTTTTAGAATCGATTGAATACGAGCATAAGTATATTGGATAAAAGGGCCTGTATTTCCATTAAAATCAACTGATTCTTTTGAATCGAAAAGTATTCTTTTTGTTGGGTCAACTTTCAATATATAGTATTTTAAAGCACCCATTCCAATCTGTTGATATAACTCCTTTTTTGTTTGTTCATTTAACCCATCGAGTTTACCAAGTGAAGAGGCAATGCTCTCTGCTGTTTCGTTCATTTCAGCCATCAAACCATCGGCATCTACAACAGTACCCTCACGACTCTTCATTTTTCCAGATGGTAAATCAACCATTCCATAGCTCAAATGATGTAGCTGTGGAGCCCATGTATAACCAAGTTTGTTCAAAATCAGAAACAGGACTTTGAAATGATAGTCTTGTTCGTTGCCAACTGTATAGACCATCCCATCCATCTTCGGGTGATCTTTATATCGCAACACTGCCGTACCCAAATCTTGTGTGATGTAAACAGAAGTGCCATCTGCGCGAAGAACCAGTTTTTCATCCAACCCATCATCACTCAAGTCACACCAGACCGACCCATCCTCTTTTTTAAAAAAAACACCTTTAGACAAACCCTCATCAACAATATCTTTCCCAAGTAAATACGTATCGCTCTCATAGTAGTACGAGTCAAAAGATACGCCGAGTTGCTTGTATGTTTGTGCAAAGCCATCATAAACCCAGCCATTCATCGTGGCCCATAATTCATGAATCTTCTTGTCTCCTGCTTCCCATTTTCGCAGCATGTCTTGCGCCTCCAACAGAATTGGAACTTGATTTTTGGCTTCTTCTTCTTCAATGCCAGCGTTCATCAATTCCTCCAATTGTTTGTTATATTCAGAATTAAAAGCAACATAATATCGCCCAACAAACTCATCTCCTTTTTCACCAGTAGATTGGGGCGTTTCATCGTTCCCAAATTTTTGCCAAGCGATCATAGATTTGCAAATGTGAATCCCTCGGTCGTTGATGATTTGCGTCTTATGCACCTGATTGCCAGCAGCTGTCAGCAACGCAGATACAGATGCCCCCAACAAATTGTTTCGAATATGCCCTAGGTGTAATGGTTTGTTTGTATTTGGTGAAGAAAACTCAACCAAAATCTTTTTACTTTTTTCTGTAACTGGCTTAATACCAAAGTATTCTGGTGATTTTATGTCAGAAAGAAACCTGAGATAGTAGACATCATCAATCATCAAATTCAGAAATCCTTGAATGACATCATATGCTTTAATCTCATCGATTTGGCTCTGCAAATACTCTCCCAAAGCAGTTGCCAAGTCAGTAGGATTCGATTTGATAAAACGAAGGAGGGGAAAGACAACTACAGTAACATCTCCCTCGTGATCTTTTTTTGTAGACTGTAACTCAACAGTGTCAA
Organism: uncultured Bacteroidota bacterium; assembly: GCA_902619855.1. Lineage (GTDB taxonomy): Bacteria > Bacteroidota > Bacteroidia > Flavobacteriales > Flavobacteriaceae > UBA724. Next base: position 6,941 of record CACNGE010000029.1, read on the forward strand.
TTTGAACACTGTGATGGTCTGTTGCAAATTTTTGAACATGTTGCCGAATCTGATCTACCAATTGCATGAATTGTATTTGTTGCAAAGATAAGTCCTTTTGGGTTGAATTTCTTTCCTTTACCTTTGTTTGATGCTAACGAATATTTCTTATCGAGATCCTAAACAAGAGCAAATCATTACTGATTTGGTTGGTAAGCCATTTAATCTTCGTATGCGTTTGAAGTTGGCTGGGGTTGGATCTCCAAAACTACAAATTGTTAGCAGCAGTCCCAAAATCGCCAATCTGCTTTTACTGGACAACAATCACGATGTGTGTAATGTCGAAATTCGACCCAAAGGAATTATAGTTCGATTTCGGAGTTTACTTGAAACTTTCGCCCTTGTTATTCCCTTTTACAAACTCACAATTTTTAAGGGGAAATCAACGACTTATTCGATCCATTCAGATGGACAGAAAATCGAGATTCAAGCAACTAAAAACACCCATTCATTTTTTTCGAAGATTACAGCCCAAAAGGCCAAGTATATGCAAAATCCTACATAAATATCTCTGCCATCATACAGCGAGCACTACCTCCTCCAAGCTGTTCGATTGTAGGCAAAGGCGAATGAATAATTTTGAGTTGATCTGATAATTCCTCTACTTGGGTACTTGTCAATGCATGATAACCTCTGCTGCTTAGGGCAAGTAGGCGTGCCCCATTGTCTGATTTCAATTCCAACGCATTTCCTGCAAATTGTTGGATCTGATCTTCACTCAGTTCTAGGACTCTTTTTCCAGTTTTATTGAAATAATCAATCAGTGTATTTCGCTCATCAGGATCATCAATAGACTGAAGACAAACCATCGCAAAATCAAGACCAATACTCATCATAACATTGGTGTGATATATAGGCTTTCGTTGCCCATTCACAGTTTGAAAAGACGAAAACACAAACGATGTATATCCCATTTCTTTACAGAAAAGATCAATCAACTCTTCGTTGGTACGCTCCGATCTGGCACAATAAGCAATTTTGTTTACTCGATCCAACACCATGCTGCCAGTGCCCTCCAAAAATCGATTGGATGATATATGTGGCGTAAAATCAATTTTATTACTGAACGAAAACCCATTTGATGTCAAAAATTCGATTGGGGCATCACTGACCTCAAGCTGCCGGTTTGGGGCAAACATTGGATAGCTGATCATTGTTGAGGGATTGTGAAAGGAAATCCAATTGTTTGGAAATAAGGCATCAGGTGTAATTGGTTCTTTTGCGTCTTGCCAAACATATACCTTTACGCCATTGACTTTCAACACATCAACAAAATCGTCAAACTCTTGTTGCGCTTTTATGGTTGTTGATTGTCTATTGTCCCTCGTTCGTTCCTGAAAGTAGTTATTGGTTGCTGTTTGTTCATTTGCATAAAAGCAATCTGGGCGAATCATCAATAGCTTGTCAGTCGTTTGCTTCATGCTTTTCGAATTAGGGGAAGTGTTGTACATCGAAAAAGACCACCTTGTTTAGAAATCTGATCATAAGCAACCGAAATCACCTCAATACCTTTACTGTTTAGCCAGTTGTTTACTTCTGAAAAAGAGGGGTCTGAAATCACAAGATCTGAACGTATGCTCAGGAGATTGCATTGCATTTCGAACATGCTTTGCTTGTCTGTCACAAATAGATTTTCTGCTCCAAAATGGTTTTCAATCCACAATACATCTTCTTTGTGCATAAAACCATCAGGGCAAATGATGGCAAGGTTTTTTCCAAAGGGCTGAAAACAACAATCGAGATGAAGTGTATTTGCATATGGATCATCATTGGATTTATGAAGCTCAAATCCAATCACCTCTTTCTCTAAAAACTGTTCTGACAAGTACATCAAAGCATTTACGTTTGTTCGCGCAGTTACTAGGTTTGCATAGTCTGATTGGTTGTAATATCCAACAAATAAGCACTCGTTATGAACAACCACATCTCCTCCTTCTACATGAACGTGATTCGGAATTGAAAGAATATTTTCACTTGGTATTTGATCAATAATAAATTGAATGGCACTGATCTCTTGGTCTCGAGCGGGAAGGATGTTTGATAGCAACAAATAATGATCGATTACAAAGGCGATATCTCTGCTAAAAATTTGATTGCAATTGGGAACAATCTTGGGTCTGAGCACATCAACACCGTGCTTTTGTAAAGCCTCTTGCATCAAATCCAGTTGATGAACCAGGTCTACCTCCTTGGGATAAGTTCCTTTCGAAATATGTAAACGTGATTTTGGATCATACGCCTCATCGTAAGTAGGAATCGATCCACTTTGATCAGCTACACCTAGCAGTACACACAACAGTTGATTTGTCTCGTTACTAATTGATGGGATAAGCATATGTGCATACTTTATCGCTTGTCGATTGACACAAAAGATCGTTTTTGTTCTCCTGTATAAATCTGACGAGGGCGCCCAATGGGTTCCTTTCGCTTGCGCATCTCACGCCATTGAGCGATCCAACCAGGCAAACGACCTAAAGCGAACATTACAGTATACATTTCAACTGGAATTCCCATCGCACGATAAATGATCCCTGAATAAAAATCGACATTTGGATAAAGCTTTCGCTTGACAAAGTATTCATCTTCCAACGCTGTTTGCTCAAGTTTTTTTGCAATATCTAAAACAGGGTCAACAACACCCAAATCATTGAGCACATCGTATGCAGTTTTTTTGATGATTCTTGCACGAGGATCAAAGTTTTTATACACTCTGTGGCCAAAACCCATCAATCGAAAAGGATCTGCTTTATCTTTTGCCTTGTCGATATATTTTTGAACATCGCCACCATCATTTTTGATATCCTCAAGCATTTCGACCACAGCCTGATTCGCACCTCCATGAAGGGGTCCCCACAAAGCTGAAATCCCTGCAGCAACAGAGGCAAAGAGACCAGCATGAGATGAACCAACAATTCGCACAGTTGAAGTCGAACAGTTTTGCTCATGGTCTGCATGAAGGATTAACAACTTCGTCAGTGCATTATCAACAATTGGGTTAGCAACATATTCTTTGTTGGGCTTACGAAACATCATCCTTGCGATATTTTCTACATATCCAAGAGCATAATCCCCATATTTTAGTGGTAATCCCATACGCTTCCGATAAACCCAAGAAACGAGAATTGGGAGCTTGCCCATGAGGCGAACGATTGCATTGTAAATTTGATCATCGGCATTGACATCAACTGAGCTTGGGTTGAAAGCAGTTAGACCACTTGTAAGTGACGATAGTACACCCATTGGATGGGCACTTTTTGGAAAACTCTCTAATATTTTCTTTAAGTCTTCGTCGACGTAAGACTCTTCTTTTATTTCGATTAAAAATGCATCATGCTGCTCTTGCGTTGGCAGCTCACCAAAAATTAAAAGATAGGCAACCTCAAGAAAGTTGGCTTTTTCGGCCAATTCGTCAATTTCATACCCTCTATAGCGCAAGATGCCCTTCTCACCATCCAAGAATGTGATTCCACTTTCGCAAGAACCTGTGTTTTTATAGCCAGGATCAAGTGTAATCAGACCCAATTGCTGACGCAAGCTTTTAACGTCTATAGCGTATTCACCCTCACTCCCCTCAACAATTGGGAGTTCTACTTCTTTTCCGTTAAATTCTAAGTTTATTTTTGAAGACATCTGCTTGGTTTGTCTTACAAAAATACAATAGGATTCGCAAAAAAGCGAGGGGATGACTTAATATTCGCTAGTCAAAAACTTTAAATGCCTTTTCTTGAGGGAAATAAGCAACATTTGCAAGTTGTTCTTCGATTCGCAACAGCTGATTATACTTTGCCATGCGATCGCTTCGCGATGCTGATCCAGTTTTGATTTGACCTGTGTTTAGTGCCACTGCAAGATCGGCAATGGTATTGTCTTCTGTTTCACCACTTCGGTGTGACATCACAGAAGTGTAACCAGCACGGTGTGCCATTTCAACAGCTGCTATTGTCTCTGAAAGAGTACCAATCTGATTGACTTTGATAAGGATTGAATTGGCAATATTTTCATCTATCCCTTTTGAAAGGCGAGTGACATTGGTAACAAATAGATCATCGCCAACAAGCTGAACTTTATCTCCAATTTTTTCTGTGAGGTATTTCCAACCCTCCCAATCATTTTCATCCATACCATCTTCAATCGAGACAATGGGGTATTTGGAAGATAGCTCTGCTAGGTAGTCTGCTTGCTCTTTTGGCGATCGAACTTTCCCTTGCTTACCCTCAAACTTGGTATAGTCATATTTCCCATCGACAAAAAACTCGGCAGCAGCGCAATCAAGTGCAATTCGAACTTCTTCACCTGGTTTATAACCAGCATTTTGAATGGCCAACAATATGGTGTCGAGAGCATCTTCTGTTCCATCCAAAGCAGGTGCAAAACCACCTTCGTCACCAACAGCTGTACTAAGGTTGCGTTGATGCAAAACTTTTTTCAAATGGTGAAAAATTTCTGTACCCATACGAAGCGCTTCAGAAAAGGAATTTGCCTGAATTGGCATCACCATAAACTCTTGAAATGCGATGGGTGCATCGGAATGCGATCCGCCATTGATAATGTTCATCATCGGAACAGGGAGAGTGTTTGCATTCGTTCCCCCGATATAGCGATACAAAGGCATCCCCAACTCGTTGGCTGCGGCTTTTGCAATTGCCAAAGAGACTCCTAGGATTGCATTCGCACCCAGTTTTGATTTGTTGAGTGTTCCATCCAACTCAATCATCAATTGATCTAAATCCTCTTGTTCAAAAACAGAATTGCCAATCAACTCTTTAGCAATGGTTTCATTGACGTTTTTAACAGCTTTTAACACGCCTTTCCCCATAAACGCATCACCCCCATCTCTTAATTCAACAGCTTCATGTTCTCCTGTAGAGGCTCCTGAGGGAACAGCAGCTCTTCCAACAACTCCATTTTCTGTTGTGACGTCAACTTCTACAGTGGGGTTGCCACGAGAGTCAAAAATTTGTCTTGCGTGGATATCAATAATGATGCTCATAATTTACTTTTTTTGGTTTTGGATAAGTTGAATAAATTGATCAAACAGATAAGAAGAATCATGTGGACCAGGACTTGCCTCAGGGTGATACTGAACAGAGAGGCAGGGTTTTCCATTCACTCGAATACCAGCAACAGTATTGTCGTTTAAGTGAAGGTGTGTAATCGATACATTTTTATTGTTTTCAGTCGCCTCTCTATCGATGGCAAAGCCATGATTTTGAGAAGTGATTTCACCTTTACCTGTTTCAAGGTTTAAGATTGGATGATTGATACCTCGATGCCCATTTCTCATTTTATAAGTTGGAATTCCTTGCGACAAGGCAATGACTTGATGACCAAGACAAATCCCAAAAAGGGGTTTGTTTGCTGCCAAAACCTGTGATGCAACTTCGATAGGGCCAGTCAATGGCTCAGGGTCACCTGGACCGTTTGAAAGAAAGTATCCGTCGGGGTTCCAAGCAGACATTGTTTCAAAATTTGTATTAAATGGAAATACTTTTATGTAGGCATTTCGTGCGACTAGGTTTCGCAAAATATTCTTTTTGATCCCTAAGTCCAAAGCAGCAATTTTGATCGGTGCATTTGGGTCACCCTCAAAATAGGGTTCAGTTGTGGAAACTTTCGATGCCAATTCAAGACCTTTCATCGATGGTACTTTCTGCAATTGTTGCTGTAAGCTATCCATCTCGTCGACTTTGGTTGAAATGAGTGCATTCATAGCACCATTGTCTCGAATATAGCTTACCAATGCACGTGTATCTACATCAGAAATGGCTACCAAATTTTGCTTTTCAAAAAAATCAAAAAGTGACTCATCTGCTGCTGGACGTGAATGCTCAAAGTTGAAGTTTTTGCATATCAAGCCCGAAATTTGAATCTGATTTGACTCAACCTCCTCATCATTTACACCATAATTTCCGATATGGGCATTGGTGGCAACCATCAGTTGGCCATAGTATGAGGGATCTGTAAAAATTTCTTGATAACCAGTCATTCCAGTGTTGAAACACACCTCGCCGGTTGCTGTGCCGTCTATTCCAACGGATTTTCCGAAAAAAACAGTTCCATCTTCGAGCAGAATAAACGCTTTTGGACGCGGACTGTATTTACTCATCTTGTTGTTTGTTGCTACAAAAATAGCACAAAAAAAAGGATAAACACAATGGTTTATCCTCATTAGTTATTAAGAAAATTTTGAAGATTTACACAATGCTATTCTGCAGCATCGTCTTTTGATTCTTCGTCATTTTGTTCAGCCTGATCAGCTGAGGCTGACGAATCTTCAGCAACGTCTTCTTGCTTTTCAGATTTTACATCTTCAACTGGTACTGCTTCCTCTACTTTCTCAGCTTTTTCTGCTTTCTCTTCTTTTTCAGCAGCTGCTTCAGTTGATGGTGTTTCTTCCTTGACTTCTTCAGTTGCAACAGTGTCAACAACCTCCTCAGTCAATTCTTCAGTCGCTTCAGCTGCAACAGAAGCAGGAGCAGCAGCATCAGCTTTTTTCTTACCACCACGGCGTCGTGATCGCTTTTTAGCAGGTTTGTTGGTTACATAGGTATCGTTAAAGTCAACAAGTTCGATCATTGCCATTGAGGCATTGTCACCCATGCGACTTCCAACTTTGATAATTCGTGTGTACCCACCTGGTCGATCTGCAACCTTTTCAGCGATATCTCTAAAAAGTTCACTCACTGCATATTTGTTTCGCAAGGCTGAAAAAACGACTCTTCGATTGTGAGTCGTATCACTTTTAGCTTTTGTAATCAGTGGCTCGACAAACTTTTTGAGAGCTTTGGCTTTGGCAACAGTGGTGTTGATGCGCTTGTGCTCAATTAATGAGGATGCCATGTTCGCCATCATTGCTTTGCGGTGTGATGCTGTTCTCCCCAAATGCGCAATCTTTTTTCCATGTCTCATAATACGATTCTTTGCAGGGGGTTAGTCCTTATCTAATTTGTATTTGCTTAAATCCATTCCAAAATTTAGTCCTTTAGAAACAACTAAATCCTCAAGTTCTGTCAATGATTTTTTTCCAAAGTTTCTAAACTTCATCAGATCCGATTTGTTGAATGAAACCAAGTCTCCAAGTGTATCAACCTCTGCAGCTTTCAAGCAGTTTAAAGCGCGAACTGAAAGATCCATATCAATGAGTTTTGTTTTCAATAACTGTCGCATATGAAGCGATTCTTCGTCATAAACCTCAGCCTGTGCGATTTCATCAGCCTCGAGGGTGATGCGCTCATCAGAAAACAGCATGAAGTGGTGGATTAGAGTCTTAGCAGCTTCTGTCAATGCATCTTTTGGGTGAATAGACCCATCAGTAGCAATTTCGAAAATAAGCTTTTCATAATCTGTTTTTTGCTCAACTCGAAAGTTTTCGATGCTGTATTTTACGTTCTTGATAGGCGTGTAAACAGAGTCAATTGCAATGGTCCCAATTGGTGCAGAAGCCTTTTTGTTTTCCTCAGCTGGCACATAGCCTCTTCCTTTGTCAATTGTAAACTCGAAGTTGAGGTTAACACTCTTGTCCATATTACAAATCACCAAGTCTGGGTTGAGTACTTGAAAACAAGAGATGAATTTTTGTAGATCTCCAGAAGTGAGCTTTTCTTGATTAGATATCGCAACACTGACAGTTTCGTCATCAACTGCATCAATTTGCTGCTTCAATCGTACCTGCTTGAAGTTCAAAATCATTTCTGTAACGTCTTCAACAATACCAGGAAGGGTAGAGAATTCGTGGTCAACTTGATTGATGCGCAAAGAAGTAATGGCAAACCCCTCTAGAGAGGATAACATCACTCGACGTAATGCGTTACCAATTGTCAGTCCATATCCAGGTTCTAGAGGTCGAAACTCGAAAATCCCCTCAAACTCTGTGGATTCAATCATTATTACTTTGTCGGGCTTTTGAAAATTAAATAATGCCATTCTAAATTTATTTTGAATAAAGTTCTACAATCAATTGTTCTTTTATGTTTTCTGTTATTTGCTCTCGTGTAGGAACAGAAACCATGGTACCCTCTAAAGTGGCTTCATTGAATGATAGCCATTCTTGTACGGAATTCGGTTGAGAAACCGCACGTTCCACAACACCTAGTGATTTTGATTTTTCGCGAACACCTACAACGTCACCTTCTTTTACGGTTGTTGATGGGATATTGTTAACAGATCCGTTTAGGTTAATGTGACGGTGGCTTACCAATTGTCGCGCTGCACTTCTAGTGGGTGCTAATCCCAGTCGAAAAACAATGTTGTCTAAACGAGATTCACATAGTTGAAGTAACACTTCCCCTGTGACACCTTTGCTTCGGCTTGCACGATTAAACAAGTTTCTAAACTGACGTTCTAAAATCCCATACGTAAATTTTGCCTTTTGTTTCTCCATCAGCTGAATAGCATATTCAGACTTTTTTGGGCGACGGCGATTATTTCCGTGTTGCCCTGGCGGATAATTTCTTTTTTCGAAAGCTTTATCCTCTCCGAAGATGGCTTCGCCAAACTTCCGAGCTATTTTTGTTTTTGGACCAGTATATCTTGCCATAGTTTATATTTAGTGAAGGGGAATGAGAATTAAGGTCTATCCTTCGTCAAACAAATTCCCTCCTTATTATTTATACTCTTCTTCTTTTCGGTGGTCTACATCCGTTGTGAGGAAGTGGTGTAACATCAACGATTTCAGTTACCTCAATTCCCAAATTGTGAATGGTTCGAATGGCAGATTCACGACCATTTCCTGGACCTTTCACAAATACTTTTACTTTACGCAAGCCCGCCTCCAAAGCAACCTTACCAGCATCCTCTGCAGCAAGCTGAGCTGCGTAAGGCGTATTCTTTTTCGAACCTCTAAAGCCCATTTTACCTGCTGATGACCAAGAAATTACTTCACCTTTAGTATTGGTTAGAGATATGATAATGTTGTTGAATGAAGCAGTAACATGTGCTTCTCCAAATGACTCCACAACTACTTTTCTTTTTTTAGAACTCGTCTTCGCCATAGATCAATGATTATTTGGTTACTTTCTTTTTATTTGCAACAGTCTTACGTTTTCCTTTTCGTGTTCTAGAGTTATTTTTTGTTCTCTGTCCACGTAGAGGAAGACCAATTCTGTGGCGAATTCCTCTGAATGAGCCAATGTCCATTAATCGCTTAATACTCATCTGTATTTCCGATCGAAGTTCTCCTTCAATGGTAAATACAGAAACGGCGTCACGAATTCTTCCAATTTCGTCATCATTCCAATCCGAAACTTTTTTGTTGACATCCACCTCAGCTTTTTCTAGTATCTGTTGTGCTCTACTTTTTCCTATACCAAAAATATAGGTCAAGGCGATTTCACCTCGTTTTTGTTTTGGAATATCTACTCCTGAAATTCTTGCCATAATTACCCTTGTCTTTGTTTAAATCGTGGATTCTTCTTGTTAATGACATACAAGCGGCCTTTGCGACGTACAATCTTGCAATCTGCGCTTCTTTTCTTTAATGATGCTCTTACTTTCATAATTAGTATCTATATGTAATCCGTGCCTTTGTCAAGTCATACGGACTCATTTCAAGTTTTACTTTATCTCCTGGCAACAGCTTGATATAATACATACGCATTTTACCAGAAATGTGTGCCGTAACAACGTGTCCGTTTTCCAATTCTACACGAAACATGGCGTTGGATAACGCCTCAATAATCTGTCCATCTTGCTCTATCGCAGGTTGCTTTGCCATGATTATCCTTTTCTTTTATTTCCCGTTGTCATCAAGCCGTCGTAATGACGGTTAAGCAAGTATGCATTGACTTGCTGAATCGTATCGATAGCAACTCCAACCATAATCAATAGTGAAGTTCCACCGTAAAAAAGAGCCCAACCTTGTTGTAAGCCCAATAATTGGTATGCAATAGCGGGTAAAACAGCTATTGCGGCCAAAAACAACGACCCTGGAAATGTAATATGTGACATTACTCGATCCAAAAAGTCGGCTGTTTCGCCTCCTGGGCGTATCCCAGGAACAAATCCACCATTTCGTTTTAGGTCATCTGCCATTTTGTTTGTTGGAACTGTAATTGCAGTATAGAAATACGTAAATACAATGATTAATATTCCAAACAAAACATTATACCAAAGGCCAAAGATATCTGAAAACGATGCTTGCATCCATTGTCCAACTGCATTATTGCCGATTGCCTGACCAAGGTATGCTGGTGCAAACATGATCGCTTGTGCAAAGATGATAGGCATAACACCTGATGCATTAAGTTTTAATGGGATGTACTGACGTGCACTCCCTTGATTTTTAGCATAACCCCCAGCTGCTGTACGACGAGCATACTGAACGGGAATTTGACGAACTGCGAGAACTAAAAGGACACACAATCCGTTGACGATGATCCAGATGACTAACTCAACCAAGATCATGATAAGACCTCCGTTGTTTTCAGTCACTCGCGATACAAATTCTTGTACAAAAGACAATGGCATGGTAGCGATGATACCCACTGTAATAAGTATGGATATACCATTTCCAATACCCTTATCTGTAATTTTCTCACCCAACCACATCGCAAATATGGTTCCTGTAACCAGTATGATAACTGAAGTAAATACGAAGGTAGGACCTTTTCCAAGAAGGAATGCAGAATCAGGAACGCCAAGAGCACCCAAACCATATAAATATGCTGGTGCTTGTACAACACAGATGGCAATGGTTAACCAACGTGTGATTTGGTTGATTGTTCTACGACCACTTTCACCTTCTTTTTGCAATTTCTGAAGATAAGGAACAGCGATTCCCATCAACTGTACAACAATAGAAGCAGAGATGTATGGCATTATCCCAAGGGCAAATACAGATGCATTGGCAAATGCACCGCCTGTAAAAGCGTTTAAAATCCCTAAAAGACCCCCACCATCGGTTCGATTGGCGAGTTCGGAAAGCTGAACTGAATCAATACCAGGGAGTACAACTTGGGCCCCTACACGATAAACAAGTAATAAACCCAAAGTGAGACCCACACGATTTCTCAACTCTTCAATTTTCCAGATATTCTTTATTGCTTCTAAAAATTGTCTCATAATCAATTAAGCATCAATCGCTTCTCCACCTGCAGCTTCAATTGCTGCTTTGGCAGATGCTGTGAATTTGTGCGCTGTTATCTTCAATGCAGAAGATAATTTACCTCGACCTAGAATCTTGACTAAATCATTTTTTCCTGCAAGTCTTAAATCAACAAATTGAGCGAGCGCAATTTCTTTTTTAACTTTTTTATCGTCTACCAATTGCTGTAAAGTATCGAGGTTGATGCCTTGATATTCTTTACGATTGATATTCGTAAATCCAAATTTGGGAACACGACGTTGCAAAGGCATTTGACCTCCTTCAAAACCAATTTTTTTGGAGTAACCTGAACGAGATTTTGCTCCCTTGTGGCCACGTGTTGCTGTTCCACCAGTCCCTGAACCTTGTCCACGACCACGTCTTTTGTTAGCAGATTTTACAGCTCCCTTTGCGGGTTTTAAATTTCCTAATCCCATGCCTTATAATTGTTCTACTGAAACAAGGTGTTTCACTTTTTCTATCATTCCTAAAACAGCAGCAGAATCATCATGCTCTACAGATTCACCAATGTTTTTCAATCCCAATGCTTTTAGGGTTCGCTTTTGGTCATCTGGTCGCTTGATGTTGCTACGTGTTTGTGTTACTTTAATTTTTCCCATGATGCTATCCGTTATATACTTTTTCAATAGAAATCCCTCGTTGTTTGGCAACAACATTTGCGTTACGCAATTGCAATAGCGCATCAAAAGTAGCCTTCACAACGTTGTGAGGGTTGGAAGAACCTTGTGATTTTGAAAGTACATCTTGCACCCCAACTGCTTCCAGTACTGCGCGTACTGCCCCTCCAGCAATTACACCAGTACCCGTTGATGCAGGTTGCAAGTAAACTCTGGCACCACCAAACTTACCCTTTTGTTCGTGAGGGAGTGTCCCTTTATGAACTGGAATACGCACCAAATTTTTCTTGGCGTCTTCAACAGCTTTTGCGATCGCCTCGCTCACCTCTTTTGACTTTCCAAGTCCATGTCCAACAACACCATTTTCATCACCAACGACAACAATAGCAGAAAACCCAAACGTACGACCACCTTTAGTTACTTTTGTCACACGCTGAACGCCAACAAGACGGTCTTTGAGTTCCAGTCCACCTGGCTTGACAAATTCTATATTCTTATAGTTTTGA
>CACNGE010000030.1 GCA_902619855.1 uncultured Bacteroidota bacterium
ATGTTCAGCAAGAGTTGCAAGAAGTTTTAGATGAAACCAAAGTAAATACAGGGCTTGTACTGACGCTCGCATTGAGCTATGGTGCTCGTCAAGAAATCCTTAGAGCAGTCCAGGAAATCAGTCTTAAAGTTAAAAATAATATAATTTCAATTGAAAATGTTGATGATAACATAATAAATAAGCATCTTTACACGCAAAATTTACCAGATGTCGATCTGTTGATTCGCACAAGTGGTGAAGTCCGAATTAGTAATTTTTTGTTGTGGCAAATTGCTTATGCAGAATTGTATTTTACTGATGAGCTTTGGCCCGATTTTAACGAGACTTCACTCCATAAAGCAATTGCAGATTATCAAAAAAGAGAACGCCGATTTGGAAAAACGAGTGAGCAAATTACTGGATAATATCACCCCCCTTATTTTTTTGTTTCTAACTGTGTGTACAACCACAATGGCACAAGAATCCACATCTTTTGATCAAGGAAAACTATACACGCTAGGTAAGATTGAAGTTACTGGAATTAAGAGCTTTAGTCCACAAACAGTCATTGCCTATACTGGTCTTCGAAAGGGGCAACAAATTCAAATTCCTGGAGATGACATTAGTGCTGTGATCAATAAGCTTTGGAAGCTAGAACTCTTCAGTGATATCAACTTTTACCTCACACGGATTGAGGGTGACACAGCTGATATAGAAATTTTTATCCAAGAGCTTCCTACACTTTCAAACTTTACCATTACTGGAGTAAAAAAGAACAAAATGCAAAGCCTCATTGATGACACTGGATTGAAAAAGGGGTTGAAAATCAGTGAAAGTTTTTTGGAAACAACCGAAAACTACATCATTAATAAGTATAGAAAAAATGGGTTTTTGAATACAAAAGTTACAATCCAAACGAAAAAAGATACTGTCGGCACCAACTCTGAAAAGTTATTGATATTTATCGATCGAGGCGATCGCGTCAAAATCAACTCAATCACTTTTGACGGGAACGATGAGTTTAACGATCGAAAGCTCCGCAAGAAATTTAAAAACACAAAGACTAAATTTTTTGGGAGATTCTGGAAAAAGTCCAAATTTATTGAAGATGACTACAATGAGGATTTGACAACTCTTATCGATTATTACAAAGAAAAAGGGCATCGTGATGCAAGGGTCATTGCTGATACCATAATTTATGGTGATGATAAAATCGATATCAATGTCAAAGTCGTTGAAGGAAATAAGTACTACTTCGGAGATATTAATTTTTTGGGGAACAGTGTGTATTCAGATGAAGTTCTTGGGCGTCTATTGGGAGTTGAAAAAGGGGATACTTACAACGGCGTATTGCTTCGCAAACGCATTGCAGACCCTTCCAAGCCCGACGGAGAAGACCTGACAAACCTTTATCAAAACAATGGCTATTTGTTTTCATCAGTTAACCCTGTTGAAATCAGTGCTGTTAATGACACCATTAACTTTGAAATTCGAATCATTGAAGGCAAACCAGCCTATTTTAATCGAATCACTGTTGTGGGCAACGATCGTACCAATGACCATGTGATTTACAGAGAAATTCGTACCAAACCTGGTGCGTTGTACAGCAAGGATCTTGTTGTTCGGTCTGTACGCGAATTGGGCCAACTTGGCTTTTTTGATCCAGAGCAAATTTCGCCTGATTTTAAAAATGTTGACCCAAATGCAGGTACTGTTGATATCGAATATGGTCTAGTTGAAAAAGGCGCAAGCCAAATCGAACTTCAAGGTGGTTATGGAGGTGGTGGTTTTATCGGCACCCTAGGATTGAGTTTTAGTAATTTTTCGATGCGAAACATTTGGAATAGAGAGGCCTACAAACCAGTCCCAATGGGTGATGGTCAGCGATTATCCCTACGATTGCAAAAAAGTCGCTTTTATGAAACCTACAGTTTTGCGTTTTCCGAACCTTGGCTTGGTGGACAACAACCAGTACAGTTTTCAACCTCAGTATCACAAACCACCCAATATCGATACAACTACTTTACAGGTCGCGCAGATAAAAGTCAATATTTTAAAATTCGAGGTGTCAATATTGGACTGGCCAAGCGACTACAATTGCCAGATGATTACTTCACACTTTCACAAGCAATTGGTTATCAATACTATGACCTGAACAACTATTATACTGGTTTGTTTACATTCGGAGATGGAGTATCAAATAACCTTTACTACTCCATTGCACTATCGAGAAACAATACCTACACAAACCCTATCTTTCCACTTGGTGGCTCTCAATTTTCGATCAGTGCAAAACTTTCGTTCCCCTATTCTTTGTTCAACAAAATCGATTACGCAAACCTTGGCGATCAACCCGCTTTTCAAAATGCTGACGGCACCCCAGATTTTGCAAAAATTGATCAAGAGAAATTTAAATGGTTAGAGTATTATAAACTAAAATTTTCTGGTTCTTGGTACACCAATATTATTGATAAGTTGGTACTGAAAACACATTCTGAATTTGGTTACTTAGGTGCATACAATACTGATCGTGGAATCATTCCTTTTGAGCGTTTTTATCTTGGTGGCGATGGTTTATCTCAGTATGCACTAGATGGTCGCGAGACTATAGCAATGCGAGGATATGAAAACCAATCCCTTTCCGATCGTGATGGGGCAGTGATTTATAATAAATTTTCATTGGAATTGAGATACCCGATAACGCTCAAACCATCGGCCTCTATTTTTGCTTTGAGTTTTCTTGAAGCAGGAAATTCTTATAACAATTTTAAGGAATATAATCCGTTTGATATGAAAAGGTCTGCTGGTTTTGGGATACGAATTTTTATGCCGGCCTTTGGTTTGCTTGGAATCGATTTTGGTTATGGATTTGACAATGATCTGCAAGGTGAATTGACCCCACACGGTTGGGAAACACACTTTATCATTGGGCAACAATTTTAATTTATTTTGAAAAAAATCATATTTCTTGGGTTTTTATTGGGCTTTACCTCACAGGTTATAGCTCAAAATAGAGTTCGAATTGGGTTTATGGACATGGATCGGGTGTTGGAAAACCTCAATGACTACAAGGATGCCAATGCTGCTTTGGAGGATAAAATTACCTTTTGGAAAGAAGAAATCAGCAACAAACAGAGTAAGATTGATGAGCTTCAGAAAAAATTAGATTTAGAACGCCCCTTGCTAACAGAAGAGTTGATTGAGGAAAGAGAAGAAGATATTGAATTTGAACAAGAGGAGCTCAACAACTATCAGCAAAAGCGTTTTGGACCACAAGGAGATTGGTTAGCGCAAAAGGTTGTATTTACCCAACCCATACAAGACAAAATTCTTGAAGCTGTTAAAGAAATAGCTAAAAATCGAAAACTGGATTATGTATTTGACAGAAGTGCTGAAATTTTGGTCTTCCATTCGGAAAAAAAATACGATATTAGCAACCTTGTTGTAAAATACATCAATCAAAAAGACAAGAAAAAAGCAAGAGAGGAACTCGTTGAATCTCGTAATCAAGAGCAAAATGCTGCCCGTCAAAAGGCCATAGAAAAACGAAAAAAAGAAATGGACTCTATACGAAAAGCAAAAACAAGCCAGCAGCAAAAAAATTAAACCTCAACAGAAATGAAAATTAAATTTACACATTACATAACAGCCATTTGCATTGTATTCATGAGTTTTACTGCGCAAGCACAATCTAAAGTCACGCACATCGACTTTCAAAAACTAGTGAGTGAAATGCCAGAAGTGATTGCAGCACAAGAAGAAATTCAAAAACTCGAAAAAGATTATACAAACGAGATTGAAGCATCCTTAAAAGAGCTCCAAACAAAAATGCAAAATTATTCGGCAGATGCTGAAAATCAAACTGACCTGACCAACCAAAAGCGTCAGCAAGAGCTGCAAGGTATGGAGCAAAATATCCAACAGTTTCGTCAAACTGCATTGCAAGATGTACAGCAAAAACAAGCTGATTTGCTACGTCCACTAATCGAAAAAGCACGCGCTGCTGTCGCAAAAGTAGCTACTGCTCAAGGATTTGATTATGTCATGGACTCAAGTCAAGGGTCATCTGTATTGATGGCAAAAGGAAAAGATCTCATGGCTGATGTCAAAACAGAACTTGGCTTCTAAATAGAACTCTTTATTATATATAAAACTGCCCTTTAAAATGGCAGTATTATATTTTTACAATATGGATAAACATCCAATAGGTGTTTTTGATTCGGGTGTGGGTGGCTTATCGCTTCTCAATGAACTTCAGTCTTTACTTCCCCACGAAGACTTTATCTATATCTCAGACAATTCATTTGCGCCATACGGAGCACTAACTGCTGCTGACATTCTTGACAGGAGCGAGAAGTTGACAAATTGGCTGATCAAGAAGTCATCAAAACTCATTGTTGTAGCATGCAACACAGCGACAACCAATGCCATTGATGCACTACGACAAACCCATCCAATCCCCTTTGTAGGGATTGAACCAGCCATCAAGCCTGCTGCGCTTCAAACCAAAACAAGTGTTGTTGGCGTCCTAGCGACCAAAGGAACATTGAGCAGTAAGCTTTTTTATCAAACCTCATCGGTCTATGGACAAGGCATAACCATCGTCGAAAAAGAAGGGAAACATCTTGTTAAAATGATTGAAGAGGGAAAAATCAATAGCGTAGAAATCAAAAACCTATTGCAAACTTATCTCAAACCAATTATCGAACAAGGGGCCGACCACTTGGTGTTGGGATGCACACACTACCCTTTTCTAACCCCAGTTTTGAAAAAAATTCTTCCAAAAAATATTCAAATCGTGGACTGTAATGGTTCTGTTGCCAAACAAGTGGAACGCGTTTTAGAAAAAAGAAAGCTACACTCTATATCGGAAAATAAAGGCAACACAACCTACTTTTGTACAGGGAATTCACAAACGATGCGTCAATTTGTTTTGTCTAAAGAAATCAAAGCACTTTCTATTCCCTAAACCAATCTGCATACATGATGTAGTTTTTGGCAATTCGTTCAATTTCACCCTCTGTGAGTTCAACAGAAATGTCTTTTTTCTTTTTTGCTGGTACCCCAGCAAAAATTGTGCCCGAAGGCACATGCGTACCTTGTGTTACGACTGCGCCAGCAGCAATGATACTGTTGGATTCAACCACACAATCATCCATGACAATAGCACCCATTCCGATAAGAACATTATCATGAATCGTACACCCATGAACAATTGCATTATGCCCAATTGAAACGCGATTTCCAATCGTTGTCGAAAATTTTTGATATGTGGCATGGATCACAGCCCCATCCTGAATATTGACTTGAACGCCGATATGAATGCTATTGACATCCCCTCGAACAATGGCATGATACCATACAGAGCAATCACGACCCATAACCACATCGCCAACGACTACCGAAGTATCTGCAAAAAAACAATTTTCCCCATAGGACGGTGTTTTGCCTCGTATTGTTTTTAGAATCATGTTTAAATGTACAAAATCAAAAGGTTGGATGATACTGTTTGTGTATTTTTGTAAAAAATTACGCTATGTTTCAGTTTACAATTGCAGCTACAAACAACCCCGCCAAAATTCGTTTTGTAAGTAATCAGCCATTGGGTGAAGATGAAGTCGACTTTGCGCATGTTGATCACGCAGGTGGTTTCCCATTGATTCAGCAACTGTTTTATCTGCCTTTTGTTAAGCATGTTCGTTTGACTGAAAATTGGATAGAAGTTGAGCGTTTCGATATACTTGAGTGGTCGGATGTGCAAGATGAGGTCGCAACGCAGCTTGCAGATTATCTCAATCAGGGTGGAAAAGTCAAAATGCAAGCAAATCAAAAAGAGGCGATTACTGTTTATGCAGAAAGTACGCCAAATCCTGCTGCCATGAAGTTTGTTTGTAGCAAGCGTATTGTGGGTGAAATCTACGAGGCTAAAAATATTGAAGAAGCAAAAAACTCTCCTCTGGCAACTGAACTGTTTCACAAGGCCTATATCAAAGAGGTTTTTATGGATGAAAATTTTATCTCCATCACCAAATACGACATTGCTGAATGGGATGATATTGTTCAAGAACTACGTGAATATCTTCGTGATTATATTGCCTCCAACAAAGTTATTGTAACTGAAGTTGCAACGCTAAAAGACAAGTCCCAACAGACTGTACACGAAGGCACTGCAAAAGAAATTATACAAATTATTGATCAACACATAAAACCAGCAGTTGCATCGGATGGAGGGAACATCGTATTTGACTCCTACGATGAAGAGAGTAAGGCAGTGCAAGTAATCCTACAAGGAGCATGCAGTGGGTGTCCTTCCTCTACTTTTACACTTAAAAACGGCATCGAACAATTACTGCGTGACATGCTGCCTGGAAAGGTTGAGGCTGTAACAGCAATCAACGGCTAGGGTTGCTGACCCAAGGCATTCTTTTTTTTGGGGGTGATTTGAAAGGCTTTTAAGTAGTCTACCTCAAAATAGGCAACATCTTCAAAAATCTTATTTTTTAGAGCAAAAAACCCTTGCTCGACCATATTTACAGCACTAGGAAAAGAGGGTTGTTTAGGGAAAATGAATTGCTTGTTATGATATAGAATTTCCTCACACTTTTCTAGTCCAGTCCCAACAAAATAGACCGCCCCTTTTTCCGTCCATTCGCAAAAACTTTTAGGTGTTAGCACATGTGGAATCGCTGGTTGCATGACCTCGTAGTCGAGTGTGTAAATAGCACAATACACTTCATCTCTCCTAGCATCAAGAGTGGCAACAA
The DNA here is from genome assembly GCA_902619855.1 of uncultured Bacteroidota bacterium. Classification (GTDB taxonomy): domain Bacteria; phylum Bacteroidota; class Bacteroidia; order Flavobacteriales; family Flavobacteriaceae; genus UBA724. The sequence goes on from CACNGE010000030.1 coordinate 6,744, forward strand.
TATGCCCTTCTTTTGGGTTGATTTCACGAGCAAGAATGTCTAAGGTTGGAATTGCAATGAGAGGTATATCATTGGCATAGCACAATCCTTTTGCAGCAGCAGCCCCTATGCGAAGGCCTGTGTATGACCCTGGCCCTGAACTCAGTGCAATGGCAGTCAGATCGGAGGGTTTGAGGTTGTTTTCAGATAAAACAGTATCGATATAGGTATGCAAAAGTTGGGAGTGCTGGTAATTCTCATGGTTGGATTGGGCCAAACCGATGACCTCACCCCGTGCGCAAAGAGCTACCGAACATTGGGTCGTGGTGGTTTCAATACAGAGTAAATGAGAAGGCATGCTCAAAAATAGGAAACAAACCGCTACCGATTACAAGTCTTCAATGGGAATTCCAAAATACAACTCCAATATCTTGATTTTGAAAATAAGATCGTATTTGGCGCGCAACCAATCAGACTGTGCAGATTCATATTGAAGCTTGGCTTGACTAAACTCAAAAGCAGTTGATGTCCCTGCTTCAAAACGACTTTGCGCATAAGTGTATGCTTTTTCTCGAGCGACTTGTGTTTTTTGAGCAGCATCAAATGCCTGTTGAGCACCTATGCAATCATTATACGCCTGATTGATACTGTTTTCAAGATCCAAAACCTGTTGTTTGTACTGAAACTCTGAACGTTCTACGTTGACTTTTGATCTGTCGATATTGTTTTTCAAACTAAATCCATTTAAGATAGGAATATTGAGACTTAGTCCAAAATTATGCCCATCGTTGAGTTTTAATTGCTCTTCGATCGGTAGTGATCCCACAACTCTCTGATTATAGACGGGGCGAACAACTGACTCTCCTGTTGGTTCTACAACTCCGATTTCAACTAAATCAAAAGAATTGGTTGGCTCTAGTCGATCGGCATACGAAATTCTAGAACTATAAGAATAAAAGCCAGATAGCCCTGGTTTGGAAACTGACTTCGCAAGGCGTAGATCGGTTTTAGCGATATCAATATTTGTAAGTGCCAATTTGATGTCGTTTCGATAGTCAAGTGCTTTAGCAACCAAATCTTTTGGCTGTTGCATAAGTATTTCTTGTCCGTCAATGGGGAAATCCTCTTCTGCAATCTCAAAATTTTCATAGTCTTGCACCAGAAGTAGCTGTGCCAATGACAATTTTGCCATGGTATATTGGTTTTCAGCAATCACCAATTGTTGTTCTTGAGAAGCTAAAATCGCCTCCATCTCAAAAAGATCGCCCTCGGGCAAAACTCCTGCTTGCACTTGTTCTTTTGTGCGCTGATCTTCGGCTCTGGTGAGTTCGAGTTGTGCTGTTTCTATACTGACTGCTTCACGATTAAATACTGCTTGTAAATATCCGTTTGCGACATACAATGCCACATCTTCTTTCATGTCTTCAATTTGGTATTGACTCGCTAGCAGGGCGAGGTTAGAACGAACGAGCTGAAGCATGTTTTGACCACCTCTGTACAGATCAACACCAACACTGACAGATGCATTGGTAAATTGTGTGGTTACGTCTTCCAATAGCCCTGTCGTAATGTTTTGGTTCAAGCCAATGTTCCATGAGTGATTTGCATTGATATTCACACTGGGTAAAAACCCACCGATTGCCTCACTTTTTGCAGCTTTGGCATCCAAGGTAGACAGGTAAGCCTGCTGGATTTGAATGTTGTTTTCAAGGGCGTGTTCTACTGCCCTTTTAAGGGTCCATGGTTCGGTTTGCGCTTTAATCGATGCTGATCCTAAATACAGGACAACTAGCAAGACGATTATTCGGAATAATTTGGAAATGGTTTTACTCTTCATTTTCGTCTACATTGTCTGGTTCTTCTGTTTTATTCCAAACCTTAATAAGATCACCCTCTTCCAGTCCCTCAACGACTTCAACATTGATGCCGTCAGAAACCCCAAGTGTTAGCTCTCGACGCTCAAAGGTTTGTTCTGCTGTTTGTACCTCCACATAGGGTTCTTGTGTCTTGCTGTCAAATTGAAGTAATGCTTCTCGAATCGCAGGTACACTATCTTTTTGCTGCAAAACCAAAGACGCATTGGCACTGTAGCCCGCTCTGACTGTTAAGTCATTGGGTAAAAATACATCTGCTTCAATTTTAAACTGAACAGTTCCTTGCTCTTCAGTTCCTTTGGGTGCGATAAATCGCAAATTTGCCTCAAACTCTTCGTCAGGAACAGCTCCCAAACTAACGTTCAATTTTGTGCCTACATTAATTTTAGCAACTTCAGATTCATCGACTTTTCCTTCAAAAATCATTTTTCCAAGGTCTGCTATTGAGGCAATGGTTGTTCCTGCATTAAAGCTGTTTGACTCGATCACTTGGTCGCCCTCCTCGACAGGAACTTCAAGAACTGTTCCTGAAATCGTGGCTCGGATATTAGTATTGGCTGAGCTATCCCCCCCAGTGGATCCTTCACGAATAATCTGCAAATCATTTTCCACATTCACCAGTTCTTGTTTGGCTTGGTTATAACTCAGTTCGGCAGCGTTGAAATCACGTTCAGAAAGAATTCCCTTTTCATACAATTGCTGATTTCTAGCAAAGTCTTTTTCTGCACTGATCAAGACCAGTTTTGCATTTTCAACTCGTCCTTTTGCACTGTTTAATGTTTGCTCGTTGGGAACAACTTTGAGTCGTGCCAAAAGGTCACCAGTATTGACTAGATCGCCTTCCTCAACAGCAATCATTTGAATAATTCCTGGGATTTGTGGCTTAATTTCAACCTCATCTTGTGGGATAATTTTACCAGTGACCAAAGTCGTTTCAAGAATACTTGTCGTGAACAAGGTCTCTGTTTCATACACGATTGATGAGGTTGCGTTGGTTCTAATAAAATAGGCAGTGGCAAAGAGGACTCCCCCGATACCGGCTGCGATAAGTAGATATTTTAGGTATTTATTCATTGTAAAATATATTATTGTTATTCTTCTCGTAATGCATCAATTGGTTTAATACTCACTGCTCGTTGTGCTGGGACAAGACCAATGAGTGTGCCAAGTGTTATCATTAAAATCAAAGCAGCTGCGATATATGATAATGGTACAGTTGGGTTGGTGTAGGGAAAGGTTGTATTGCTGGCAGTTAGAGCATTGATAATTGCTAGCACAAAGGATCCCAAAACAATGCCTATGATTCCAGAGATCAAGCTTAAAAAAACAGATTCCAGAATGATTTGGCTTCGCACTTCCTTTGGCGTTGCACCAAGAGCCCTGCGAATGCCAAGTTCCTTTGTTCGCTCCCGAACAGAGATTAACAGGATATTTCCAATGCCTATAATACCTGCAAATATTGTCGCAATACCAACAATCAAAGACAGTAGGTTCATCCCTTTTGAAAATCCAATGACTCGATTGAAAATTTCCCCTAGGTTAAAAGACCCAAAAGCGCGTTCATCTTCTGGGTGCACATTATATTTTGATTGCATGGCTCCCTTCACTTTTTCCTCCACAGCGAGGATATCAGCGTCGTCATAGGCAGCAAGAGCAAACCAGTCAACTCGATCGCCAGTGTTATATAACTTTCGGAAAGTTGTGAATGGAATAAAGATATCTGAATCACTCTCAAATCCACCACCAGGAATATATTTATGAACACCTATAACTTGAAAAAATACACCACTGATCAGAATATAATCCCCAATTGGGTTTTCATTATCCTCAAACAATTCAGACTGTGTGCGCTCGCCAATCACACAAACCCTACGTTCTTGATCAATATCGGCTTGATTGATAAAGCGACCTCCGTCATAAATAAATTTTGTGGCAATCTTGGTGAAAATTGGATAATCTCCATAAATTGAGTAGTCTCCCCCCTTATTCTTTCGAACGACACTAGGAGCAGCACTTCCAAAAATGCCTCTTGCATTTCGAGGAGCGATATATTGTAATTCAGGTACTCGATTATACAAATACTGCGCATCTTCTATTTTCAGTTGTAAGCTTCGACCTGTTTTGAAGCCTCCATAAGGCATGCTTGTGTTTTGCGCCCATAAAAACATGCTATTTATTGCAACGTTTTCAAACTGTCGATCGAAACCATTGTCTAGACCTTTGGCAGCACCTGAAAGGGTAACGTAAATAAAAATCCCCCACAACACCCCAACAATAGTGACTATGGTACGAAGGCGATTTTTTTGGATCGATCCAAAAATCTCCTGCCATGTATCTCGGTCAAATAGAATTTTAATCATTATTCGTCTCTTAGTGCTACGATGGGTTTTATTCGAGCGGCACGCTTGGCAGGTATGTAGCCAGCAATTCCCCCAAAACCTATCAAAAGAAAAGTTGCAAAAATGGCTGTGCCAAGTTGAATTTGTGGATTATAAATAAAAAAATCTTCCAGCTTGTCTCCTATCATAGCTAGTGTGCCTACGCCAGCAAACAAGCCAAGATAGCCAGCAATTGTGGTGATGAAAATTGATTCGTGCAATATCATACCAATAATTGATTTGGGGGTTGCACCAATGGCTTTGCGAATCCCTAGTTCTTTGGTACGCTCACGAACGACATAAACCATAATGTTACTAATGCCAATGATCCCTGCAATCAGTGTTCCCATACCCACAAAGGTTACAATATATTGCAGTACAGAGGCAAAGTCTTGATTTTGCTTGAGATCACTTGCCACATTTCGAACATAAATTCCAGCTGGGTCTTCTGGATCAATAAAGTGTTTTCGTTTTAAATACCTTTTGACATTTGCCTCGAGTTGCAGTGCGCCATTGTATCCAATTTCGGGACGAAACGTCAATACAATTTGGTCAATTCGGTCTGTTCCTCCCAACAAGCGCTGTTGGGTTGTGTAAGGGATATAAACCATCCTCTCCTCATTATCTCCACCCTGGTCATAGAATAAACCGACGACTTTGAAAGCAATGTCGTTTATGATAACAAACTTGCCGAGGGGATCCTCAGACTTAAATAAATCTTTCGCTACAAGACGACCAATCACTGCATGCTTGCTGTATTGTTCAATATCAATCTGGTTGATGTAGCGACCAGCATAAACCAAAGATTTTTCTATCAATTGATGTACAGGCCCTACTGCTCGAACAGTATAGGCGTTGCTCTCTGTGTTATAACTGACCTGAGCACCTCTCGAGATTCGAGGTGTAACCCCCTCTACAAACAAACTGAAGTCGGTTTGTATATCTTCGAGATCATCGTTTTTAAATTCGATATTCCTACGCGATTTAAATCCCTTGAAGGGTTTGGTCGTTTGGGCAGGGTAGATCCACAGGGTGTTGGTTGCATCATCTAAAAAAAACTCTTGAAATGCGTTTTTCAGTCCATTGCCAAAGCCATAGAGTGTGACAAATATGAATATCCCCAAAGCAATCGTAAAACTAGAAAGAGAAGCTCTCAATTTGTTTTTACGAAGGGTTTCAAAAATCTCCCGCCAACGATCCCTATTCCACATAGTCTTTCGCTTTTTTCTGTTTGATTTTTTTGTCCTCAACAATCAAACCATCACGTAAATACACAATTCGTTTACACATATTAGCAATGTCCGATTCGTGAGTAATCACGACAATCGTTTTGCCTTGCTCATTGATTTCTTGCAACAATGCCATCAGCTCATAGGAGGTTTTGGTATCGAGTGCTCCTGTTGGTTCATCGGCAAGAAGTACCATTGGATTGGTGACCAATGCACGAGCAATGGCAACCCTTTGTTTTTCACCACCCGAAAGCTCGCTTGGAATGTGATGTGTACGTTCACCCAAGCCAACTTTTGTCAATTGCTCTTTTGCTTTTGTCTGACGTTCTTTTCTATGCAATCCCTGATAATAAAGAGGTAGAGAAACGTTTTCAAGTGCGGTTTTGTATGAAATCAAATTAAACGATTGGAATACAAATCCCAAAAACTTGTTTCTGTATTGCGCTGCTTTTGTTTCGTTTAACTTCACGATTGGATTGTTGTCGAGGGTATAAGTACCCGCATCTGACTCATCTAGCATCCCCAAAATATTAAGCATTGTAGATTTTCCTGACCCTGATGCGCCCATAATTGCCACCATCTCTCCTTCTTCAACTGACAAGTTAATCCCTTTTAATACGTGTAATGGATTGGAGTCAAGGTTATACGACTTGTGGATGTCTTTCAACTCGATCATAAGCAGATAATTATTATAATTTGGTTGGAGCAAATATATGGCTGTGTAAGGTAATATGCATTAAATAGTAATGATTTTTTTACATCAGTATCATTAGAGTACCCACACCGACACTCGTTAGTGACCATCACAAATTCACGCAGCAAATGTATTATTTTTTATAGAACTTTCGATAAACAATAAATCCAATCGTGCCTACTAGTACATATGGCATCATCATCAAATAGACAATTCCATCATTTAACTGCTCTGCCATTTTTGCATCTGCTCCAGATTCAAGTACAGCCCTACACATCGAACACTGTGCTGTGAGAAATTGACTGCCAATCAAGAAGCTACAAACCAGTAAAAGTTTTATTGATTTCATGTGTAATAGGGTACAATCATCAAAAATACAACAACACCTGTAACAGTCACATACAACCAAATGGGAAAGGCTATACGAGCTATTTTCTTGTGTGCAACAAAATCCGCCAAAACAGTTTTTGAATAGGCCAGTAGCACCAAGGGAATTAATACAATGGACAGAATGATATGTGATATCAATATCACTAGATAGATGGTTTTGGATGTTTGACTTGCTACAAATACCCCATCAACCATTCCATAAGGCGTTGGGTCGGATGTCATATGATAGGCGATATACATCACCAAAAAGGCAAGTGAAAACAAGATATTAATCTTCATCAAGCTCTCGTGCAATTTACGTTTTCCCTGTTTGATTGCAATCAGGGCGATTACTAAAAACACAGCTGTGAGTGCATTGATTCCAGCATAAATTGGGGGAAGCTGGTCGAGAGGCTCTACATTTGGTATTCGAACACGAAATAAAATCGCAACAACAACAGGAATTGCAATTGAGGTAACGATAATAAGCCGATTATACAATTTTTTCTTATTCATTTTCTAGCAATTTTGAGATGTCTTCCAACAGCATTTCTGTGCCTTGTTGATCGACATCTTCTTCATCGATGCCAAGATAGTAAACTATTGGGTTACCAGCACTATCTGTGCGAGACCGTAAATAGCCTTGCTGGTCTACCAAAGCAAAATATCCTTGATGTTCAAAACCACCTGCGACATCGGGATTAATCCCTGCAAATATATTAAACCCTCGATTGGCAAGCTCATAAATATAGTCTTGATCACCAGTAAGAAAATGCCAATTGGAACTAAACACTTCGTATGCTTCTGCATAGGTTTTGAGTTGTGAAGGGGTATCGGTTTCAGGGTCGATTGTTATCGATGCGATTCCAAAATCTTCTCGATTACCAAAAACAGCCTCGATTTTTTTCATATTAACATTCATTCGAGGACATATAGTGGGACAGCTTGTAAAAAAGAATTCGACAAGATAAACCTTGCCAAGATAATCTTCATTGGAGATGAATAAACTGTCTTGATTGGTCAGAACAAAGTCGGGGGCTTTTTTGTTCTCTCCATTTAGGTTGATATACACCAGTTCATTTTGAGAGGCACTCAAGCGATTGGATGACACCCAGTCCTGCTGTTGAATGCGATTGACGATTTTGGGTACAAATAGAATCCCAAACACCAAAACGATAAAAGATATACCAATGTATGCGTTCTTTTTCAAGCCTATATTTTTCGATCTGCGTTGTATTTCTTGAGCGCCAAACGATATTCTGCCAAGATGACTTTGACATCATCTACCATGTTGTTGTGAATATCAGCTACAGAGCGTGCATCATATCCAATATTATCATTATCGTCCCTAGCTCTTAGCGCTACCCCTTTGTCAATGATAAACACGTAGGGCGAGCCTAGGGTTTCATCCAATGATAAGGGAGTATTGAGCCGATCGAAGACCAATTGAATTTGAACAGGGTCCAGAAATACGAATTTCCATCCTGTGGTATCCACTTTAGTGCTTCGCGACAGCTCATCAACCAATTGCTGGCATTCCTCTTCTGTGCCTTGTGGTTGAACCATCAAAAATTGAAAGTCTTCAAAACCATGGAAACGCTTGTATATTTTTTGATTGAGATTCAGTGCATTTCCCTTCTTTTGGGAAACATCGGTTCCCAAAAACCCAAGTATGGTGATTTTATCTTTGAATTGCTCATCAGAAAACTCGGCAACATCAACAACTGTGTTGGTCACGATTGGGAGTTTTGCAAAGTGATTTACACCAGATGCAAAAAAAAGATAAACCACTAGTGGAAGGACAAACAACACGCTAAGTACGATGTACTTTTTCACGTAATGGTCTTAAAAATTCCAAGAAACAAATCCGTCTGTCATCACATCATAGATGTAATCCGCCTCGATCAATAGTATAAAAACAAGATATGGGATAAGAATCAGAAGTGGTAAAACTATCGAGCTGGTAAAGTTTCGTCTTTCATCTCTCAGGTGCATAAAGTCCCAAGCGATATAGTATGCTTTGATGATTGTAAGGATGATAAAAATCCAATTAAGAAGCTTCATCCCTAGAAATGTGTTCATCAGCAATTGTGGCTTGAAAATCCCAAGAACTACCTCAATGAGAGTGACAATCGATAAGAAGATCAAAACCCCCCAAATTTTTTGGGTAATGGATTTGAAGGTTAAATAACCGCGAAAGATTGATAATTTATGTTCTGCTGCCATGACTATACCAAATAAAAGAATGTAAATACAAATACCCAAACAAGGTCAACAAAGTGCCAATACAAACCGACCTTTTCAACCATTTCATAGTGCCCTCTTTTTTCATAGGTTCCGATTACTACGTTGAAGAAAATAATAAGGTTGATTAAAACTCCTGTGAAAACATGAAAACCGTGAAAGCCAGTGATGAAGAAAAAGAAGTTCCCAAATAGTGGACTTCCGTATTCATTACGAATGAGATTGGCCCCTTCAACCACATACACAGCCTGTGAGATTTTGTTGATAGAATCCTCTCGATTGAGCACAATTTTATGCCCATACTCATCATTCTGTTGGGTTTTGATCAACAGTTTATCGTTGCCTAAGAATCCTATCTTAACCTCATCTAAAGAGTAGGTTGGTAAAGTGGATTCTGTTACATACCAAACCCCATTTTTTGATTGATGTTGTGCTCTTTCTGTCGGAATTGATGCTGCAAACGAACTCAAATTGACTCTTTTCCCAGTATCAGCACTCACAAATTGTAAGATCTGACCCCCTTTTGTTTCGACTGCACCATATTGACCATTGATAAAGTTTTTCCATTCCCAGGCTTGTGAACCCAAAAAGACTGCGCCTCCAACAACTGTGAGAAGCATATAAAAAGCGACTTTATTTTTTTTCATATGATGGCCTGCATCAACTGCAAGAACCATAGTTACAGATGAAAAAATCAGTATAAAAGTCATCAGTGCGACATAGTACATCGGAGCATCTACGCCATGTAAAAAAGGGAAGTGATTAAAGACTTCATCGGCAATTGGCCAGGAATCGATGTATTTGAAACGAGAGAAGCCATAGGCTGCGAGAAAACCTGAAAAAGTAAGCGCATCGGAAACGATGAAAAACCACATCATCATTTTTCCATAACTCGCATTTAGGGGTTTGTTACCGCCTCCCCATATATTTTCATTTTCAGATTGGTTTGTTAAGGTAGCGTCCATAAAAATGCATTACTATTTTGGTTGTACAAAAATAAATGATTTATCGCAAAAAATATAGAAACAGAAACAAATAGACCCATAAAAATCCTAAAAAATGCCAGAAGGTGTGTGCAAGAGAAAATCCAAGTGGATTTGTCGCATACTTTCCACGATTAAAATTGGTGATTACGACCAGTAAAACAATGAGACCTGCAACCAAGTGCGCAAGGTGAACTAAAACCAAGACATATAGAAACGAAGTGGTTACGTTGCTTTGGGCTCCAGTGAAATAATAGCCCATGCCAACTAAGGATGAAAACCCCTGAAATTGAAACATAACAAATGCGATTGCCAAGGCAAGGGTTACCCAAAGGTAGGCAGCAGTTGTTTTGGATTGTTTTGTCAACTCTTTTTTGGCAAGCCAAAAAGTAAGGCTGCTTAAAAGAATCACAATGGTGCTCCAATAAAGGGATGCTGGTAAACTAAAATCTTCAAGCCAGTCGGGTCTTGACTTGCTTACCACATAGGCACTTGTTAGTCCTGCAAAAGTCATGGATATACTAATCATTGAAAACCATAACATCATTTTTTTTGCACGAATCTTTTTTAAGTGTTCCATTAGATCAATTTATCAATTACATAAATAATTTGAATAAGTGAGATATAAATCACACTGACGATCATCAATTGTCTTGCCGATTCCTGATCGAGCTTTTGAAAGAGACGCATGGCAGAGATGATTAGCCACAATCCTGACAGTGCTACCAAAACAGCAGCACCTACTGAAATCTGCAAATCACCTGTCAGCCTCAGTACTGGAAAAACAGATATAACTAGTGTCCAAATACTATAGAGTACTGCTTGCAAAGCAGTTTTTCGATCTCGCTTTCCACTTGGCAGCATATTGATTCCTGCAAGTTGATAGTCATCAAACATCAGCCATGCAATCGCCCAAAAATGAGGGAATTGCCAAAAAAATTGAATCATAAAGAGTGTTCCTGCTTCTAGGCCAAACGAACCTGTTGCAGCCACCCACCCGAGCATAAAAGGGATCCCACCTGGAAATGCCCCGACAAAAACTGCCAGTGGTGTTTTTGTTTTTAAAGGTGTATAAACACTCGTGTATAAAAACATTGAAATGGCAGCAAACATCGAGGTTTTAGGATTGATGGCATACAAGGCTGCCAAGCCTAAAATCGAAAGGACAACAGCAATCCAAAAGGCAGTTGTAGGAGTCATATAGCCCAATGGTATGGGGCGATTTTTGGTGCGTTTCATGACTGCATCAATATCTCGCTCAATGATTTGATTAAACGTATTGGATGCACCAGCGATAGCCAAACCACCAAAAAGAAGCAAACTCAATTCATTGGGGTCAATGGTTTCACAGCCCAGGATATAACCAGCAATGCTTGAAAATACAACGCTAAAACTAAGGCGAGCTTTGGTTAGTTGAGCAAAATGTTGCGCAAAAGCCAATACGACAGTTATAAATTTAGTCTGTGAAGTGGTTGTCTTTATCATGTTGCAATTCGCTGGCAAAGATACTGCACCTTAGTACTTTAGACAATGATTCGACATAAAAAAACCCAGTAAAAACTGGGTTTTTATTTTATTGCAAACGGAAAGTAATTGGGATGCTAAAGGGTACACGCACTGGGCGACCTCTTTGCTTACCTGGCGTCATTTTGGGTAGTTTTCCAATAATTCTTTGCGCTTCTTTCTCTAGGTTTTTGTCTGGACCTCTTGTTCGGATCCCTACAATTTCTCCTG
>CACNGE010000031.1 GCA_902619855.1 uncultured Bacteroidota bacterium
TGATGTCCACTTGGTTTATTATACTTCCTGTAAGTGCAGCAGTCTCCCCAATGGTGTAGAACACCGTGTAGGTTAATGCATTTGAAGAACCTGGCAACAATGAATCAATGACCCACTCATTTGGTGTTGCGGTGTCTCCTGGACTCTCACTCAAGCTCAGTGCATTGCCTAATCCATCTGTGAGCAGATCCTTGACAATCAAACTATCGAGTGTCACATTACCTGTATTCTCTATGCTAATGATGTACTTGATCCTGTCTTCTGCACGAGTCACTGGTGCACTTGCATCATCACTACCGACATGGATAACCTCTGCCTCCTTGGTCACTGTAAGTTCTGGGTTAGCGTCGATCTGAATCACATCTGATGAAGCGTCTGCTGTGAGCTGCTCATCTACATTATAACCTTCTACAGAAACCGTGTTGACAACACCCCCGGCGTCAACCATCGCCTGGTTGATCGTTAGTAAAGCTTCAAAGGTCACTACTTCGCCTGCTTCCAATATATTAGAGAAACTAGCAGCCGGCGGATCACTTCCGTCTAAGCTCGAACCTTTATATGTAACCACATTGGTGTAAGGCTGTTCAAAGGCTACACCATTTATATCTTTGACAATGTCAGTGTCTGCAGGATCACTAACCCCTGTTAGTGTGGTGTTCCCGTCATTGGTAATCGTGATGGTGTACAATACCGTCTCTCCTACATCTAACCCGTCTCCTCCATCGTTACGAGTTGTTATTGCTTTACTAACTACTATCGATGGTATCGGATCTATCGACTGTGAAATTTGATCACTCTTCTCAATAGTTCCTTCATCACCTGGTAGTGGTGTGTCGGCTGTCGCTGTGGCAGTGTTAATCACCTGACCGCTACTGGCAGCTGTGTCATCTATGACATACCATGCTACATAGGTAACAGACTCGCCTGGTAATAAGGTCTGGTTTTGTGTCCACAGATCAACACCCGCTGGGGAGTCGTAGGCCGCATTATCAACTGGCGTGGCTGTTGGTGATCCCAATCGCAAGCTGTCAACGACTTGTATGTTAGTAAGTGTAACATTACCTGTGTTCTCTACAACTACCTTGTACTGGATCACATCGCCCACACCTATCTTGCCATCAGTATTACCGCCTATGGCTGTAATTGTTTTTGCAACACTCATATCTGCATTGCGCTGGATGATGTCTGTGTCTGAGTCTGACACTGGGGTTAGTAGGTTGCCCTTTGAGTCCTTGGCCGTTACACTGGCTGTGTTCTTAACTCCTCCGGCATCTACCGCTGCCTGAGTAATCTCAAAGGTCGCCTCATAGCTCACTGTATCGCCTACATCCAATACACCATCAAACGTACCCGTGCCTGAGTATGCAGGACCAGAGGTCAATGACAAGGTATCAGCTGGGGTAGCTAATGACTCTAGTATATCCGTTACTGTTACATCACTAAGAGTGACATTACCTGTGTTCTCTACAGCTATGGTATAGGTAATCGTATCACCTAAATCCCATGTGCCATCTGATGGCTCATCCGATGTCTTTTCGATACTTATCTCTGGACTAAGATCGATTAGCGCCTGGACATCTGTCTGTGAGGCGTCAACTGTTGTGCCATCTGGCGCAGTACCAACCACACTGGCTGTGTTGTTAACCTCACCTGTATCTGCTGCTGGCTGCTCTACAGTATAGCTCGCCTCAATTGTTTTTATCTCACCTGGATCAAGAGTGATTACATCAAACGTTGTCGGATTTGTTAAGTCTAACTCATTACCATTACCATCTGTAAGATCATCCGTTAGCGTCACAGTTGTTAGAGTTACATTACCTGTGTTCTCAATAACAATAGAGTAACGTATGATATCCCCTGTACTAAACGGAGCATCCGCTATGTTAGTAATCTCCTTGGTAAGAGATATCGATGGAGCCTGAGCTATATCCGTAATCACTGGCTCATTGGTGGTGTCTTGCGCTGGAGTGTTATCACCATCATCCGCCGTGGCTGTCACAGTAACTATGTTCTCAATACCGCCTGCATCAATCGCATCCTGATCAACAATGTATATCGCTGTAAATGTTACCTCTTCATTTGGCTGAAGGTCTGAAGTGTGATATGCCGTATCCGTACTAAAGTTCGTCACTGTGCCACTATCACCATCATCATCAAAACTTGAGCCTGTGAAATACGATGTCCAATCTGCATTTGGATTACCATCCAAATCAAGTAATACTCCAGATTTATCCTTTAAGGTATCTGTAATGTTGAGGGTGTTCAAATTAACCCCGCCAATGTTTTTAACCCCTATGGTGTAGGTAATCGTATCGCCTACAATAAAGTTGTCCGTAGTTGGTGATGCCGTCTTGGTCACTAAAATCGATGCAGACTGAGAAATACTTGTTATCGCAACACTGTCTCCTGTCACATCCTGACCATCTGGATCAGACCCTGTAGCAAATACCCTGTTAATCACACTACCTGAATCTATCGCTGGCTGATCAATTACATAGAACCCTGAAAGAGTAACCTTCTCTCCTACCTCCAAGGTCACTAGCTCCCATGGCGTGTTGTCGGTAACTGAATGAGATGGTGAGGTTAAATACAGTGGCGTTGTACCATTGCCGACTGTCATCGAATCAATAACCTCAATGTCAACAACCGGTACCTCTCCTGTGTTCTCTATGACAACCGTGTAATCAATCACGTCACCTAACTCACCGTCTCCAATAAGCTTCTCATCCTTGGTCACTGTAATCTCAGCAATTAAATCTGTTTGGACTACTTCTGGTTGGCTGCTAACTGTGACCTCTGTACCGTCTGGAATCGTAGCTGTGACTCGAGCTGTGTTGCTAATGCTGCCTGTGAGCGCAGCAGTCTCTCCAATGGTATAGGATACATTATTAAATGTCATGACTTGATCTGGAGCTAGAGAAACTATCGTCCACTGGCTCAGATCCCCAGTACCAGGACTTGTCCTTAGGTCTAATGCGTTGCCTGCTCCGTCCGTGAGAATATCCTTGACAACCAGATTAGTGAGTGTCACATTACCTGTGTTGGTAATCGTAATCACATAATCAATCATGTCCTCTGAGCGAACAACCCGATCTGCTATATCTTCACTGCCGACATGGATAACCTCTGCCTCCTTGGTCACTGTGAATGAAGGTGCTGCCGCAATAAGAACTTCTGGCGAAGAACCATCTGCTATAAGCTTCTCGTCTACATCAAACCCTGAAACTGAGACTGTGTTGACAACACCTCCAGCATCAACCATCGACTGGTCAATTGTTAGTAAGGCTTCATAGGTTACATCTTCATTTGGCTGTAATGTCTGGTTTTCTGGGAAGCTCGTTGTTGTGTCTGTATTATTATCCTCATCAAAACTCGAACGTATATATGTTAATCCTACTGCTGATTGGTCAGTAAATGCTGTGCCGTCCAAGTCTTTAATCGTATCATCCAGGTCAACAGCCGTTAGAGTTGTATTCCCATCATTGGTAATCGTAATGCTGTACAATACCGTCTCTCCTACATCTAACCCGTCTCCTCCATCATTAAGGGCTGTTATTGCCTTGGTAACTGCTATTGATGGTAACGGATCTATCGACTGTGAAATTTGATCACTCTTCTCAATAGTTCCTTCATCACCTGGTAGTGGTGTGTCGGCTGTCGCTGTGGCAGTGTTAATCACCTGACCGCTACTGGCAGCTGTGTCATCTATGACATACCATGCTACATAGGTAACAGACTCGCCTGGTAATAAGGTCTGGTTTTGTGTCCACAGATCAACACCCGCTGGGGAGTCGTAGGCCGCATTATCAACTGGCGTGGCTGTTGGTGATCCCAATCGCAAGCTGTCAACGACTTGTATGTTAGTAAGTGTAACATTACCTGTGTTCTCTACAACTACCTTGTACTGGATCACATCGCCCACACCTATCTTGCCATCAGTATTACCGCCTATGGCTGTAATTGTTTTTGCAACACTCATATCTGCATTGCGCTGGATGATGTCTGTGTCTGAGTCTGACACTGGGGTTAGTAGGTTGCCCTTTGAGTCCTTGGCCGTTACACTGGCTGTGTTCTTAACTCCTCCGGCATCTACCGCTGCCTGAGTAATCTCAAAGGTCGCCTCATAGCTCACTGTATCGCCTACATCCAATACACCATCAAACGTACCCGTGCCTGAGTATGCAGGACCAGAGGTCAATGACAAGGTATCAGCTGGGGTAGCTAATGACTCTAGTATATCCGTTACTGTTACATCACTAAGAGTGACATTACCTGTGTTCTCTACAGCTATGGTATAGGTAATCGTATCACCTAAATCCCATGTGCCATCTGATGGCTCATCCGATGTCTTTTCGATACTTATCTCTGGACTAAGATCGATATCAACAATGGTTGGATCAGATTCCGTATCACCTGAACTCGTATCACCATCGTCAGAAACATCCTCAACAGTTCCTCCAGTAGGAGTTGTACCTGTTGCAGTAGCAGTATTTGAAACTTTTCCACTATCTGAAACCGATTGGGTAATCGAGTAACTAGCAGTTAATGTTGTTGAATTATTAGGATCCAAGTCAAATGATTCCCAAACAGTTGGCCCCCCAGAAGTAAAGTTTAATTGGTTTCCTAATCCATCGGTGAGTTCGTCAGTTAAGGTGATATTGGTAACTGTTACATTTCCAGTGTTCTCTACTTTTATCGTGTATACAATTGTATCCCCAGAAGACACCTCAGAGTCTGTGCCTGGTTGATGAACAATCTGGTATTCTTTAATAACAGTCAGTTCTGGGGTTTGAGTAATTTCATTTACAACTGCTTCACTGATTGTTTTTTGAATTTGATTGCTTTCAGGGTCAAGAGCCGTTGCAGTAACTGTATTCGAAACTCCACCTGCATTAACCGCTGGTAGAGCAATGGTGTATGTGGTTGCAAACTCAACCTCTTCACCTACTTGCAATGTAGGTGTAGTTGGGAAAGATGTAGAAGCGAATATTACCCCATTCTTATAAGATTCAACGAACTGTGGAATACTATCGAGTGATAAACTCAGCCCTTGTAATGTTGTCAAGGTATCCAATATGGACACATTAGTAAGGATAGTATTTCCTGTATTCTTAACTCTTATGTTGTAAGTTATTGTATCTCCTACTCCTAAAATATCATCGTCTCCATCATCGACCACTGCCGCTTTTGTGATTTCTAGTAACGGCTCTGGTTGTATGGTTACAATAGTCGGATCGTTTTCAGCCGTGGTCGTTGGGTCGTCACTATCATCCTTAATTTCGTCTCCAGAAGGAGTTGTTCCCGTAACAGTTGCAGTATTGATAATTCTTCCACTATCTGCTGCCGCTTGACTGATTTCATATGTTGCCGTATAAGTTTTTGTCTCCCCTACATTAATTGTAAGTGAATCCGCTGGAGTAATTGGAGTGGTCAAGTCTAAAACAGTAACTTCATCCCCCGCTGTCATATTATCTTCGACAAACACATCGGTGAGTGTTACATTACCAGTGTTTGTTACTTCAATGGTATAGGTAATCGTGTCTCCAACTCCAACTTCTCCATCATCATCTATAGTGACTTCAGCTTTTTTAGTGATCTCTATGCCAGGGTCAGATGTAATTGACAATACCGTTGGGTCATCTCCAGTATCACCATCGCCTGTATCACCATCATCGGAATCGTCTTCGACATTGCCTTCAGAGCTTGTTCCAATTACTTTGACAGTGTTTGAGATTCCGCCGCCGTCTACATCTTCTTGCGTGATTCTATAGAATGCAAGATATGTTGCGGTATCCCCAACGACGAGTTCTCCAACTGATGCGCCTTTTTCAGAACCTATGAAATATGGGCCATCAAAGAATACATCATCACTTGGTGAAGAAGAATCATAAATTGTATTATTTAGATCAATTGAGGAAAGAACATCATTCACCGCGAGGTTAGTGATATCAACATTACCTATATTTTCAACTGTAATTGTGTACTTGACTAAATCACTTAATCCACCAACAACGTCATCACCATCATCAATAATTTCTTGGGTTTTAATCACTTCAATCTTGGGGTCAGCCAACATAGTTGTAATCGTTGGATCTTCTCCAGTATCTCCATCCCCTGTGTCACCATCATCTGAAATATCGAATACCGTATTGAGTCCATCAAGGGTATGAGCAAATACCGTGACTCGATTTTCAACTCTTCCTGAAATTGAAGCTTCAGCCGACACTATAAAGCTTGCTGTGAATGTAACGGTTTCACTTGGAGCAATGGAGCTCAAATCGTCGCTTGTTGATAGATACGTTGTGTAATCTAAGTCATTATTATCTCCATCAGTGAGCTTATCAAAAATATCTTCAGTTGGGTCAAATGTAAGGTTGACATTTCCTATGTTTTTAACTGTAATCGTATAGTTAATTGTGTCGTTGACTACTGCATTACTAGTGATGTCAGCTGTTTTAATGACTTCAATACCAGGGTTTGCATCAATTGGCGTAATAGTTGGGTCGTCCTCTTCGTTACCGTCTGTATCGTCACCATTGTCTGAGGTGTCCGCTACAGACTGACCTTGAGCGGTTTCAGCTGTAACAAATGCTTGGTTGATAATCGCCCCTGAATTGGCTGCAGATTCTTCGATTACATAAGTTGCTGTATAGACAGCAAATGCTCCACTATTTAATTCATCATTTTCATAACCTGACGATAAGATTAAGCTATCCCCATCTGCATTCAATGTCAGCGAAAGTGGATTGTTATTATTGTCAACGATTGTATCAAGAACAGTGAGGTTAATTAATTTAACATTACCTGTGTTTGCTATAGTAATCTCATAATTTATTGTATCGCCTTGTCCAATCTTACCATCACTATTGTTATCCGAATATGTGTATTCTTTGGTCACCTCTATGGATGGGTCAGCGGTGATATAAACATCTGTGGTTGTATTATCTGTTGGGGTCTCAACAATTCCATCATCTGACAGTACTTCAACATCAAATCCGGAACTAGTTCCAGGTATTTTTGCTTTGGCTAACACTTGGTTATGAATCGAACCTGTACTGGCTACTTCTGGTGATATGAGATAATATGCTAGGTAAGTTGCCGTTTCCCCAACTTTCAATGAACCTCTTGGAGAATCTTGATCAGAACCAGAGAATAAAGTTGGCAGCAATGCTGAGCCATCAGTTAAAATCGTATCGCCAGAACCATCTTTTAATGTGTCTTCTAATGTTAAATCAATAAGATCAACATTACCCGTGTTTGTGATTGCGATGTTAAATTGGATTAGGTCTCCAGCCAAGATTGTTTCATCATCTCCATCAACTACTGTTGCGGTTTTAACAACCGTCATGTTCGGACTGGCATGCATTTGTGTAACCGTTGGATCTCCCTCTT
Source organism: uncultured Bacteroidota bacterium (assembly GCA_902619855.1). Taxonomy (GTDB): domain Bacteria; phylum Bacteroidota; class Bacteroidia; order Flavobacteriales; family Flavobacteriaceae; genus UBA724. The sequence goes on from CACNGE010000031.1 coordinate 7,393, forward strand.
CTTCTGTGTCAGGGTCATCACTAACTGCTGTGATACTTCCTACATCATCAGGACCATTTGCAGTAACAGTTACAACATTTGATACAAAACCGGTTTCTTCTACTTCTTGTGTGATTTGATATGTAGCGGTATAAACTGCACGTTCGCCACTAATTAAAATACCCTCTGATGATGGACCCAGATCGTCATTGTCACCAATGTAATTATCGTCATACAACAGTGCCAAGATTCCATCTCCAATCAACACCCCATCACCATCCCTTATTTCGTCTGTTGGATTAATCCCAGAAAGGGTAACATTGCCAGTGTTTTCAATAGTAATCGTATATAAAATAGTATCACCGGTTTCAGGCCCTTTTCCATCGTTAATTGCATCAATAGAAATGGAGTCAACTTTAGTGACCCTTAACTCTGGGTTAGGAGCAAATGTTATCACAGTTTCATCATCCTCTACATTCCCGTCTCCAAAGATGCCATTGTCACTAATATCTTCAACAATCTCTCCCTCAGAGTTCTTTGCTGTCACGGTTACTGTATTGATAAGACTACCAGACTCCTCATCGGCAGCTGTTATCATATCATAGACCACAGTGTAAGTTTCTACCTCACCAACTAATAATACACCTTGGTCTGCTACATCATCAATAATCGTTGCATCATTGATTAATGAACTAACATAAATCAGGTCGTTTGTTGGAACAGTATCATCATCAAAATAGAGTAGAACGTCGTCACCATTTTTAAAGGTATCGTTGATGACTAAGGAGTCTAACACCGTGTTCCCCTTATTTTCAACTGTTACCGTATAAGTAACCTGATCTCCTGCACCTGTTTTGTTGTCATTATTTATATCGCTTACTGAATATGTTTTGGTTGCTTTAATGTCCGATATGAATTCTGTTGATACGATTGTTTTATCGTCAGCTATTTCAGTTGCAGGATCATCACTTAGGTCATTTACATCAAGTGTCGCACTCTCCGGACTTCTTGCTTGAACCAATACTTGATTTTCAATACTGCCTGTTGCTGCTGCTGATTCTTCAACAGTGTATGTAGCTGTATAGGTTTTTGTCTCACCAACGTTTAATGTTGTACTATTAGACGTATTATCTGTTGATCCTGTCAACTGAGGGATAACCGTATTATCATCGAATAATAGGTTGTTAGCTGGCGTATCACCATCGGTAAAGGTGTCGGTTATAGTAAGGTCAGTCAGTGTGACATTACCGGTATTTGTAACCGTGATGGTATACTCCAAAAGATCATCACCTCCAATAATGTTATCTCCATTATTGTCTGTTGTTTCAACTGATTTTATGACCTCAAGAGATTTAATTGGAGTGATTATCAGCTCTGCTTGGTCACTATCTGTAACTTCAACTCCATCCGGACTTTGAGCTGTAAATGTGACTGAGTTATCGAGTCCGCCAGCATCTACAGCATCTTGAGTGAGATTAAACAAGGCCATATAATTGGCTTTCTCTCCAGGTTTAAGTGTTCCATCTGCAGAGCCTAATGATGCCCCTGTGTAGAAAGGTCCATTGGTAAAGTCAAGTGATTCAGGAATAGTCTTTCTGTTAGTAAATACATCCGTGAAATCAACATTTGTAAGTGTTACATTACCTGTATTTTCAACACTAAACTCATATTGAACAATATCGTTGGGGTTATATCCAGCTATACCGTTTTCGATAATCGTATAAATTTTCTCAACAAAAATTGATGGAGCTTCTGTCGTTGTAGTTGTAATCGATCCCGAACCAAAGGTATCGTTGCTTGTAATTGGTGAACTCGCTGTGACATTGGCAGTATTGATAATTCCGCCTGAATCTGCTCCCGCTGAATCAATGGTGTATGTGGCTAGATAAATCGCAGTTTCATTAGGCTTCAGAGTTCCAGAACTTGAACCTGCATTAGAACTACTCCACTGTGGTTGTGTAGTCAAAGTAAGTGGTAACCCATCAGCATTTTCTAAAACATCTTCAACTGTGACATTTGTCAACGTCACATTTCCTGTGTTTTCAACACTTATTTTATAATATATGGTATCAAACAAATCAGTGATCGTATTGTCATTACCAATTGGATGGCTAATACTATCTACGACTTTTGTGACCAATAACTCGGGCAGTCTTGTAATTGGAACTTCAGTAGGGTCGTTGACTAAATTTTCGTCATCATCATCACCATCATCTGAAACATCTTCAACATCATCTGTATTGTTAGGGCTACTTGCTGTAACAGTTACTTGGTTTCGTACCCCCCCTAAATCAACAGCAAGTTGATTAACTGTAAAGAATGCAGAATATCTAGCAGTCTCACCAGCTTTCAAACTTCCCTGGGGTGACCCATCATCATTAAAATCAAATTGTGGTGGATTGTTCAGACTTAATGCATTAGTCGTTTGATTGAGGTCAGAAAATATATCGTCAACTGTAATATTTGATAATAAAACGTTACCTGTGTTTTTCACATTGATGGTAAACTGAATCGTCTCCCCAACTTCAGGGTCATCATCACCATCTCCAATGATTGAATAGGTTTTGGTAGCTTTAATAGAAGGGTCAAAAGTTAGTTCAGTAATTGTCTCATCATCAGAAGTGTTCCCATCGAAATTATTACCATCGTCACTCAAATCATAAACTGTTGTAACCTCGTCAAGCGTTTTAGCTTCTACCAATACTTGGTTACTTAAAAACTCAGATGAAACATCAGCCGATGTAATGGTATATCTAGCTTCATAGGTTAATTTGTCATTAACAACAAGGCTATCAACTGTTGACCCTAAAGGAGGAGCAGGACTAGATAAATATGTAATTGGGCTAGTATATGAAAGCTGGCCTGCTAATGTGTTATCCCAATCTCCATTGACCAATACATCGGTTAGATTTGTAATTTTCAGAGTGGTGTTTTCAGCTTCCACATCACTAATGTTCTCAACAGTAATTCGGTACACAATTATATCATCAGCACCTAGTACCCCATCAGGTGTACCGAGAGGATTGTCTAAAATGTCATGAACTGTCTTTACAACTTTAATAGCTGCATCTGAATTGATGTTGACAACCGTAGGATCATTCGTTGGATCATCATCTGGGTCTGGTCCATCGAAGAGCTCATTTCCATCATCTGAAACATCTTCAACATCGTCAGTATTTCCTGGACTAGACGCTGTGGCTGTGACTGTATTTATTAATTTACCACTATTCGCATCAGCTTCTGTGATAACATAGAATGCGATATATTCTGCAACTTCGTCAATCTTAAGGGTGCCTTCAGCTGAGCCAAGACTTGAATCCGTTTGGAATGGCCCCTCAAGTTCAGCACTTAAGTCTGTTGGAACATTATTCTCAAGCGTATCGTTTAGGGTAAGGCCTGATAGTTCCCTATTTCCTGTATTGGTAACCGTTATTTTAAACTTAACTGTATCACCCTGGCCATCTATATCATCCCCATTATCGAGAATCTCAAATGTTTTCACCACTTGCATCTTCGGATCAGGAGATGTGTAAACAATTGTCGGGTCGTCTCCAGTATCATCAGGTCCTGTATCACCGTCATCAGAAATATCTACAACATTTCCTGTTTCACCTCCAGTTGAACCAGTCGCTGTAACTGAGTTACTTAATAATTCAGTTCCATAACCATCTGCATCAACGGTATAGCTAACTGTAAAGTTCACATACTCTGTTGGAGCTAAAGCATTATAATAATCCTCTAGATTTTTTAACCCTGTCAGACTTTGGTAATATGAGAAAGTTTCTGAGAGTTCTTTAATCACGTTTCCTCTACCGTCAGAAATTTGATCCACTAAATCAATGTCTGTGATATTTGTATCCCCGGTATTTGTAACAGTAATTGAATAGACTATCCGATCACCTAAATCAACATTGGAGCCGATGTCTCTTGCTTGTTCGCTTGAATCATAAATGGCCGATACCGTTTTAATAACCTCTAAAGAAGGATTTGTTTCAAGGATAGTTACTGTGGGATCATTATCAGTAATTCCATCAACTATATACTCAGAATCTAAAAGTGGATCAGAATCTCCATCCGAAATATCTTGAATATCACCCTCTCCATCAGGAGGTGAACTTGCTGTTGCCTCTACAGAGTTCAGTAGAATTTTCGAATCAATTGCAGCTTGGTCAACGGTGAACCGAACTTTATATACCTCTTTTTCACCTGGTGCTAGTACCCCTTTATCTTCAGTGTTGTCAATTGATGTTTCACCATCTAAAAGGCTGTAGTAATAAGTTTGATCTATATCTAAATTTGTATCTGCTGCACTTTGCTCATCAAGAGTGAAAGAGTTGTTTAATGTATATTCTTGTAAATGATCTTTTAACTCTAAATCACTTAGTGTTACATTTCCTGTGTTCTCAACAGTAATATCATATACAATTTCATCAAACAGAACTCCCCCATCTTCTGTATTAATCTCTAACTTATCAATATAATCTTCATAAACATTCCACACCCTGAAGATAAAGTGATATTCTGCGTCAGGATCAAATGATTCATCTAAAGACAATTGTTTCAAATATTCATAAGTTGGATTTGGGTGTTCACTATTATCACTACCAGCTAAATTATTAGATCCTGGATTTAATGAGTAAGTCCATATAGTTGGCTTTCCGTTTTCATCAAATCCCACTCGTACCCTTGATACAGATCTCATCCTTCTAAAGCTTGGATTAAATTCGTAATCATTATGCCCCAATTTTGTGAAATTAGAAGATGAGCCTTGAGGATCTACATATATATTATTGGGGTCCCATGTAAGCCTATCTCCACTATCTTCATAAAATGCTCCAAAGTAGAAGAACTTTGAACGTGGCTCTTGAGTATTTAATTCATGTGATGCATCAAAATATTCTTTGATTTCATCTATTGAAAAGTCATTTGTGTTAACAATCCCAAAGTCAAAATCTCGGTGATTCATTCCCCGAGTTTTAAATTCAAAATAATCCCCAGGCTTAGAAATAGAACGAACAGACATAAAGCCATCATTAAAGTTTGTTTTTCCACTTATGCCATTATTATTCCAATTGCTTAGTAATGTGCCTGTGGTTCCACCAAATGAAATAAACTCAGTATCTTTTTCTCTTATTCTCTGCGTCTTAGTGACTTCAATTAAAGGTGATTGAGAAATTAAAGTCTTTGTAGGATCATTTTCAAAATCTAAATCCCCATCTCCATCTTCACTATCTGTGTCTCCATCTGAAACATCATTAACTGCTGTATCATCTGGGTCAATTGCAGTTGCAAAAACTGAGTTTAATATTCCTCCACTATCAATATCAATCTGAGCAATTGAATGCTCAGTAGTATAGGTTTCAATTTCACCTGGAATCAGTGTACCAACTTCATTTTCAACCCAATCCGCAACACTTGGGTTAATAGCACTATCATAAGTTAGGCTAAGCTCTAAGCTAAACTCGTTTTGCAAATTATACAATGAATCATTTAATACAAGATTAGTCAGCGGCAGGTTTCCTGTATTCTCTACAAGAATCGTATACTTCACTAGGTCATCAACCTCAAGATTATCATCACTGACGACTATGGTATACTCGTCATCAGCATCTTTTCTTAAAATTTCTTGAATTGTCTTTGTAACAGTTATCTGAGGATCTGGTGCAAGGTCCACATCAGTAGGGTCGTCACCTGTATCTTCGTCTCCAGTGTCACCATCATCAGAAAGATCAGATATGGTATCAACCAAAGTCTCATCTTTGTAAATTTCTGCTGTTACCTCAGCGTAATTCGAAATAAATGCGGCATTTGAAGAAGAACTCAAAATAACATATTCAACCACATACTTTATTGTGTCTCCAGCTGCTATCTCCCCATCAAAAGAATTTTGATCTACAGTCACCCCTGCGTCTTCAAAGATTATTGGGGTTAGACCAAGCTTGTTATTTCCATTTGAATCTACAATCGTATCACGAATACTTGGAGGGTTAGATAAATCGTTCGTGTCAAATTTATCAACCACAAGTGGCCAGTTACCATTGTTGATTGCAGATATATGGTATATTATCTTGTCCTCAACTTGTACATTATCATTGACTTGAATTGAGTAATTTCCATCAGTATCTTTTCTTAAAATTTCGTGAACAGTCTTTATCACCTCAAGATCAGGAAGTGGAGTCATCAATATGTCAGTCGGGTCATCTCCTGTGTCACTATCTCCTGTGTCACCATCATCAGAGATGTCAGAGATTGTTTCGTAAAGTTCCATAACCTCATCTCCGTCATAGTCAGTTTCTACATCTGCTGTGATCTCAAAAGAGTTTGATAAAATTGGTGAAATCGCAGCAGTCGATGGAATTATGTACTCAAGTTTATAAACTAGTGAGTCGCCTGCCGATAAGACATTGTCGAATGGTTCTGCATTTGTAATTAACACCCCTGCATCAGATTCAAGTTGTAATGCATCGTTGAGTATGTCCTTAGTGCCTCCTCTTGAGTGAGTGATTGTATCTACAGCTTGAATGTTTACAAGTGGCCAGTTCCCTTTGTTGGCTACTACAATGTCAAAAAAGACCTTATCTCCAATATTTACATCCCCCTGTGCTACATCATCAATAAAATCAGGAGCCTTTTTAATTTGACTAATTGTTTTTATTGCCTCAATAACAGGATTAGGTGCTAAATAAACTTTTGTTGGGTCATCGCCAGTATCATCATCGCCTGTGAGTCCATCGTCAGAAATGTCAGACGGTTCTAATATATACTCATCTGCCTCTCCCTCATTTACAATCGTCTGCCCCACTACCTTGGCGGAGTTTATAATAATTGGTACAATAGAGAGAGAGTCCGCAATTACATAATCAATTTGGTAAATAAGTGATTCCCCTACCCCGAGTTCACCATCGAAATCATTGGCAGTATCTGCATCCGTTTCATCAACAGCAACCCCGCCGTCTGATATTACAATATAATTGGTAAGTCTAACCTTATGCATGTCTCTAGAGTCCGTGATCGTGTCAAATACCTCTAGGTTAACAACAGGTTTGTTTCCTGTGTTTTCAACTTCAATATTAAATGTAATCTTATCCCCTGCTATGACTTCATTTTGCGCAATGGTGTCAGTTGTAACCCCACCAACCGTTCTGCTGATTTTATCAACTGTTTTAATGACATTAATCGAAGGATAAATTAGCTCAACGTCAGTCGAATCGTCTTCTTCAGCTGTATTAGGGTCATCACTTTGTACAACCAAAGGATCTCCATCTGGTTTAGTAAGCGTGGCAGTAGCTCTGTTTTTAACCCCTCCTGCTTCAACTGCCTGATCATCAATTTTGAATTCAGCAGAGAATAGCATCGATTCACCTGGCTCTAAAGTTGTCTGTCCAGATCCAATCCAGTCAATATTATTACTACCATACTCAATAACATAATAAAGCTCATTATCAACATCAACATCATTCCATCCGTATGGTTCTGTTAGAGCCCAGCCAAGTGCATCTTGCTCATTCAGATTATTCTCAGCCATTGTGACTCCATTCTCATCATCTTGTTGAGCAGCTGTGAAACTAATCATTAAATCTTCCCATGGAACTTTAGTGCCGTCAAAGTCAATATGATTCCAATAACCTTCTTGGTCTATATCCTCGCCATTAATCCATAAGTAGTTTTTCGGAGTAGTTGAAGTAGGGTCATCCTCATTGATTACAGTATTTGATAAGTCATCTTGTCTGTATTGAAGGGTGTCAAGAATTTGCTGAATCAATACATCTTTTTCTGTAGAATCACCAACTGAGTTAAGCTTGAGTCGATATAATTTACCCCCTCTTTTTTGAGCAAGCGCTTTTGCCTGTAAATAGGTCTTTTTCTCTCTTACAAGCTCAAACCAATTATCCCCTACTTTAAACCTATCAATTTTTGATGCATCAATCCCTTTGGTTCCGTTAAATAAATATGTTGGCCCATCTACTAAGGTTAAGTCCTCACCTGCAAAATCGGTAAGTGTGTCTAATAGTGAAATATTAGTAAGGGTAACATCACCAGTATTTTTTATCTCAATTTGATATTGAAGTAGATCATCAAGTCCATCAAAAGTATCTCCATTATCAATAACAGTAACTGATTTTAAGACTGTAGCAGATGGGTTCTGCGTAAACGAATCATCTGTTGGAGTGTCCCCTCCATTTGTCTCATCATTATCATTATCACTAACATCCGAAATGATATCCCCATCATCATTTTCAAAAGATACAGTCAAAGAGTTAGAAACTCCACCAGAATCAAATGTGTCTTGAGTGATTGTATATGTAGCTGTGTAAGTTTCTGTTTCCCCGGGAGCTAACCTTCCAGCATCATTAGTGATGGTTGATTGCGAGTATTCAATTCCTGATTCGGTTGTCCCCTCTAAAAATATCCATGGGTTATTATATGAAGAAGCTGGATTAGTAGGTAGTGAGGCTAAATCTATTAGATCATTTGAACCTAGCGTCAATGTTTTTCGATGGTTTGGATTATTATGCCTTCTCGTTTCAAAAGTAGTTGATGGAGAGTTACTGTTAGCTTTGATATCTCTAACAGCAATAACTAGATTCTTATTTGGATTCCTTGTAAACTCTTTGTCAAGATCTACTACAATTTGCTTTCGTTGTGTTCCGTATATATAAGGCCCAAAGATTTGAGATGACACTTTTACATTGCCATGAAAAACCTTAGTGAAATCAGAATGTGAAAGCCATGCATTAGTACCTAATTGAGTATCGTCGGTTTCTGCTATATAAATTTCCCATTCATCACTGTAATTTCCAAGTGTCTGATCAGTACGCATTAACCAAGTAATCTTATTTATTGTTTTAAGATCCCCCAGAATTTCCTTGGGATATAAACTTTGAGAATAGCTATATGGGCTAGCAGATATAATTGGGGTTGCTTCTAATGGTTTACCATAAGAAGCATTTAATGATGAATCAGTATTTATCTCTTGAGTATAATCCCTCACTAGTCTTACGCTCATACCAAGTCGATCATCATAACTAACGGCTTCGGGTACATAGTGATTATATCTTAGCTTTAGTGCATACGATTCATCGGAGGCGTGCAGATAAGCAACTTGGTTTTGCTCTTGTGTTATTCCTGTGTCAGGATCAACATAACCCGATG
>CACNGE010000032.1 GCA_902619855.1 uncultured Bacteroidota bacterium
TATGCACTTGGATGTGCAAGTTTAAATACCACTGCATTATCCAAATTGGCAAAAATTAAGAACGCCAAAAAGACAAAACCACCTGTGAGCTTGGTCTGTTCTTCTATCTCTCAAGCAGCAGAATACACAGGTCAAATGGACAATGCGACCTTTAGAGTCCTCAAGTCATATTTGCCAGGTCCATTTACATTTATTCTCCCTGTTACTCAAAAACTTCCAAAGGCTTTGGGCAAGCGCAATTCTATTGGTGTTCGCATTCCCAATCATGAAGGTATTTGTGGTTTAATCGCCGCCTTAGGCCAACCATTGGCATCAGCATCACTTCACCATGCAGATGAGGTACGTGACTACACAACTGATCCTGATGAGATTGAGCAAGACTGGGGTTCTAATGTCGATTTGTTTATCGACAGCGGTTTTGGAGGCAATAAGCCCTCTACAGTTGTGGATTTGTCTAGCAATAAGCCAGAAATCATTCGGCAAGGGGCAGGGGTGTTTTAATAGCAAAAAAAACGCAACCCGAAGGTTGCATTTTGAATGTTATGAGATCGACTGTTTACTATTCAGTAGCAGCAGCCATCGCTTCGTCTAATAAGCTGTAGAACTGATCTAATTTTGGAAGTAAAACAATTCTAATTCTTCTGTTGTTTGCACGACCTGATGCAGTTTCGTTGTCATCAACAGGCATGTAGGAGCTACGTCCAGCAGCGATCATACGCTCAGGCGCAACGCCAAATTCTTTTTGAAGAACTCTGACAATAGATGTTGCTCGATTCACACTCAAATCCCAGTTGTCTTCAAACATTTCGTTGCTAATAGGTCTGTCATCTGTGTGACCTTCAACCATAAACTCAAATTCTGGTTTGTCATTGATGATTTTAGCAACTTTTCCAAGTACTTCTTTCGCACGTTGAGTTATTCTGTTACTACCTGAGTTGAACACCATTTTGTCAGAGATAGAGATAAATACAACACCTTTCTCAACATTGATTTCAATATCACTGTCATTGACATCAACAAGCGAACTTTTTAAGGCTGTTACAAGCGCGAGAGTAACTGAATCTCTGCGTGTTACAGCATCTTGCATTCTTCTAATTGTCAGATCTTTTTCTTTCAATGACTCGAGAGAGCGCTCAAGGTTATCAGCACCTTTCTTAGTCAATGTCGTTAGGTTACCCATATTGTTAATGAGGTCTTGGTTGTTCTCAATGAGAAACTGATTTTGCTTACGAAGTTCAGCGATCGAAGCATCGGTAGCCGCTTTTTCATCTAAACAAGCATTGAGCTCAACAGTTGTAGAGTTCAACAAATCTTGCGTTTCTTTTTGTTGAGTTTCAAGAGCAGCATATTTTTTCTGGGGTACACATGATGTAAATAGGATTGGGAATGCTACAAGTAAAACGATTATTTTTTTCATTACTATGATTTTAATTTTGTCCAAAGTTATTAAAAATAAGATTAATCTTCCCTTATTCAAACGCTTTTTTACAGAGAAAATTATTTAGCACTTGTTCTGGCAGTCAAAAATTTTAGAAAAACACTTTGCAATCGGAAAGGAGAAATAGTTTTTTTTCGATGTTTACATGCTTGTCGAAAGACCCGAAAAAAGGAGTTATGTGCCTTGACAATCGCCAAAACATGGCCGAACCGAAGCGTGATAAAAAAGAAGATTCCAAGAAGAAAATCAAAGCCAAGTCGGAATAGGATGATGAATAGCAATGGCACTAAGCGAATGTTTTTGGTATAGACCCAAAGTGAATTACGAATATTATAATAGAGTTTTTTTGGATGACTTGTTGCTAGTGTTCCACCGCCAAGGTGTGCTACCTTCACTGTTCCATTGCACATTGCTGACCAACCCTCTGCCTTTCCTCTAAGACACAAGTCAATTTCTTCAAAGTGCATAAAAAAACCTTCATCAAAACCACCCAACTGATTGAAAGTTGTTTTTCGAACCCAAAAAGCAGCACCACTAACCCAAGTTACATATTGCTGATTGTCATACTGTCCTTTATCTTTTTCACAATAATTTAGATACCGACCTCTGCAATAGGGAAAACCTAAAATATCTAGATAACCACCTGCAGCACCAGCATAATCAAAAACTGATTTGTCATGTAAGGAGACAATTTTGGGTTGCGCAAAGCCAAGTGACTGATGTTCTAAAAACAGCACTTTCATAGATGCGACCCAAGGGGAAGAGATTTGAACATCGTTATTGAGGAAGCAATACAGATCTGCATCAATTTTGGAAATCGCCAGATTGTATCCTTTTGCATAGCCATAATTTTGATCCAGAATTAAAGTCTTAACACCTGGAAAGTTGTTTTTTATAAAATCAATTGAATAATCCGTTGATCCATTGTCAACGACCCATATTTCTGCATCATCTTTATGAGCAACAACATACTCTAAGTAAGATGATAGCAGTTGCTTTCCATTATGGTTTAGTATCAGAATAGCAACCTTCATTTCAATGGGGGCTTAGTATGGGCAAATCCTCGCAAAAGTGATATTGTTGGTTCTTGTAGTCAAAGTTACAATAATAGTGATTCAGTCCATTGGTAATCATCATATATTGTGCATTGAAATTCATATTATAGCGTGCGATCTGATCAAAACTCACTTGTGAAATAGGTACGTTCGGTGCTTTACATTCAACCAATAGTTGCACACTTCCATCCACTGAAAAAACAATAACGTCAAACCTTTTTTTCAAGCCTGCAAGTGTAAATTGCTTTTCGACATTGATCCACGACTTGGGTGCTTTTTTCTCGTTCAATAAATAGTGCACCACGTGTTGGCGAACCCACTCTTCTGGAGTTAAGACCACAAATTTTTTACGAATTAGATCAAAGATGTAACGGTTGTTTTTACTACTTTTGGTTACCAGTGAATATGGCTGAAATGCTAGTTTCTGCATATTGCAAAATTGAAAAAAAACATTGAACTCAATACAAGATATTTTTAAATCGATAAAGCAGAGGCAATTTTCTCCCATTTATTTCTTGATGGGCGAGGAGCCTTACTTTATCGATCTTATTGAAAAAGAATTGCATCAAACAGTTCTTTCTGAGGAAGAACGCTCATTTAACCAAACCATTTTGTATGGGAAAGACACTACAATTGAACAGATTGTCGATGCTGTAAAAAGGTTTCCAATGATGGCAGAATTCCAGTTGGTTATTGTGCGAGAGGCACAAGAATTGTCTCGAGTCATTCATCAATTGGAGAGTTATGTTTCCAATCCTCAACCCTCAACGATTTTGGTGGTGTGCTACAAATATAAATCGCTTGATAAAAGAAAAAAACTGTACAAGTCATTGCTGGGTCAATCTATATTGTTTGAGAGCAAAAAGCTTTATGAAAATCAGGTGCCAGATTGGATACAACGCTGGGTTAAGACCAAAAAAAGAACTATCAATCTCAAGGCATCGCACCTTTTGGTCGAATGTTTGGGAACTCATCTAAGTGCGATCGATCAATCGTTGGAGAAGCTGATCCTACTTGTTGATCGTGAGAATGAGATCACAGAACACCATATCGAGGAGCATATTGGTTTTAGCAAGGATTTCAACAATTTTGAATTACGAAGAGCCTTAGGGGCTGGCAATGTATCACATGCGCAAAAGATCTGTCATTATTTCTCATTACACCCTCGACAGCATCCCATTATTGTAACTCTATCTGCGTTGCATCAATTTTTTATGCAATTGCTACAGTATCATGGTTTGGAAAATCATAACCCAAGTCACGTGTCTCGAGTGTTGGGTATTCGAGAGTTTGCAGTAAAGGAGTATCAGTTGGCAGCACGTCGCTATCCGATGAAATCGATATCTTGTATACTTGAAAAAATAAGAACAGCTGATTTGAATTGCAAAGGACTTGGGGTTGATTCAATCCCTGAAAAAGCGATACTTAGGCAGTTGATTAATGATATTGGGGGATAGAGTTAGAGGGGAAACTGCCTTGGATCGAACTCATGCATTATTTCATATACAGTTTCGATAATATCATCTAAACTTGGCTTTGAAAAATAATCTCCATCAGAACCATAGGCTGGGCGATGTTCTTTGGCAGATAGTGCCTTTGGTTTGCTATCTAACAGGGGAAATATCTGCTGTTTTTCCAACAATTCGTTTAAAATATAAGCTGTTGCTCCTCCTGGAACATCCTCATCAACAACCAACACACGATTGGTTTTCTGGATGCTTTTGCGAATGTCGTGGTTCAAGTCAAAAGGTGTTAAGGATTGCACGTCAATCACTTCGATGTCAATATCTAAGCTAGCGAGTTCATCAGCTGCTTCAAGAACAATTCGAAGGGTGGAGCCATACGAAACGACAGTCATGTCTTTTCCTTTGCGAATTGTCTCAACAACCCCAAGTGGAACACAAAAGTCTCCAAGATTGTTAGGTAGTTTTTCTTTTAAGCGATATCCATTTAAAGATTCAATAACAAGGGCAGGGTCATTGCCCTCTAAAAGTGTATTGTACATCCCTGCTGCTTGCGTCATATTGCGAGGAACGAGCACAAACATACCCCGAAGATTGTGTACAAGACTTCCCATGGGAGAGCCTGAATGCCAAATCCCTTCGAGTCTGTGTCCTCGCGTTCGAACAATCAGTGGGCATACTTGTTTTCCATTGGTGCGATAATGTAAAGTCGCCAAGTCATCACTCATGATTTGAAGTGCATATAATACATAATCCAAATATTGAATCTCAGCAATAGGTCGAAGCCCACGTAGTGCCATTCCGATTCCTTCGCCTACAATGGTTGCTTCACGAATGCCACGATCTGCGACTCGCTCAACACCAAACAGGGACTGCAAACCCTCTAAACCCTGATTGACATCACCAATCTTACCTGTGTCCTCTCCAAATACAAGTAAATTCTCATGCTTTTCAAACAGTGCTTTAAAGTTATCTCGAAGTATGATTCTGCCATCGACCTTGGGTACGTCATCCTCATACGACACCTCAACTTTTTTCACTGATAGGGAAGATGTTTTGGTTTCGTTATACAAAGCGGAACTGAATTTTGGCTGTATTTCTTCAAAATAATTGGCAATCCATGATTGCAATTTCTCAGTTTGAGAGTGGGGTTGTTTTCGCAATATTCGTAATGATTTACGCGCAAAGGATGCGATTTTTTTACGATTGATCGATTTGTCTTTCAACAGTCTTAGTCCTTCTTTAACTAGACCTTCATCACCTGTATCAGAAAGATAATTGGTAAGCTGTTTTGCTTCGTTTCGGATGGGTTCTAAACTGGCTTCCCATGCATTTTCTTTTGCTTTTTTTGCTTCTTTTTGGGTTGATGTTTCAATTGCCTCCAGCTCTGCTTCGGTAGCAATATTGTTGTCAATTATCCAAGATTTAAATTTGAGATTACAATCGTTTTCTTTTTCCCACTTCAGACGATTGTCAGATTTGTATCTTTCGTGAGAACCAGAAGTGGAATGACCTTGTGGCTGTGTGAGTTCTGTTACATGAATCAGTACAGGAATATGATGTGTTCTTGCGATTTCTCCTGCTTTTTGGAAGATGTGTATTAGATTTGGATAGTCCCAGCCTTTGACTGAAAAAATCTCAAAACCAGCTTTTGTTTCGTTTCGTTCAAACCCTGAAAGGGCTTCTGAAATACTCTCTTTAACTGTCTGAAAACTGTTGTCAACTGAAATACCATAATTATCATCCCAAACGCTAATAACCATTGGTATTTGATGAACGCCAGCAGCGTTTAAAGATTCGAAAAACAAACCTTCACTTGTGCTTGCATTTCCTATAGTACCCCATGCTACTTCATTCCCATTGATTGAAAATTTGGGGTTGTCAAAGAGTTTTTCAGACCGATATAGTTTTGACGCCATCGCAAGACCAACCAGACGAGGCATTTGTGCAGCAGTACATGACACATCAGAACTTGAATTGTATCGATCGGTTTGTGTAAGCCACGACCCATTTTCGTCAATTAAGTCTGTGTTATAGTGTCCACCCATCTGTCGACCTGAAGACATGGGCTCATTAGTAGGATCTGTATGCGCATATAAACCAGCAAAAACCTGTTGAGGTGTAAGGCAGTCGATCGCCATCATAAAAGTTTGATCACGATAATAACCAGATCGAAAATCCCCTTTCTGAAATGCCTTTGCCATTGCAATTTGAGGAAGCTCCTTTCCATCGCCAAAAATGCCAAACTTGGCTTTGCCAGTGAGGACTTCCTTGCGACCCAAGAGGCTAACAGCTCTGCTCAGGCAAACAATCTCATAGTCTTTTAGGATTTCTTTCTTAAAAGATGCAAAGGAAATTTCTGATGTGAGTTCGTTTATCATTAGGTAATGGCGCACAAATTTACAAATTTGTATGGCAAAACGAAGTGACAACTTGTCATTAAAACCAACTCCTGGTAAAAAAAGAGATGATATCGGATGCTTCTAAAGAGAGTGAGAAGCGAATTTTAGTTGCATATGACGCATCATTGACCTCCCAACCCAAATTCGAGTACACTGGGAAATACAAGGCTATATAGTCTTGCAAAAGGTTTAAACTAAATCCAGCATCATATATAAAATCAATTATTTTACCTTTATTTTTGATCCAACCAATGTCGCCATACAACTCAAAACTACGCCAAATCGTTGTGCTAAGATTGGAAGACAAAACCCATTGATTGGCAGACTGAACAGGGATAAAAGATTTAAAACCTGCATCTGCAAGTACATATTGCTGACTATAGATGCCACTCCTTTCAGAACGACCTAAAAAGTTGAAGCTAAAAGAATAATCGTTGACCCTAGAAATACCAAAATCATAGTTTCCACTGTTGTTGATGTCAGCGAGAAAACCTAAAAATAACCTGTAGGTGTATTGTCTTGCCTCTGTGTAGAATTTTCGATTTCGATAGGATGCAGCGACCTTGTGAAACGATTTGCCAACTTGAAGATTTACACCAAATACTTTGGACATTGCGCTATTGTTATTGGCGAGAGCATAAGAAAGGGAACCAACATAAAAATCATCGTATTTTTTTTGAATACTATTTTCCCGAAGTAAAGAAATCAATTGTAGCCCGACAGTAGAACGCTTATTATTCGACAAGCCTTCAGGTTTGAAAGTAGCAAAGATTTTAGGGGATATGCGATAATACCTGTTGTTTTCATCAAAATGGAAAGACTTCAAATCAAATCGATAAGTGATGCCAGACAGCTTTTTGTCTTGAAAATAGGAGCGACGCAAAAACGAAAACGAACCTGCTAAGTTCTTTTTGTTTGTTGCGTAAAGAGGAGACACAAAGAATGTAGAGGGCTGATTTAAAACAAGGCCATTGTGAAAAACCATTCCCAATAGCAAACCATCATAAGCATTGTAAGTTAAATTGGGAGTAAAATAGGTGGATTTGTATGCAGGTGAAGGGATGTCTTCATACAGTCGAAAACGCTTTTTCCTTTTCTTGAATGGTTTACCCAAAAGAAGACTATTATTGTTTGTATTTGTCTCTAAAACAAATTGGTTTGGATTGACAACAATTTTGTCAACCTCCTTTGTACTCAAAAGAAAATCTTCTGTTTCTTTTCCTTCTGTAACCCAAACAGATGAAATCAATTTGCCATCTTGATAAGTACTCACGTTGACTGGATTTTGCGCTTTGGTGTGATTGATCAACTCAACTTGAACACTATCATTTGACTTGTTTTTTTGACGAATCGAATAATCTGTCAATGCTGTTTCTGTGGCATAATCTTCATAAAACCACTTGGCTTTGTCAGCGAAAAACAACTCAAAATGATCTTGAATCGTCATTGGGTTTTTAAGGTTTTTGACAGTGAAAACATTAAAAATAAATTCATCAATATTTGCTTTGCCTTGTGTTTTTTCTAAGATTTTGAGCCCCATAGCTGCACGCGATCTATGTGCGATTTTCCTGTTGTATTTCGTGAGATTTTGAATAGGGGTGTTGAGTGGCTGGGTTAAGTTTTTACGATAAACAAACGCTGCTTGTAAATTGGTTTTAAATGAAAAAGGTGTTTTGGCAAAATCGTAAGATGATATCAAAGGTAATTGTGACAGGTTTCCAATCAATGATAATGTGGGATAATGCCTTTTGACATATCGCATAAAAAGATAATGCGACAGGCCATCTGCAATCCATTTATTTTGACGAAAATTCCCAGGAAATTTTGATTGAACGAGCTTTCGCAAAAGTGTCTGTATGGATTTTAGCTCAAACTGCTCATGCTTGGGAATTGGTTTGAGGGTGTTTAGAAGCACATCAAACCCCACTATTGGTTGTTGCTCATAAAAGGCTGAATCTACCAAAAAGTATTGATCGCTAATATTTCCAAAAAATCTTTTTAAATACGCTTGAAAACGACGCATGATCTGTTGATCATATACTTCATTTTCAAAATCATTTGCCATGTCAGTTCTAATCTCAAAACCAGATGAAGCAATCACTCTAAAATCATGTTCTTTTTTTAGATAAAAATTAAAGTTGTGTTTTAATGCACCACTCATGCGCCAGCATCCCTTTTGATAATCTCCTTTTACAGATGTTATGATGGTATAGTTTTCAGGGAAACAAATCGAAAATGTACTCTTTGAATGGGATGCACTCATGTCGTGAAACCCATAATTCGAATCAAGATACCAATGCCCATCTACACTTTGATTAGCAAGCTGCAAAAATCCATTTCTGAAATTAATGTTTTGTTTTGGATCAATACCATATCCAGTGAAAGCAGAAGAGGGCAATTGCAGTGTGTATGAGATATAAATATCTTGTGATGCTCCGGGTAACAAGGGTTGAATGAGATCGACAACGATTATGTCAATTTGCTTCTCTAATCGATGCCATTCAAGGAGCCCTTTCTCAGAGAGAATTTGATGTATGTTTGTTTTTCCTTTCTCATCCGACCTCGATCTCTCGAACTTAAAATTAAATTCTTCTGAAAGTTTTTTGGACAAAGGAGTTGAGGTGTTATTATAGGCATTGTTCCAATCATACAAGTAGAGATTGTTTAAGGCCTTCTTGGTATGATTGGCAAATGTTACTATTTGGCTAACTTCTATAGCACCTTTTTCGGGATCGATTGTGGCATTGATCTCATTTGACTGTTGCGATAAACCAACAATCATAAACAACAGTGCAATACCTATAAAGAGTTTTTTCAAGTTTAAAAATTTGGGCCAGTGTCAGTATCAGAATAATGTTTTTTAAGAATATCAACGACTTCATCAGCAGTATCAACACAACTAAAGATGTCAAAATCAGTCTCACCAATCGTTTTATTTTTTTCTAAAAGTGTTTGCTTCAACCAATCCATAAGCCCACTCCAAAATGATGTTCTAACAAGTATAATTGGTATTTTTTTGATTTTGGAGGTTTGGATTAGTGTGATTGCTTCCATCAACTCATCGAGTGTGCCAAAACCACCTGGCAAGACTACAAATGCCTGCGCATATTTCACAAACATCACTTTGCGAACAAAGAAATAGTCGAAGTTGATCAATCGATCTTTGTCGATATAATTATTGTGTTTTTCCTCAAAAGGCAGATCAATTGTTAGTCCTACAGAGGCACCTCCTGCTTCTTGTGCACCTTTGTTTGCAGCTTCCATAATCCCTGGTCCTCCACCCGTAATGACACCAAAACCAATCTTGACTATTCGTTGGGCAATTTCACTCGCCAATTGATAATCAGCATGATTATTAGGTGTTCGGGCTGATCCAAAAATAGATATACAGGGATTGTGAAGTCCCATTTTTTCAAATCCCTCTACAAACTCTGCCATGATTTTGAAAAGCATCCATGAGTTTTTGGTTTTTAATTCGTTCCAACCTGTTGCATAATTTTTATCCATCGCTATTGATTTAGTTCTTGTTTTAAATATTTTGCTGTGTGAGACAAAGTAGATGATGAAACTTTTTCAGGTGTCCCTGCACAAACAATTTCACCCCCATTAGCCCCTCCCTCAGGTCCTATGTCTATGATGTAATCCATGGTTTTAATCACATCTAGATTATGCTCAATCACTACAACAGTATTGCCTTTATCAACGAGTTTCTGAAGCACTTCTAGCAAAACTCTAATATCATCAAAGTGCAAACCTGTTGTTGGCTCATCTAAAATATAAAATGTTTTTCCAGTATCTTTTTTTGATAACTCAGAGGCGAGTTTGATGCGTTGGGCTTCACCGCCTGAGAGGGTAGTGGATTGTTGTCCCAAACTTATATAGCCAAGCCCTACATCTTTTATCGTTTTGAGCTTTCTGTATATTTTTGGAATAGATTCAAAAAACAAACAGGCCTCATTAATTGTCATATTCAGTACGTCGTTGATTGTTTTGTTTCGATACCTCACTTCAAGTGTCTCTCTGTTGAATCGTTTTCCTTGGCAGTCATCACATGGAACATATACATCGGGAAGAAAATTCATTACGATGGTTTTGAGACCAGCTCCCTGACAGGTTTCACAGCGACCACTCACAACATTAAAACTAAATCTTCCTGGTTTATACCCTCTAATCTGCGCTTCAGGGGTTTTTGTAAACAAACTCCTGATCTCACTAAAAACACCCGTATATGTAGCAGGATTACTCCTTGGAGTTCTACCAATGGGGGTTTGATTAATGCCGATCACCTTATCAATATGTTCAAGTCCAGTGATCTTTCCATAGGGTAGAGGCTCTTTAACCCCATTGAAAAAATACTTGTTTAAAATGGGGTAAAGCGTTTCATTGATCAAAGTCGATTTTCCACTCCCAGAAACACCAGTAATGCCAATCATTGTAGCCAATGGAAATGAAACACTGATATTTTTAAGATTATGACCTTGACAGTTGGTTAGAGTAAGTGACTTGGCATTCCCTTTCCTTCGCTTTTTTGGTATACTGATCTCTTCCTTTCCATTCAGAAAAGCAGATGTCATTGTATTCAATTGCTTCACCTTTCTTGGGGTTCCCTGTGCAATAATCTCACCACCATTTCTTCCTGCTTTGGGACCCAAATCAATTAAATGATCAGCACGCTCCATTATCTCTTTATCGTGCTCTACAACAATGACAGTATTTCCGATATCTCTCAATGAAATCAAAGAATCGATCAGTCGATCATTATCCCTTTGATGTAAACCAATACTGGGTTCATCGAGGATGTATAACACCCCCGTGAGTTGTGCGCCAATCTGCGTTGCCAAACGAATGCGTTGCGCTTCACCACCTGATAGTGACTTTGAACTTCGATGAAGTGTCAAATAATCAAGCCCAACATCTAAAAGAAACTGGATTCTTTTTTGAATTTCCTTGATGATTTCAGCAGCAATTGCTTTCTGTTTTTCAGAAAGTTTGTCATCAAGATGGTTGACCCAATGTGCAAGTTCAATCAAACCCATCGAAGAAATCTCAGAAATATTTTTATCAGCCAACCTAAAGCACATTGCTGCTTCGTTGAGGCGCGAGCCATGACAAGTTGGACATTCGATCTCATCCATAAATGATTTTGCCCATCTCTTGAGGGAAGATGAATGGGCATCTTTAAATTGAGCTTCAATGAAAGGAACGATCCCATCATAATCAATCATGTATTCACGAGTTAACCCAAGTGTTTTGGAGGCGACTGAAAAACGTTCATTTCCCCCATACAATATTACATCAAGTGCTTGCTTTGAAATGGATTTAATGGGGTCTTTTAAAGAGAATTTATAACGCTGTGCAATGCTTTCAAACTGTTTGAATGTCCAATTGTTTTTAAAACTACCAGCAGGCTTGATTCCACCTACATGAATAGAAACAGAATCATTAGGTATGACTTTGTTTAGGTTTACTTCATGCTTCATGCCAAGGCCACTACAGTCTTGACACATTCCCTTTGGAGAATTGAATGAAAAGCTGTTTGGCTCAGGGTTAGGATAGGCAATGCCTGTTGTAGGGCACATAAGATTGCGACTAAAAAATCGACTTTCTTCTCTGCTCTGATCCCATAAAATTACAGTATTTTTTCCATGATACATGGCAGTTTGTAAGCTCTCTTTTAGTTGTTTCTGTGAGCTTTTTATACTTCGATCTATGAGTAAACGATCAATTACAATTTCGATATCATGCAGCTTATAACGATCGACTTTATAACCTGGTTTTAGATCTACAAATTCACCATCCACTCGAACTCTAGTGAAGCCTTGCTTTAAGATGTTTGAAAACAATTCTCGATAGTGCCCTTTACGAGAGCGAACGACAGGTGCCAACAAAATCACTTTGTGATTGTTAAAGTCGTTGTGAATAAGAGAAACAATCTCTTCATCACTGTATTGAACCATCAATTCTTGCGTGGCACTGCTGTAGGCATTTGCAGTTCTGGCATAGAGTAATCGAAAAAAATCATACAACTCAGTAATCGTTCCAACAGTTGATCTGGGACTCTTACTCGTTGTTTTTTGCTCGATGGCTACCACTGGCGACAAGCCATCAACCTTGTCAACATCTGGACGATCCATACCCCCAATAAATTGACGTGCGTAGGCACTAAACGTTTCGATATATCTACGCTGACCCTCTGCATTTAAGGTGTCAAAAGCAAGGGATGATTTTCCACTTCCCGACAATCCTGTGATGACAGTTAGCGCGTTACGAGGAATGGATACATCAATGTTTTTAAGATTGTGTTCTCGAGCGCCTTTAACTACAATTTTTTCTTCCATGAGCAAACACGCAAGATACTTTAATTTAATAAAATTTTGAAAGAGTTTTAGTTTGATTAATCAAGACCGAAATGATCAATCACATCTTCCAAAAAATCTAAGGCAGTATCTTTGAAATAGGAGTAGTCATCATTCAATAGATCAACAGCATTCCCCATTCGTTTTATGTTTTTTCGCCTTGACATTTGATTTAGAACCAATCGAATGCCCTCAGTACTTGCATAACCCTCAAGCCACCCATATTTTTTCATCGCCAAAAAATAGTATTTCGCACTTGTAGGCATAAGGCCCAATTGTCGCTGTAGCTTATCATAAACCTTTTGCACATACACAGGCAGTGTTAGGGGATGAAACTGCTTGAAATGAACAGCCAAAAAATGATCGTAAAACAAGTCTAAAATCACACGAGATCGATGTCGATACTGATCGAATAAAATAGCACGCAATGCACGACTTTTGGGATGACTATCAGTGTAAAAATCTATCGCCCTGTGTAGATGAATGCCTTCTTGTACAGACTGACTGTAGCGATGCAGGGTTTTATTGCTGATATGATCCCCAATAAAATTGCCTAAAAGAATGTTTTTATCCTCTCCCGAAAGAATCATATGGCCTAGGTAATTCATCTCTCAAAAATATGAATGTTGGGGATACAATCTTTATTATCTTTGTGAATTATGACACTTATCAGTTCAATTTCTGGCATTCGAGGAACCATCGGCGGAAAAGAGGGTAGTAACCTCACTCCTGTTGATGTGATTCGATTTACAAGTGCTTATGGCGCTTGGTTGTTACAAAAACATCAAAAAGGGACAGTCGTGGTTGGTCGTGATGCCCGACCCTCGGGAGCAATGATCCAAGAGCTTGTCCAGCAAACACTTATCTCGCTGGGTATCCATGTGATTGACGTGGGTTTATCGACCACACCAACTGTCGAAATGGAGGTTGTACGTCATCAAGCGCAAGGAGGTATTATACTCACTGCCAGTCATAACCCTAAAGAGTGGAATGCCTTAAAACTTCTCAATGAAAAAGGAGAGTTTCTTGATGCTGAAAATGGAGAGCAAATCAATAGGATAAGTAAAAACCTATCATCCGTTGCGTTTGCGACAGTCAACGAATTGGGAGCGATTTGTGTTGAGACTGATGCAATGAAACATCATATTGATGCAGTGCTAGACTTGCCACTTGTCGATGTAGAATCGATTAAGAATCATGGGCTAACAGCTGTTGTCGATGGCGTTAATTCGAGTGGGGGTATTGCCATACCAAAGCTGTTAGAGGCATTGGGTGTGACTGTTGTCCCTATACACTGCGAGCCAAATGGTGACTTTCCACACAATCCCGAACCTCTTAAACAACACTTAACAGACTTGTCCCAAGCAGTGGTGAGGCATAATGCAGATTTGGGTATAGCTGTTGACCCTGACGTTGATCGATTGGTCTTTATGGACGAGCAAGGGATTTTGTTTGGTGAAGAGTACACCTTAGTGGCTTGCGCTGACTATGTATTACGTCAACATCCTGGAAACACAGTGTCCAACTTGTCTTCTACTCGTGCATTGGCTGAAGTCACTCGCCAATATGGAGGAGATTATATTGCGAGTGCAGTGGGAGAAGCCCATGTAGTTGAACTGATGAAAAAAACCAATGCTGTCATAGGGGGAGAAGGCAATGGTGGTGTGATTTATCCTAACCTTCATTATGGGCGTGATGCTTTGGTTGGTGTTGCATTATTCCTCTCGCATCTTTGTCAACAGGATTGTACTGTTTCTGTTTTGCGAAGTCAATTCCCAAATTGGCTTATGAGAAAAGACAAAATCAATCTAACTCCAAATCACGATGTTGACAGTCTTCTCAACACCATTGCAAGCTCATACACAGATAATAATGTGACACGTATTGATGGGGTGAAAATTGATTTTTCAGATGGGTGGGTACACATTCGAAAATCGAATACAGAGCCAATTATTCGCATTTACGCTGAAGCAAAGACGGAACAGCGTTTAGATGAAT
This sequence comes from uncultured Bacteroidota bacterium, assembly GCA_902619855.1. Classification (GTDB taxonomy): domain Bacteria; phylum Bacteroidota; class Bacteroidia; order Flavobacteriales; family Flavobacteriaceae; genus UBA724. The sequence goes on from CACNGE010000032.1 coordinate 14,713, forward strand.
TGGTTAAAGGTATCCAGGATATTGTCAAGCGCTTTTAGTACGCATTCGCTTAAAACGATTGTGTGTCCATAAATAATACCTTGGGTCTTTTTTGATAAGTGATTCCAATTCCTCAGTAAACTTATCTGTAATATGATTTTCTGCTGTTTTTCTAGGTTCATTGGCCAGTACTGTAATTTCACTTTCATAATACCCTCTTTTTAAGCGTCGCACTTTGGCCATTAACACAGGGATATCGTGTTCTTTTGCAATGCGTTCAGCACCTGTAAAGACAGGGACTTCAGTGCCAAAAAATGAGCGGAAATAGGTCTTTTTACTCACTTGAGGAGACTGATCACTCGCAAATCCATACAATCCCAAATGATTGTTTTCAGCATGATGTTTGATCGTCGTCACTGTTTCACGACGAGGAATCAAATAGGCACCATAACGTTTTCTAGCTCTGATGACAAGTCTGTCGAAATATCGATTTGATAGAGGTGCGTAAATGCCATATGCAGTATGATCGGAATAATATCCCATCGATAAAAGCCACTCATAACTAGCATAATGTCCACACATCATGATGACTGATTTTCTCTGCAAAGCATAATTTTGTAGCAAGGATGAGTTCTTAACAACAAAGCGTCTTTGAATTTGATGTTTGGTCAAAACAAGAGATTTAAATGTCTCAAGATATAAATCACAAAAATGCTTATATACTGCTTTTTCGATTGCTAAGCGTTGCGTTTCATTTTCGCCAAAGCCAGTTCGAATGAGGTTATCACGCACCACTTTTTTTCGATAGCCGATGATTCGATAGAGAACAAAGGATAAGATATCAGAAAAAATGTACAATAGACGAAAGGGTAGTATCGCTATGAAGTAGATCAAAGGCAGCGAAACGATGTATGTGAGTAAATTCATGAACGTCTGGGCATTATATTTTTCAGATTACAAATATATATATATTTGGCACCAAATTTTGATATGTCATTGCCTCTGTTGCTTCTCATCATTTCAAATGTCTTTGTCTCAAACAAGGGTTTTTCTGATGCACAATTTTTCGATCGTTATAAGTTTTCAGTCTTAC
>CACNGE010000033.1 GCA_902619855.1 uncultured Bacteroidota bacterium
AGGATAGGAGGATAGCAGCAACTCCTGAAACAGCTGGCGCAGCCATTGAAGTGCCACTCAAGGCTTCATACTTATCGCTCGGCACAGGTGCATAAATGATCGCTCCTGGGGCAAACAAATCAACATTCTCCTTCCCATAATTTGAAAATGGAGCAACCATGAGGGGATTTTTTACAGGTCCAATTGCTCCAATGGTAATAAAATTGGAAGAAACCTCTGGTTCGTTGTTCAAACGATCACTGGGATAGCTATAATCGCTATCAATATCAACACTATCATTCCCTGCTGCGTTGACCAAAAGAACTCCTTTTGATGCTGCATATACAATTGCCTCTCTGACTTTATCACTGTGTGGCGAAAAATCTTTACCAAAACTCATATTGATAATTTGGGCACCATTGTCTACAGCGTAGCGGATGGACAGGGCAACATCCTTATCGTATTCATCTCCTTCGTTTGGAACTGCTCGCAAGCACATAATCTCTGCAGTTGAAGCGATGCCATCCATACCAATATCATTGTTACGAGTGGCAGCTATGATACCAGCTACGTGTGTTCCATGCAGTTCGTCGTCGCTTTTTGGCATTACATTTCCATCGCCATAAAAACGTTGCGAAAAATTGTCCGGGTCATCGCCTGTTATGCGAGCATTCCACCCGAGTTGATTAGCTTGTTTGACTTCTTTTTCATAATGATAGATATTGTTCACAAGGTTTTTTTCAATCAGAGGGAGAGAATCCTGAACCCCATCTTTTTGAATCATTTTAGCATATTTTTCGATTGCGAGATCTCTGTTTTCAAAAGCAGTTCCTTTTTTTAAGAGTCGAATCAATTCGTATTGATCACCAGGTGAATCACCAAGGAAGTTCCACCCATTTACGTCGTCGATATAACCATTTTTATCATCATCAATGCGATTGCCAGGTATTTCATCATCATTAACCCAGATGGATTCTTTTAGGTCTTCGTGTGTGATGTCTATGCCAGTATCGATGACAGCAACGACAACTGCTTTTCCTTTTTTGTCTTGCAGTAGTTCGTCGTAGGTTTTATGAACACTCATCCCAGGGAAATTTTCTGAGCTGATATCTGCATGTTGCCATTGATTGACATTTTCCCAATCAATGACATCTGTTGATGGGGTTGTGAGTTGTTCGATCGCAGTGCCAGTAAATTGTAGGGTGCTACACGAAGTTGAGAAAAGGGCTATGAGTCCACTGAAGAGAAGCGTTGATTTTTTCATTGGGTGATATTAATTTTCAGTAAAGATAAACGATGTTTTGAGAATATATATCAATATAAACGCAAATTAAACTTGATTACTTTTAAAGTATTACACTTGTCAAATCACTGAGTTGAAACAATGGTCAAGGGGGGTTTTGTAAGAAAAAAAAGGGCTGTATATTTGCACCCACTGGAGAAATGGCAGAGTGGTCGAATGCGGCGGTCTTGAAAACCGTTGAGGGTCAAACCTCCGGGGGTTCGAATCCCTCTTTCTCCGCAAAAGAAAACCAAGTGCAGTAGCACTTGGTTTTTTTATGAGGCAAACTGAAGTTTACTTCATATTTGAATTATGACTAACTTTACTTGAAATCATATATGCAAAACGGATACGACATTTTTCTTCTGATTGGAGCTGGTATTTTTGCTGGCTTTGTCAACACTATTGCTGGGGGTGGTTCGTTGCTCACGCTTCCGCTGTTGATATTTATGGGTCTTCCCCCAGCAGTTGCAAATGGCACAAATCGTATTGCCATTGCTGTTTCCTCCTTATCTGCTAACATCGGCTATGCATCTAAGAAAATAAAAACCTATCCCTTTAGCATCTACTTAGGTATTGCTGCAATTTTTGGAGCCATCCTAGGTGCTAGGATCGCTATTGAAATCGATGGGGCTATTTTCAATCGGATTCTTGCCATCATTATGATTGTGGTGGTGCTGATTATGGTTTTTAAACCTAAAATGGCCGACCATATATCCCAAGAGAGAACCTCTGGCAAATATCTTTTTATCAGTTTAATCGCATTCTTTTTCATTGGTATTTATGGAGGGTTTATCAATGCAGGCATTGGGTTTATCATCATGTTGTTTCTAAACATCTTTAACAAAATCAACCTCGTTCGAGTAAATGCAGTCAAAGTTGGTGTGGTTTTTATCTATACTATCGCTGCGTTGGTCACCTTTGCTTTCAGTGGAAATGTCAACTGGCTTTATGGTTTGATCTTGGCTGTTGGCACTTCAGTCGGTGCTTGGACAGCCTCTCGATTTTCTGTCGATAAAGGTGAGGGCTTTATCAAACTTGTGATGATCGTCATGGTCCTTCTGATGGCAGTAAAACTCTGGCTTTTTTAATAGCCAACGTATTCCACAATTTCCAGACCATAACCTGCCAAGCCAACACGTTTGATTTGATCACTATTGGAGAGTAAGGCCAACTTCTGAATGTTTAATTGGTGTAGAATTTGTGCACCAATCCCAAAGTCTTTTTCATCCATGTTTGACAGTGAATCTTTTGGTGTTTCGGAGGCAATACCACTTAAAAATTCAACAGATTTTATATTGTCTATGTTATTGATAAACAGCAAACAAGAGTATTTATTATCAACTAATTGTTTAAATATATCATCTAGCTCATCATCGTTTCCTTGGAGGGTTTGCATGATATTTTGTGTCATATTTAAGGACTGGATACGCGTGAGCACCTTATCCTTTTCAGTCCATTCCCCTTTGGTTAAAGCGATATGAATTTGTTGATTGGTTTTCTGCCGAAAAGCTTTGAGTTGAAACGTTCCATACTTGGTTTGCACAGTATCATCTTTAACGATTTCAATAAGGCTGTCAAACCTCATTCGATAAGCAACTAAAGACTCGATTGAAACCAATTTTAACTTTAACTTATCAGCAAGTACACGAAGTTCAGGCAGTCTTGCCATGGAGCCATCGGCATTCATGATTTCTACAATCACTCCTGCTGGCTTGAAACCAGCAAGGCGTGCAAAGTCAATTGCTGCTTCTGTGTGGCCTGTTCGTCGTAGCACTCCACCTTCTTTGGCAGTAAGTGGAAACACATGACCTGGGCGAATAAAATCGTCTGATTTTGCTTGGTCTTGAATCAAGTGTTTGACTGTCTTAGATCGATCGGAAGCTGAAATACCAGAGGTTACGCCATTCCCTTTCAAGTCCACTGAAACTGTAAAGGCTGTTCCCATGGGATCAGTATTGTTGTGAACCATAGGGTAGAGATCGAGTTTACTGCAATACGATTCTGTGATGGGCGTACATATCAATCCACGTCCGTGTTGTGCCATAAAGTTGATCATTTCAGGTGTTACGCACTCTGCGGCTGCGATAAAATCACCCTCATTCTCTCTGTTTTCATCATCAACAACGATAATAATCTTGCCGTTTTTTATGTCAGCAATTGCATCTTCAATAGCATCAAATCGAATGGAATCAGACATCTATTAGTTTTTGGCAAATATACGTTTAACAGATGAAGCTTGGCGAATAAATGCGCGCCAAAACGTTATTAATTTTGCAGTGAAATTGCTAAACCCAAACATCCCTTTGTCTTCTCGCGCACGCTTAATCATGACAACCGACAGTACAAACAACACTATGGTAGGGGAGATTGTCCCGACAAAAGGTGAAATACTACCATCTTCAGCAGTGTTTTTAAAGAAGGTTGCGCCAAAATGATAGCTTAAAAAAATCAGCAATGCCAAAACCATTGGAAGCCCAAAACCACCTTTGCGAATCAAAGCCCCAAGGGGTGCACCAATCAAAAACATCAGCAGTACAGAGAATGCAATGATAAATTTGTCGTAATACCAGATTTTATGGAGGTTGATGATTTTCGTTTTAAAGAAAAAGGTTTTCTTTTGATTATTCAGGTTTGATTCAAGTGTATTGAGTTTGCTTTCAACTTGCCGGATGATCGATTGCAAAGCATAGATTTTATAATTTGAATGAACACTGTCAACTCCTTCATAATCCCTTATTTCCATCTCAGAGGTATTGTGAATTGATTTCACACCAGTACGAACATAGGTTGTTTTAACATAACTTTCTTTGTCGTTATTGAAGATGTTTTCTAGGGAGTCAATACTAAAACTTAACCTGTCGATATCTTGCATCTTGTAAGTATTGGTATACTTAGTTTCATCGAGATCCACCTTATTGAAATCTCGCAAGTCGATATTCATCGTATAAGTACCAAACGACACATGAGAGTGGGGGTAACGTTTTTTATGCCTGTCTGCACGTTTGGGCTTAAGTTCTTCATATCGATTGCCATTGGTCAATACCAGTTGAATCCCATCTGAAAAATCAGCGTTTTTGAGTTCTCCTTCATCAGATTTAACAACGATGCTGTTTCGCAAATCAGCTGTTTTTTGATGAATAATTACATCAGTCAAAAAACGATCGTTTGGACCATATTTATCTTTTACTTTGATATTGCTTTTGCCCAAATCATTGAATACACCCTCTGAAATGGCTAAGGCAGGTTTGATTTTCGCCAAGTTTTTTCGAAGGTTATAGGTTTTAAATTCAGCATAGGGCACTAATGTATTTGCTACATAAAAAGCAGTCCCACTAAGCAGTATGGAAACGACAAACACACTTCGCATCGAACGTGTTAGCGAAACCCCTGCCGATTTTAAAGCTGCAAATTCATAATGCTCTGCCAAGCTGCCATAGGTCATGATAGAGGCCAATAACACTGTTAGGGGTAAGACTAGTGGGATTAATTTTGGCGAATAATACAGTAAAAAACGAAGTAAAACAGTGATGTCAAGCCCTTTGCCTGCAAATTCATCGATGAATACCCATACTGTTTGCACCACGAAAATGAGCATTAGGATCAGAAAAAAACTGATAAATATGCGCAAAAATGATAATAAAATGTAGCGATCAAGTACTGGCATATCTAATACCTATCAATGTAATAGTTTGCATATTTATCCTTAACAAAAATAAAGGTTTCAGGTGCTAGGGGTTGGTTAGCAGTAAATTGTTCGATCACAAAAATCGTATCTGTACCATTGATACCCAAATCGATGATTTTATACAGCTCTTTAGTGCTAGTATCGATGCCAAGTAAAAGGTATTTGGATTGGCTTTCTGCATCTGTTGGAATCAACTTTATATAGCGAATATCACGACCACTTACACGTTGCGCAATGTCCCATTGTAGCAAATAGCCTTCTTTGTGAAAATCAAAAATATCGAGGGGGTTGAGGGGAGTGTCTAAAGCAGCTTGTTCTTGGATGATGACCTCTTCGTTAAAGTCATCGATGGTGTATAAATAAGTGCCATCAAAGATCTGTTGTATACCAAGTATCGTTAGGAAATACTTATCATTTGAAACAAGTATTTCTCCTTTTTCTTTTTGTGAGATGCCTTCTGTGGTATTGTCCAACTGATAAGAAAAACGCATTTGCATCGTATCATAACTGGCATACACCTCACTCACCTGATCCAATAACGCTCTGGCTCGTTGATCGCCTTGCGAAAAACCAATGAAGGATAGTATAAAAAAGAGGTAGATATACTTAATTTTATGACTGTTCATTTTCTAAAAATTCGTGTAATGAGATTATATCCCTAAACATAACTTCACGTGCCTTACTTCCTTCGAAGGGTCCTACGATACCAGCTGCTTCCAACTGATCGATAATTCGTCCTGCTCTGTTGTAGCCCAACTTCAGCTTTCGTTGCAACAAGGATGCCGAACCTTGTTGGGCATTGATGACAACTTCTGCCGCTTCTCGAAACATGGGGTCACGATCTTCTATATTGTTATCCAAACCACTTTTTTGTTCGTCTCCTTTGTATTCTGGCAATTGATGCGCATTGGGATAAGCCCTTTGCGAACCGATAAAATCAGTTAGTTTTTCAACTTCAGGAGTATCAACAAACGCACATTGCAGACGTATCAATTCATTTCCTTGGGTAAATAGCATATCCCCACGTCCAATTAGTTGTTCAGCACCACCACTGTCTAAAATCGTTCGTGAGTCGATTCTAGATGTTACTCGAAATGCCACACGTGCTGGAAAGTTGGCTTTGATCACGCCTGTAATCACATTCACAGATGGTCGTTGGGTAGCAATGATCAGGTGGATTCCTACTGCTCGTGCCAGCTGTGCCAAGCGTGCAATGGGTGCCTCAACCTCTTTCCCTGCTGTCATAATTAAGTCGGCAAACTCATCGACAATCAATACAAGGTAGGGGAGATATGCGTGCCCATCTTTGGGGTTGAGTTCTCGTTTTTTAAAGCGTTTGTTGTATTCTTTGATATTGCGACACATTGCATTTTTCAGCATATTGTATCGATTATCCATCTCAATACACAAGGAGTTCAACGTGTTAATCACCTGACGATTGTCTGTGATAATTGCATCTTCTACATCTGGGAGTTTGGCCAAATAGTGTCTTTCGATTTTATTGTACAAGGTCAATTCCACTTTCTTTGGATCAACCAGTACAAACTTGATTTCAGCAGGGTGTTTTTTATAGAGTAATGAGCTCAAAATGGTGTTGAGCCCAACTGATTTTCCTTGTCCAGTTGCACCTGCCATCAGCATATGAGGCATTTTTGCCAAATCGACGACAAAGGTTTCATTGCTGATTGTTTTTCCTAGTGCAAGGGGTAATTCCATTTCAGCTTCTTGAAAACGCTTGGAGCCAATCACTGAACGAAACGATACGATGGTTGGTTTTTTGTTGGGTACTTCAATCCCAATCGTTCCTTTTCCAGGGATGGGCGCAATGATTCGTATTCCCAAAGCTGATAGGGATAGCGCAATATCGTCTTCAAGGTTTTTGATTTTTGAAATTCGTATCCCTGCCGCAGGAACGATTTCGTACAAGGTTACTGTTGGTCCTATTGTTGCTTTGATATCAGCTATACTGATCTTGTAATTGTTTAGTGTTTCAACAATTTTCTCTTTGTTTTCCTCTAGCTCTGCCTCATTGATCGTGATACCCTCTTTGTTATAGGCTTTCAATAGCTCGAGTGTAGGGTAGCGATATTTACTCAACTCAAGCGTCGGATCGACTTCTCCTTGTTCTTGTACAAGCTTTTTTGCCAACTTCGCTTCTTGTTCCTCTTCGAATGGTTGATCAATTGTCAGCTTGAGTTCATCTGATTCAGAAGATTCTTTTTTTGTTTGTTTTGATGGTTTGGCAACTGGTTTTACAGTTTCTTCTAAGGGTGGATCGAATGGTTGTGCAGCTGTTTCTTCCTTTTGATTTTCTTTCAATTCTGTTTTGAAAGAAGAAAAAACATTTCGGACACCTTCAGGAGTGATCCTTAAAATCACAACCATAAAAGTAATGCAACCAAATATCAAAATGCTTGCCAGGCCAATATCTCCGATATAATCGATTGTAAGTCTCGACATCTCAACCCCGACCATACCACTCAACATTGGGTGCTGTGGGATTATAAAACTCATTAAAAGTGATACCCATAATGAACTTGCAATCGTCCATGACCAGCTCCAAAGGGGTCTCTTCCAAGGACTGCCGACAAACAGCCGAATACCAGTTAGTAAGCCCATAAACACCAATATAAAAGAGCCTAAGCCTATAAATTGATACAATAAAAAATGGGAGATGGTTGTGCCGAATTTGCTTGCGATATTGTCTGTTTGGATTGTACGATCAGCGAAATCACCCAAAACGCTTTGGTCATTTTCCCAAGTGAAATAGTAGGAAACCATCGCAGCAAGCAAGACCACAGACAACAAAACAATCGATAATCCAAAAAGGATTTGTCGCTGACGTGATTGAAATGTCGATGTGGACGTTGTCATGTAACAACAAAATTACGGATTCTCAAACAGAAAAGCTGTTGTTATGATGATCGTTGTTTGATTTTAATCTGAAAGGCCGCAAAAAGCAAGGTCACAAAAGGGCTCAACCAATTGAAAATTGCATAGAAAAAGTACTGTGATACATCCACGCCCAACACACCCGACTGATAGGCCCCACAGGTGTTCCAAGGAATCAAAACAGAAGTAACAGTACCAGAGTCTTCGAGGGTTCGACTTAAATTTTCGGGTGCCAACCCACGATTTTTATATGCCTTTTCAAACATTTTACCAGGCACTACTATCGAAAGGTATTGATCTGAAGCAGTGATGTTGATCGTCAAGCATGACGCCACTGTACTTGCAAATAGTTGAAAGGTAGATTGGGCTATGCTTAGCAGCGCTTCACTGATGGTTGACAATGCGCCAATGGCATCCATCACGCCACCAAATGTCATCGCACAAATGATCAGCCAGATGGTGCCAAGCATCCCTTCCATACCACCTGATTTAAACAGGTCTGTCAGCGCAGCAGAAGTAGTTTCGATTTCTGTTGAAACAGTAATGGCGTCAATAATAACCTGATAAGTGCCATATAAACTTAGTGTTGATTCCCCACTTAGGGATAACAATAGTTCATGTTGAAAAATAAAGGCAGCAATTGCCCCCAAGATAATACCTAAAAACAATGCCACCAGGGGTGGTGTTTTTCTCACAATCATCACAATGACAATAATGGGTACGATAAATAGTAACAAATTGATTGTAAATACTTCGTTCATCGCTGCGAGGAATTCTTGCGAATTGGCATTGCCATCGCCACTAAATTCAATGCCAAGAATGATAAACACAATAAGCGTTACCAAAATACTCGGCACAGTGGTATGGGTCATATAACGAATGTGTGTAAAGAGGTTAGCGCCTGCCATGGCAGGGGCGAGGTTGGTTGTATCGCTCAAAGGCGACAGCTTATCGCCAAAATAAGCACCTGACAACACTGCTCCAGCGACCATTCCAGCAGGGATACCAAGTGCTTTTCCAATGCCAATTAGGGCAATTCCCACTGTTGCAGAGGTTGTCCAGCTACTCCCTGTTGCCAGAGATATCAATGCACAAATGATGACACAAGCTGGTAGAAAAATAGATGGATGAAGGATTTGTAAGCCATAATAGATCATCGCTGGAATAACACCACTGATTAGCCAAGTCCCTGCCAATGCTCCCACAAACAGCAGTATGAGGATGGCACCAGCAACTGATTTGAGATTATCTGCTACCTTATCGAGCATGGTTCGATAGGATATTTTATTGGCAAAGCCCACCATGGCTGCAACAGCACCTCCAATGAGGAGGATAAACTGGTTGGAGCCAGAAAGGGCATCATCGCCATAGACAATGACATTAAAGGCCAATAGGCCAATAAGTACGATGAGTGGGATTAAGGCAGTTTTGAGAGATAGCGAGGACTTCATATGCTTTTATTGTTTGGGTTGTAGTAGGAGAGATACCTCAATTTGAACATTTTCATCGATTTGTTTTCTGACTAGGCTAGGGATTTCGATAACATAGTCAGATGTTTTGACAGCAAAGGAAGATTCCAAAGTGATGAGGTTATCTATTTTGGACATGCGTCCCTCGACGTTGATGGTATTTGTCACGCCATGCATGGAGAGTTCGCCAGTGAGTTGCACAGTGATTAGTTGGTTGGAAAGGGCGTTGTGATCAAAGTTTAGAATGGATCCTTTAAAACTCGTTTTGGGGTATTTGTGACTCTCGATATAGTTTTCGTTGAAGTGTTCTTCCATAAGGGCAAGGGGAAAGCGAAAACCACGTACAAGCGCAAGCACTGCCAATTCACCTGTTTCAATGTTGAGCAATGCCGATACAGCAGAATGACTGGCTTCAATGGGCTCAAAGGTGGGTTGGGATGCCTCAAAGGACATACTCCCTGTTTTAGTCATATACTTGGACTGCCCAACTGCAATGATACCTGTCAATAAAAGAAAGAGAAGGAGTGCCTTTTGCATCATATTGGTTTCTGCTTGAAAGATACAAAAAGGATTGGGGTTTGGTTTCTAGGGTGGTTCGGTGATAGAGATCAGCTTTGGGTAATGGTTATTACATGAAGCGTAGTCAGCCCATAGACGGCTATGATTTCATATATATGGACATGAGAAATACCCCAATACTTGCGTATAAGGAAGTTCTTTATCTCCAAAATATAGTGTGTAATGCCGTAAGCAATTCATGTTACAAAGAGATTTGGGATGTGTCTATAAAAAAATAAAAAAAATTTAAACAACAAAACCCATATCTTTACCGAAACACAATGGCAAACAAAACACTCATGTCATTTTTGGTCATAGTTCTCTTGGCAGTGGGGGTATATTTCTACGCCTACAAAGACCATCGTAACATTGCCAATGAAGTTGCAGCGTTTGCCGATACTGCACTGGCAATAAAGGATTCACTCGCGCAAAACAATGAAGCCTTCTTAAATCAAACCCTAGAAGTATCAGGTATCGTGACAGAATTTGAGGACAATACCCTAACACTTGATGATGTCCTAGTGGCGCAATTTGAAATTAGCCCAACAGTAACAATCGACCAACAACTCATTCTTAAAGGTCGTTGCATTGGCTATAATGATTTGTTTGAAGTGGTGGTGCTCGATCAATCCATCATTTTGGAGTAGGTTGTACACCAATTTCCAGTTCGCTATCTTTGAAAGAGACTAAACAACAATGAAACAACTATCCATTCTCTTTTTACTTTTCTCATCTTTTACAGTAGCTCAATCCGACCTGCTTGATGAATTGGACGCTGAGCTCGATATGGGGCCACTTTATGCCGAATCTGCCTTCAAAGGCTTAAAAATCATCAACCTCGAATCGACCAAAATGGTGGACAAAGGTGAGATGTATTTTATCGTGGCGCATCGATTTGGCAGCATCGAAAATGGCTTTGATGACTTCTTTGGACTCGATGTTGCCTCCAACAAACTTCAGTTGATCTATGGGGTCAATGATAATATCAATTTTGGTGCTGCGCGTTCGTCTTATCAAAAGACCTATGCACTACACACCAAGCTGCGATTGCTGCGTCAACAAACAGAAAGATCTCTTGTGACCATAGGTGCCTATGGTCAACTCACAATCAACAACCAACTCGATTTGGATCGTAACCCCGATTTGGATTTTAGTGATCGCTTGACCTATACTGCGCAAGCACTAATCTCTCGAAAATTCAATGAAAAACTATCCCTACAACTAACGCCAACACTGATTCATAAAAATCTGACGGAACGCATTGCAGAGGATAATTTGCAGTTTGTCATTGCTGCTGGGGGTCGTTATAAACTCACCAAACGTCTGAGTATCAATATGGAATATGGCTTGATGACAAGTCGCCCAGAGGAGCTCAATTACAACAATTTACTGTCTATTGGCTTTGATATAGAAACAGGAGGGCATGTCTTTCAACTGCATTTCACCAACTCCCGAACGATGCTCGAACACAGTTTTTTGACAGAAACAATCGGCGATTGGTCAAAGGGAGATATTCATTTTGGATTTAATATCAGTCGAGTGTTTGATTGGTAGTCGCTTTCGTATTACTTTTGTATCATAATTAAAAAAACTATGTCCTCATTTGACGTTGCTGTTATCGGATCTGGCCCTGGGGGCTATGTAGCAGCCATTCGCTGTGCGCAGTTGGGACTTTCCACTGCCCTTATCGAAAAATATGATACACTTGGCGGCACTTGCCTCAACGTGGGTTGTATTCCTTCCAAATCCCTTTTAGACTCATCTCATCATTATGAAGAGTCGATTAAGAATTTTTCGACCCATGGGATCGATGTAGAGGGAGAGATCAAAGTGAATTTGACGCAAATGATGAAACGAAAATCAGAAGTCATCGATCAAACCACCAAAGGTATTGACTATCTGATGGATAAAAACAAAATCACTGTTTTCCATGGACTTGGCAAGTTTGTCGATGCAACACATATCGAAATTGGTGGTAAGAAAAAACAAATTATCGAAGCCAAACAAAGTATCATTGCAACAGGTTCCAAACCTGCTGTTTTACCTTTTGTCAAATTGGACAAAGAGCGCATCATCACTTCAACTGAAGCCCTTTCCCTAAATGAAATCCCAAAACACTTGGTCGTGATAGGTGGGGGCGTGATCGGCTTGGAGCTCGGACAGGTATATCGACGCTTGGGTGCTGAAGTCTCTGTCATTGAATATGCCGATCGAATTACGCCAATCATGGATAGTTCTCTCTCGAAAGAGTTGATGAAAGTGATGAAGAAACAAGGGGTGAAGTTCTATTTGTCACATCAGGTCAACGCTGTTACTCGCAAAGGTGATGAGGTAACAGTCACTGCCAAAGACAAAAAAGAAGAAGAGGTGTCCTTTACAGGCGATTATTGCTTGCTTTCTGTGGGTCGTAAACCCTATATTGAAGGGCTAAGCCTCAAGGCTGCTGGTGTTGTGGTCAATGAGCGAGGGCAAGTGGAAGTGAACAAAAAACTACAAACCTCTGTGTCCAACATCTATGCCATTGGCGATGTGGTGCGTGGTGCCATGTTAGCGCATAAAGCAGAGGAAGAAGGGGTGATGGCAGCAGAAATTATCGCTGGACAACAACCACATATCGATCATAACCTAATTCCAAATGTGATATACACTTGGCCAGAAGTTGCTGCTGTAGGAAAGACCGAAGAAGAGCTAAAAGCTGCTGGGGTGGCCTACAAATCAGGGCAGTTTTCGATGCGTGCACTGGGTCGTGCCAGAGCGAGTATGGACACTGATGGTTTTGTAAAAATCCTTGCTGATAAAGCAACAGATGAGGTGCTTGGCATACATATCATCGGAGCACGTGCTGCCGATTTGATTGCACAGGCAGTTACTGCGATGGAATACAGAGCATCTGCTGAAGATATTGCACGCATGAGCCATGCACATCCAACCTATGCTGAAGCGATGAAAGAAGCTGCTTTGGCTGCTACTGAAGACAGAGCACTACACGTCTAAAGCGCTTATTTTTCGAAATATGTCTTAAACTTCTCTCGAATGGCATCGAGTTCCAAGTTGCCAATACTTCCACGATGGGTGTGTTTTGCCATTTTGGGTGGTACAAATTCCCCTTTGTTGATGGCGTCACCAATTTGCACATAAGCATCTCGAAAAGGAATCCCTTTTTGAATGAGTTCATGCAAGGCATCAACACTGAAAATATGTACGTATTTTTCATCATTGAGGATACTACTTTTGACTTTTACCTCTTTGATACTTGAAGTCAAAATAGATAGGCAAGACTTGATGTCATCTATGGCCTGCATGATAGGGCCTTTGAACAATTGCATCTCTCTGTGATAACCACTTGGAAGGTTGGTGCTCATCATTGATAAGTCATTGGGGAGAGCTTGTAGTTTGTTGCATTTCCCTCGAATGAGCTCAAAGACATCAGGATTTTTTTTGTGAGGCATGATACTGGAGCCAGTGGTAATATCATCTGGAAAGGAGATAAAATCAAAGTTTTGACTCATGTACAAACACACATCCATCGAAAATCGACTGAGTGTTCCTGCCAGACTGCCAATGGCTTGTGCTAGAATTTTTTCGAGTTTCCCACGACTCATTTGTGCTGCCACAACGTTGAACTTGAGGGTATTGAACCCTAATGCTGCTGTTGTGTCGTCGCGATCAATGGGAAATGAACTGCCATAGCCAGCAGCACTTCCGAGTGGGTTTTGATCACAGATGGTGTTGACTGCATTGAGAAGCAGCAAATCATCTGCCAACATCTCTGCATAGGCAGAAAACCATAGTCCAAAAGAAGAGGGCATGGCAATTTGCAAGTGAGTATAACCTGGTAGCAATTGATCTTTATGCTTGTCAGCAAGTGAAAGGTATTGATCAAAAAGCACTTTAATTAGTTGTTTGATATCCTGTATCTCATCTTTGAGAAAAAGTTGCATGGCAACGAGAACTTGATCGTTTCTCGAACGAGCAGTGTGTATTTTTTTGCCAACATCACCATATTTTTCTGTGAGCTCAAATTCGATTTTTGAATGTACATCTTCAAACGCCTCAGAGATGGTAAATGTTCCTTTTTCCACATCCTTGAGCAATTCGTCAAGGCCCTGTGTGAGTTGATCTGCTTCAGATGCTGTGAGCAGTCCAACCTTTCCTAGCATTTGTGCGTGTGCTTTCGATGCAATGATGTCATAGGGCGCTAAACGCATATCCCATTCACGATCATAACCAACAGTGAATTGGTCGATGTGATCTCTTACTTTGATACCTTTTTTTTCCCAGATTTTCATAATGTAATAACTTGATTGAGCAATTCGATATACAATCGTACTGCTTCTTTGATTTCGTCTGTGTATATAAATTCGTCTGCTGTGTGTGACCTAGTCGAGTCACCTGGTCCAAGTTTTAGTGATGGGCAAGACAGTGCTGCTTGATCGGAGAGGGTAGGAGAGCCATAGGTGTTTCTTCCCATGGCTATCCCAGCAATGACCAAGGGATGTTCTTTATCGATTGATGATGACTGTAATCGCAACGAACGCGGCGTTACCTCACAAGGCGCCTGACTAACGATATCTGCAATTTCTTGATTGGTATAACATTCATTGACTCGAACATCCAATACCAGATTCACTTGTGAAGGCACAACGTTGTGCTGACTTCCTGCATTCATTTGAGTGATGGTAAGTTTGACAGGCCCGAGAGTATCAGATACTTTGTCAAACTTAAGGTTTTGAAACCACTGCATCACATCCATACTTTTCAGAATAGGGTTGTCGTTGTTGGGGTGCGCTGCATGACCAGCAGTCCCTTTGACTACTGCATCGAAGACTACAAGGCCTTTTTCAGCGATTGCCAATTGCATCTGTGTGGGTTCTCCGACAATGGCAACATCAATGTTTGGAAGGTCTTTGAGCAAGCTGTTTAAGCCATTTGGGCCAGAGCTTTCCTCCTCTGCTGTTGCAGCTACAATTAGGTTATATGTCAAGTTTTCTGCTGCATAAAAATGCACAAATACTCCAAGTAATGATATCAAAGCACCACCAGCATCATTGCTACCCAGTCCAAAGAGTTTTCCATCGATGATTTCTGCCTTGTGAGGATCACGTGTATAGGCCTTATTGGGACGTACAGTGTCGTGATGTGAGTTGAGTAGTAAATTGGATTTGCAAGGGTCATAGTGCTTGTTCAAGGCAAACACATTGTTTTGTATGCGCTGGGTTTCAACCCCTTTACTCTGCAACCAATTTTGAATGCAATCGGCTGTTTGAGACTCTTCCCCAGAAAAAGAAGGTATCCCGATCAATTGCATCAGCAACTCAATCACATCTTCTGCCAAGTGGTTTGAACTCATTTGATCAAGGTTGTTTTAGAAGCCTGTTCATCGTGTACAGCTTCAGGATTTTCAATTGTTACGACGTGCACGCCATTTTGAAGAGCTTCAGCAGCACTGTTCAGCTTTGGGAGCATCCCATCACCGATGATTCCGACATTGTGAAATTCGTCAATTTCTGTGATTCGAATGGTAGGAATTACACTGTTTTCATCGTTGATGTTTTTCAACACCCCTCGATGCCCAAAGCAATAGTGCAAATGCACCTGATATTCTGCAGCCAAGGCACCGGCAAGAGCCGCAGCGATGGTGTCAGCATTGGTGTTGAGTAATTGTCCTTTTTGGTCGTGAGTAATTGCACAAAACACAGGTGATAAACCAATTGATAAGATATTCTTTAAACTGTTTATATCAACTGATTTGATGTCTCCAGCCCAACCATAATCGATGTCTTGCACAGGCCTTTTTGTTGCACGAATC
>CACNGE010000034.1 GCA_902619855.1 uncultured Bacteroidota bacterium
CGACTATCTTGAGGATTTTAAATCTTCCGATCCTGTATTACAACCTCTTGCATTGGGAGGTTTAGGAGATGCTTTTGCAGAACTGGAACAATTTTCTGATGCTCTTCAATACTATGAAAAGGCATTGTCTTACAGTGATAACAAGGTAACTTATCCTCGCTATTTGCGAAAGGCTGGGCTAGTTGCTTTATCATTAGGAGATAATAAAACAGCAAGCGAATACTTTTCTATCATCAAAGACGAATTCTCTGATGTTGTAGAAGCTAGCAACATTGACGCTTTGCTCGGTCAGGCCAACAGTAGATAAAATGGCAACTGAAAACCAGAATAGTAATCACTTACTTCTTGCTACACTACCAAGTGCGAAAGGGTTGCGTTTTGCCTTAGTTGTTTCCAATTGGAATTCTGAAATCACAGAAAGTTTATTTGAAGGGGCAAAAAATATTTTGTCTCAAAAAAACGCCACACAAATTGATCGGATTGATGTTCCTGGCAGCTTCGAGTTGGTGTATGCAAGTCGTAGCGCTATCGACAGAGGTTATGATGCTGTGATTGCTATTGGCAATGTTATACGAGGGGAAACAAGTCACTTCGACTATGTTTGTCAGGGGGTTACCAATGGCATTCAACAAATCAATGCACTGGGCAAGACTCCTGTTATTTTTTGTCTATTGACAGATGATAACCTCGAGCAATCTCGAGCAAGAAGTGGGGGATCTTTAGGAAATAAAGGAGAGGAAGCTGCTGCTGCGGCCATTCAAATGGCTAGGCTCTAGGCTATTTTTTTTTAAAGTATTTCATCGGCACCCAAAGCATTCCAAAGCATTCTCCTTTTTCTTTACTGAGATTTTTATGATGAATTTTATGTGCTCTGCGAATGGCTCTTGCATATCGCGTATTTGCATTTCTAAACAACTTTACACGTTGGTGGATGAAGATATCGTGAACAAAGAAGTACGTTAGTCCATAGGCAAATATACCAAGGGCAATCGCCATTCCTGGCCAAAATCCATACTCGCCCCACAACACAACAAAACCTGCGCTCACTGCTGCATAAAATAAAAAGAAAGCATCATTTTTTTCGAAGTGCGAGTCGTGATCTTTTTTGTGATGGTCTTTGTGAAGAGACCATAAAAAACCATGCATAATGTACTTGTGAGAAAACCAAGCCACAACCTCCATAAAAACAAACGTCAAGAAAAAAATAAAAACCTGTAAAGTGAGGAGCATAGCTTACAAAATATTAAAACGATACCTTACATACGAGCGAGCCAGAACATCTACCTTCTGAATATTTGCAACTCGGACTCTCTTGTTTTTAATTTGTTCAGAGGGAACACGTTTTAATTTTTTGAGCAGCCTTAAATAATATTTGTATGCAGTGTAGACCCCAAATTTAGCAGCATTGGGTAGTTTGAAAATACCTGACAATCCTTTGTGAAAATCAGATTCTATTTCGGCTATAATTTTTTGTTTGGAGGCATCGTCAAGCTGTCGCAAGTCAACTCCAGGGAAGTATGATCGTTCGAGTTGCTCAAAATCGTTTTTCAGATCGCGAAGAAAATTAACCTTTTGAAATGCTGACCCAAGTGCCATTGCTGATGATTTTAAGTCTTTAAATAATTTGTGATCTCCCTTGACAAACACGCGAAGACACATCAACCCAACAACATCAGCTGAGCCATAGATATAACTTTTGTATTCTTCATCTGTTTTATATACTTTTTTTGAAAGATCCCAACGCATACTTTGCATGAACGCATCTATAAATTCTCTGTCAATTTCATACCGATGAACAGTCTCTTGAAATGCATTCAAGACTGGGTTTGTACTAATTTTATGATCTAATGCATAGGCCAAATCTTCTTCAAAACGATTGAGAAGCATAACTTTGTCATAGTCATGAAAACTGTCAACAATTTCATCTGCCAGCCTCACAAACCCATATATATTGTATATATCCTGTCGTATTTCAGAAGAAAGCATGCGAGTTGCCAAGGAAAAAGAAGTGCTGTAAGACTCTGTGATTTCCTTGCTACATCGTTTTGATACAGTATCAAAAATAGATTTCACAAATAAAATTTAAACAAATAATGATTGCAAATTATAATTTTTTTATAGTTTATTCAAGTCTAAACAAAAAATTATAACTCTTTAATTAAATCTGCCGAAGATTCAAAAATTCGAATTTTTGGATTTTTATGATCTGTCATATGTTGCACTTGGTAGCCTGTAATCCATAATTCTGACCCCTCACTAGATAAAACTTCTTGCTCAAAATCATCTAAATACTCCTCAACACGATCGCTGTTTGGTTCAATGGTAAAGCAGGACACAAACACCATTTTATCATATTTTTCTAGAAAATTTGACAAGCTGGTTGTAGGAACAGATTGCCCTAAAAAAATTGTCTTAAAACCTCGATTGAGTATTTCATAGTTCAAATACAGCAACCCCAACTCGTGAATCTCATTATCTGGGAGATACAATACATAGGTTTTATCTGTATGGATTGGTTGCGACTCCTGTAGTTTTTCGCAAAGCGAGTGAATTTTTTGTTTGATTAAGCTCGTGATAAAGTGTTCGTGCGAGGGACTGATCGAGTTTGTTTGCCATAGAACACCAAGCTCAATCATGAGTGGAGTGAAAATAGACTGAAAGATTTCACCAAAACTCATTTTTTCCATCAGCTCGTCAAAGGTGTTGGTAAACAAACGTTGATCAAAATTAATCATCGAAAGCTTAAACAATCCAAGTGACCAGTCGTAGGGACTTTTTTGAAGGGTGATGGAGTGTACCTTGTATTTAATTTCATCTGCCTCCATTTTTGCAATTTTCGAAATTTTGAAGCCATTTTTATAAAGCATCGAAACATTGAGGAGTTTCTGGAGACTATCCAAATTGTAGAGACGTATGTTTGTCTCTGTTCGTTCGGGTTCAAAAAGATTGTATCTTTTCTCCCAAATTCTGATTGTGTGGGCTTTGATTCCGGATAAGTGCTCCAGATTTTTGATACTAAAATTAGTTTTAACCCGATCCATTTTGTTTAACTTTTAATTAACAAACATTAAACAAAATTACGAAAAAAAATACAAATAAAAAATGGTGCGCACGAGAGGATTCGAACCTCCACGGGAATTAACTCCCACTAGGCCCTCAACCTAGCGCGTCTACCAGTTCCGCCACGTGCGCTGAGGGGTTTTTGTGACTTGGCTGGGTCTCGAACCCAGGACCCTCTCCTTAAAAGGGAGATGCTCTACCAACTGAGCTACCAAATCGGTTTTTTACAATGGCTGCAAATATAAATTCAATTCTACGATTAATCAAAGTTTAAATTGGCTTAAATTTGCAAGCATACCATGAGTAATCGCATAAATAAAGATTTAGCAACCAATCATCACATTGTTCTTCTTGGCTATATGGGCTGTGGGAAAAGCACTGCTGGGCGACTTTTGGCAGAAAACTTACAACTACCTTTTGTAGATTTAGACGAATACTTGACCAATAAATACGTTGATTCTATCCCAAATCTTTTTTTGAAAAATGGTGAAATTGGGTTTAGAAAACTCGAAAAAATTGCTTTACATGAGCTTCTTGTCAATCAAAAAAAATCTGTCCTCTCACTTGGCGGTGGTACGCCTTGCTATGCTGATAATATGCAGTCTGTTTTACAAGCAACACCTTACACTTTCTATCTTTCTCCTTCTGTAAAGATGCTTTCTAATCGTTTGTTTCCAGCGCGAAGCAAGCGTCCAATGATTTCTCATTTGAACACAAAAAAGGATTTATTGGAATTCATTTCTAAGCATATTTTTGAAAGAAAACAATTTTATGAGCAAGCCAATCATCCCATATATATTCTTGACGAAAGCCCTGAAGAATTGGTAAATCAAATCATTCAAAAATTAGGTTAAATAACCCTCGAAAGTATTTTTTTTGCACACTATCTCTACGTGTTCGTTTAAGCTCGTGGATAATGAAAGTCCTTTATAGTCTGCCTTAATCGGAAATTTTTTATGATTTCGATTGATCAAAACAGCAACCTTGCATTGTGTGAGTGGCACTTCCAAAAAATGACGAACAGCATAGATTAGAGTCGAGCCAGTATTTAAGACGTCATCAACGATAATAACTGAGCAATTTTTGTAAACAGATTGATCAATGGACGTTTGTATTTCAGTGTGAGGATTTTTTTTATCCACTTGAATTTTACAATCAATGACCTCTAAATCTGAAATAGAGCGTAAGATTTTTGCAATTGATTTAGCCACCTGACTACCATTGGTCATCACCCCAGCGATGATAACTTTATCTTCTTTTGTATTGTCCTCATAAATTTGGTAAGCAATCCTACGAATACTAAGTTTTGCTTGATCGGACGTTAAGATGCAGTCATTATACATACCCAAATATAATCATTCATCAGGATCAATCGTACCACTTTCTTTAAATTCCATTAGGTCTCTGCGATTTTTTTTACTTGGTCTTCCACCAGTCTCAAGTCTGTTGTTGGATTGATGCATGGCAACTTCAGCCCTTGCTTTTCGAAAGTCCTCTGGCGTAATGTCTTTTGCATATCTCTCGACTAGTTTGGCGCCCACTCTAGATTTTGGAATGTCAAGAACTAAGATGGTAAACTCCATTTGATTTTTTCGAATCATTAGTTTTTCGGCACCAAAAACTTCTCTGGAGGGTTTCATAATTGCTTCGTCGATGCGTACATGCCCTTTCCTACAAGCGATGGATGCTTCATTTCTCGATTTGTAAAATCGAATAGCCCACAGATATTTATCAATTCGCAAAAGAAATGTTAATTGTTGATTCTACTGACCAAAAATACAAGAAAATCGTATCTTGCAGCACTATTTTTTTAGATGAAAAATTACTTTCCTTTTTTCCTTTTTGCATTGTCTTTCTTGTTCATACAATGCGATGAAACCAGAAATACATTTGTGACTCCTCTGCGTGACTATGAGGAACAGCGTACAGCTGACAATGATTCTATTGTTTCTTTTTTGCAAAGTCATTACTATAACTATGATGACTATGCCAATGCAGCATCGACCGAGCATGTAGAGTTTACAATTGACTCATTGATAAATAACCCTGATAAAACCCCAATGATCGATCAAGTGGTTGAGCAGGAGGTCAAAATCAAAAACGCAGATGGTAGTTATATTTCCCACACTATGTATGTTATACCAGATGTGAGGCAAGGCGTTGGGGATTCACCCAGCTTTGCTGACGAAGCATACGTGACATATAAGGGAATGTTTTTGGATGGTTATTCTTTTGACAGTAATGACCAACCACTATGGTTCTCTGGATTGAGTACTGTTCGTGGGTTTTACGAATTACTCCCTTATATTGAAAGAGGGACTTGGGAAGTTGACACCAATGGAAGGGTTACATTCGATGGTTTTGGTACTGCAGTTGTGATAATGCCATCTGCCTTGGGTTATTATGGCAGTTCATCAGCTCCGAGGCAGTACGCTCCTTTGATTTTTGCTGTCGAGCTATACACATTTAAGACTGCAGATCACGATGGGGATTCTGTTCCAACTGTTGACGAAGATATTGATGGAAATCATCACTTTTCTGATGACGTTGACGACACTGATGGCGATGGTACGCCCAATTATCTAGATACTGACGATGATGGAGATGGAATACTCACAATTGATGAGTATGATGTCGATGATGATGGCATTCTTGATGATAGCAATAGCGATGGTACGCCAGACTATCTAGACCCCAATTCTTAATTTCTTACTTTTTTCTTGCTAAAACACGCTTTGCAGCACTGACAATGGCGTTGGCATTAAGGCCATATTTATACATGAGTTGAGCAGGTGTGCCAGACTCACCAAAAGTATCTTGCGTCGCAACAAACTCCTGGGGAGTTGGGTGGTGCATTGCGAGTGTTCTAGAGATACTTTCACCAAGACCGCCCAGAAAGTTATGTTCTTCACAGCTTACGACTGCACCTGTTTTTTTTGCTGACTCGATGACGAGTTTTTCGTCTAAAGGTTTGATGGTATGAATATCAATAATTTCAGCCGAAATCCCTTGCTCGTGCAAAGCTTTTACAGCTTCCAACCCTTCCCAAACCAAGTGTCCTGTGGCAATAATACTAACATCGTTTCCTGGCGATAGCACCAGCCCTTCTCCCACAGTGAAAGATTGATTTTCATCAGTAAAATTGGGAACCTTAGGCCTTCCAAAACGTAGATAAACAGGTCCATTATAGTCCGCGATAGCAATGGTTGCTGCTTTGGTTTGATTGTAATCACAAGTATTGATAACAGTCATGCCTGGCAGCATTTTCATCAAGCCAATATCTTCAAGGATTTGATGGGTTGCTCCATCCTCACCCAAAGTCACCCCAGCATGAGAAGCACAAATTTTTACGTTTTTGTGCGAGTAGGCGATTGATTGTCGAATTTGATCATAGACACGTCCAGTTGAGAAATTGGCAAAGGTCCCTGTAAATGGAATTTTACCTCCAATGGTGAGCCCTGCTGCGATTCCCATCATATTTGCTTCGGCTATTCCAATTTGGAAAAATCGTTCGGGATGGTTGTTTTGAAATGCATTCATTTTCAATGATCCTGTTAAATCTGCACAAAGCGCAACAATATTTTCATTGGAATGACCCAGTTCGGTCAACCCATCACCAAAGCCAGAGCGAGTGTCAATTTTTTCTGTAAAAGTATATGTTTTCATATGCTTAAATTCAGTAGTCTCCTAGAGTTTCAGGATTTTGCGTAAGAGCTGCAGAAAGTTGCTCATCGTTGGGAGCTTTTCCATGCCAAGCGTGCGTATGCATCATAAAGTCAACTCCATTGCCCATCTCTGTATGCAATAATACACAAATAGGTTTTCCATTATTTGTTTCTTTTTTAGCTTGATTTAAACCATCAATAATCGATGATATATCATTTCCATTTTTGATGATAATCACTTTCCAACCAAATGCCTGAAACTTTTCTTGTAGATCGCCCATGTGGAGAACATCATCTGTGCTGCCATCAATTTGTTTACCATTAACATCAATTGTTGCAATCAGATTATCAACTCCCTTTGAACCTGCATACATGATCGCTTCCCAATTTTGCCCTTCTTGTAGTTCGCCATCGCCATGCAAACTGTATATCAAGCTATCGTCTTGGTTGAGTTTTTTTGCTGCTGCTGCACCTAACGCGACTGACATTCCTTGCCCCAATGATCCAGATGCAATTCTAATGCCTGGTAGTTTTTCGTGGGTGGTTGGATGTCCTTGCAAACGTGAATCCAACAGTCGAAAGGTTTGAAGTTCCTCAACTGGAAAAAATCCACTTCTTGCAAGAACGCTGTAGTACACTGGCGAAATGTGACCATTGGATAAAAAGAATAAATCCTCTCCAACACCATCCATTTCAAAATCAGTTTTATAATTCATGAGCTCATTGTATAGAACCACAAAAAATTCGGCACATCCAAGTGATCCACCAGGGTGCCCAGAATTAACTTTATGCACCATTCTAAGGATATCCCTCCTGACTTGTTGCACTTTATTTTCGAGTTGTTCTATAGTGTTCATGCAGTTATGAATATGAAGTGTAAAAATAAGGTAACAGAGGGGTATTCAAAAGAGACTTAGTCATTATTTTTCGCTAAAAATCAACATTTTGTTAAGAACAAAGATTTGCTCAGTTGCGATGATTATCTTTACAAGCTGTGAAATTTACTTGTCAACATACGGATACAGGGTCAAAGGCACGTGCAGGCATCATTACAACAGATCATGGCCAAATTGAAACGCCAATTTTTATGCCTGTTGGAACACAAGCTTCTGTCAAAGGCATTCATCAAAAAGATTTGAAACAGGAGATCAATCCTGACATTATTTTGGCAAATACCTATCATTTGTATTTAAGACCTTCTGTGGATATATTGGAGCAAGCTGGCGGCATTCATAAATTTATGAATTGGGATCGAAACCTTCTAACCGATAGTGGGGGGTACCAAGTCTATTCCCTTGCTGCCAATAGAAAAATAGAAGAAGATGGTGTTCGGTTCAAGTCACATATAGATGGATCATCTCATTTTTTTACCCCCGAAAACGCAATCGACATCCAAAGATCGATAGGGGCAGATATTATTATGGCGTTTGACGAATGTCCGCCATACCCTTGTGATTACAGCTATGCTAAAAAGTCGATGGCACTCACACACCTTTGGCTTGATCGATGTATTCAACAGATGAATAACACTGATTCAAAGTATGGGCATGATCAATCATTATTTCCAATTGTGCAGGGAAGTACCTATAAAGATTTACGACTGGAGTCAGCAAAATACATCACTGATGTAGATGCACCTGGGAATGCCATTGGTGGTCTTTCTGTTGGAGAACCAGCAGAGGAGATGTATGCCATGGCAGATGAGGTTTGCTCGATTCTCCCCAAAGACAAACCTCGCTATTTGATGGGTGTTGGAACGCCGATTAATATTTTGGAAAATATATCCTTGGGTGTTGATATGTTTGACTGCGTGATGCCAACTCGAAATGGAAGAAACGGAATGCTTTTTACGTCTCATGGCACAATCAATATCAAAAATAAAAAATGGGAAAATGATCACTTGCCAATCGACCCCGATGGTCCAACGTTTGTAGATAGGGACTACTCCAAAGCATATTTACGTCATTTGTTTGCAGCTAATGAGTTCTTGGGTAGACAAATTGCGAGTATTCATAACTTAGGATTTTATTTGTGGTTGGCTCGCGAGTCAAGAAAGCACATTTTAAATGACGATTTTGCAGACTGGAAAAATAAAATGGTACGTCAAATGAATAACAAATTATAATGCTGAATACTCGGATTTTAGATCGTTATATCATCTACAAATACATCGTCACATTTTTGACAATGTTATTTCTTTTTATTCCCATCAGTGTTTTGGTTGATCTGTCACAAAAGATTGATAATTTCAATCAGAAAGAAGTCCCGACACTAGATATTCTTTGGTATTACTACAACTTTGTTTGGCACTTTGGATTTATTCTATTTCCCATATTTTTATTTCTGTCGGTCATATGGTTTACTTCAAAACTTTCTTCCAACTCTGAAGTGATCTCGATACTCGGTTCGGGGATTTCGTTTTACAGATATCTACGTCCATTTTTGGTTGCTGCCTCAATCATCTCTATCGGCGCATTTGTAGCAGGTCAATTTATCGTACCAAATGCCAGTAAAAACATCAAAGAGTTTGAGTTTGAATTTTTAAAATCATCAAAAAAAGATCGACAAACACAGCTGCTTTACAAGCAGATAGGAGATGGGGATTATGTTTATTTAAGTCAGTTTAATCCCACTCGTCAGTTGGGGTATAACTTTAGCTATGAGAGTTTTGAAGGCAACGCATTAACCTCTAAAATATCTGCAAGAAATATCCGTTGGATTGAGGAAGATACCCTCTATCGTTTAACAGACTATTTCAAGAGATCTTTTGACCCAAGTGGTGCAGAAACCATCGAATCAAAGCCCCGTTTGGATACAATTATGCCTTTCACTTTTGAAGATCTATCCCCTTTGGAGTACACAGCCCAAACACTCACCTTATTTGAACTCAACGATTTTATTGCCAAGGAAAAAGAAAGTGGTAGTCCTTTAATCAATAGCCACCTTCTTGTCAGAAACAAGCGGTGGTCAATTATGATCGCTGCATTTATTCTTACAATTATTGGTGTTGCGGTTTCATCTTTCAAGAGACGTGGAGGGATTGGAATGAATTTAGCACTTGGCGTTGTTCTCGCATTTGTCTACATATTTTTCGATAAAATATTTGAGGTTATGGTCGAAAAATCCAACTACACAGCGGCACTTGCTGCATGGATTCCAAATGTAGTTTTTGGGATTCTGTCCATTGTAATTTTAAGGTATGCAAAGCGATAAACTCAAAAGTACACTGCATTTTCATTTTATTGTTTTCATTTTTGGATTCACAGCAATATTGGGAAAACTTATATCCATTGATGCAGTATCATTGGTGTGGTATCGCATGGTTTTGGCCACTTCTGTTTTAGCACTGTTTATGAGTATTAGGCGTATATCTTTTGCGCTATCCACAAAACAGTTGCAAATCATGCTCATCTGTGGGGTTTTGATTGCCCTTCATTGGGTATTTTTCTTTCATGCTATAAAAGTTTCCAATGTTTCAGTCACTCTGTCTGTCATGTCGGCGGGAGCATTGGTCACTGCATTGATTGAGCCCATTTTCTATAAGCGATCTTTTGTTTGGCATGAAATTGTACTAGGACTTATCGTCGTTGTTGCTTTGGGTTTGATTATGCAAACAGAGTATCATTACATCGAAGGGATGATGTTTGCGTTTATTGCTATTATGTTGTCTGTTGCATTTACTCTAATTAATGGAAAGACTATTCATAAGTCAGATGCAAGAGTGATGTCTGTTTATCAGCTTGGAGCTGGTGCAGTTTGTTTGAGTATGATCCTATTGATGAAAGGAAAACTTACAGTTGAATTGTTTTCAATTTCTAAAACTGACATTCTTTGGATATCATTATTGGCAATCGTTTGCACAGCATATGCCTTTGTGGTTTCCATCGCTGTGATGCGACACATAACCCCATTTTCGTTGATGTTGGCCATCAATATGGAACCAGTTTATGGGATTTTATTTGGCATTCTGATTTTTGGATCTGATGAAAAAATGGGTCTCACATTTTACATTGGAACATTACTAATATTATTGTCTGTATTGACAAATGGATTTTTGAAGTTAAAAAGAAAATGAGTTCATCCACCAACTAAATCAAAACATTATATTTGTTGAATCAAAAGAAGATCCACTATGGAATATTTGGATTTTGAGCAACCCATACAAGAGCTTGAAGAACAACTCCAAAAATGTGCTGTAATAGGGGATGAGAGTGATGTTGATGTCACCACAACCTGTCAGCAAATTGAAGAAAAACTTCTATCCACCAAAAAAGAAATCTATGGAAACCTAACGCCCTGGCAGCGTGTCCAACTATCAAGACACCCCCAGCGACCCTATACGATGGACTATATTCAGGCGCTTTCAGGTGAAACTTTTTTAGAACTTCATGGTGATCGCACTGTCAAGGATGATAAAGCCATGGTGGGTGGATTTGGAAAAATTGGTGATCAGAGTTTTTTATTTATTGGTCAACAAAAGGGGTTCAACACAAAAACACGCCAGTATCGAAACTTTGGGATGGCCAATCCTGAGGGTTATCGCAAAGCCCTTCGACTTATGAAGTCTGCAGAAAAGTTTGGCATCCCTGTTTTGTGCTTGGTTGACACGCCTGGGGCTTATCCTGGTCTTGAGGCAGAGGAGCGTGGTCAAGGAGAGGCGATTGCTCGAAATATATTGGAGATGTCACGACTTAAAACACAAGTTTTTGTCTTGATAATCGGCGAGGGTGCATCTGGAGGTGCTTTGGGTATAGGCGTTGGCGACCGAGTATTGATGCTCGAAAACACATGGTACTCAGTGATTTCTCCTGAGTCATGTTCATCCATTTTATGGCGAAGTTGGGAGTATAAAGAGCAAGCAGCTGATGCACTGAAGCTAACAGCTAAAGACATGAAACGTCTAAAAATCATTGACACTATTGTCAAAGAACCATTGGGTGGCGCACATCGAGATCGAAAACAAACTTTTTCAACTGTTCAAAGAACCATTTTGAAAGCCTACAACGAAATTAAAGAGATTCCGATAGACGAATTAGTCCTTGATCGTCAGGAGAAATTCTTTCAAATGGGTGTTTATAAAGAATGAATGTTTTAGATATTAACATTTATTTATTTTTTTTAACAATTAGCCGTTCGTCTTTTTTCGCCATTCACAATCGATAGATGTGTATTAATTACCTACATTTATAGCGTGGAAAAACAAAAACCAATATCACAACAATCGCGTCAGATTGGTCAAATCGTTCCTTTGCAAAAAGGAAAAATTCCACCACAATCAATTGAGCTTGAAGAGGTAGTGCTCGGCGCCATGATGATTGACAAAAAAGGAGTTGATACTGTCATTGATATCTTAAGCCCAGCAGCATTTTATAAGCAAGCTCATCAACATATATTTGAAGCGATTGTTCATTTGTTTTCTGACTCAAGCCCAATTGATTTATTAACTGTATCGACCCAATTGCGTAAAAACGATAAGTTGGAACAAATTGGGGGTGATTTTTATTTGATCCAACTCACGCAAAAAGTATCATCTTCAGCTCACATTGAGCACCACTCTAGAATCATTCTTCAAAAATTTATCCAGCGTAGTTTAATTAAAATTTCGAATGAAATTATTGAGTTTGCCTATGATGATACAAAGGATGTATTCGATATGCTCGATGATGCAGAGTCCAAGCTCTATGATGTGACTCAAGGAAATATCAAAAAATCAACCGATACTGCGCAAAGTCTTGTGATACAAGCCAAAAAGAAAATTGAAGAAATCTCAAACAAAGAAGGTCTCAGTGGGGTTCCCTCTGGATTCACTGATTTAGACAAACTAACTTCAGGTTGGCAGTCGAGTGATTTGATTATAGTAGCTGCACGCCCTGGTATGGGAAAAACAGCATTAACCTTGTCGATGGCTCGAAATGTTTGTGTCGATCATTCAATTCCAGTTGCCTTTTTCTCTTTAGAGATGTCATCAGTTCAGTTGATCACACGTCTAATTTCTTCAGAGACTGGTCTTTCTTCTGAAAAACTTCGTACAGGTAATCTTGCCGATCACGAATGGAAACAATTAAATGTCAAAGTTAGCTCATTAGAAAAAGCACCTTTGTTCATCGACGATACACCTTCATTATCGATTTTTGATTTGCGTGCCAAGGCTAGGCGATTGTCATCGCAATATGGAATCAAACTCATTGTTGTCGATTATTTGCAACTGATGACAACAGGTTCATCCAACAAATCAGGAAATCGCGAGCAAGAAATATCTATGATTTCTAGAAACCTAAAGGCCCTAGCAAAAGAGCTTGACATTCCAGTGATTGCATTGTCTCAGCTGTCTAGGGCTGTCGAGACAAGAGGAGGAAGCAAGCGTCCTTTGCTTTCAGATCTACGTGAGTCTGGTGCCATTGAGCAAGATGCTGATATTGTGTCATTTATCTATCGTCCGGAGTATTACAAGATTGACGAATGGGATGACGAAGAACGTACACCTTCAGCGGGTCAAGCGGAGTTTATAGTCGCCAAACACAGAAATGGGGGTTTGGACAATGTTCGATTAAAATTTGTTGCATCCCTTGGAAAATTTGAAAATCTAGACTCTTTTGATGCACCTGTTGAGTTTGAGTCCAAAATCAACCGAGATCAAGAAGACTCATTTGACAACCCAAGGATAAGCCCTGACGATGCTTTTGAATTTGACGATGGCGTTCCATTCTAAAAAAAAACACGCCTTGGCGTGTTTTTATAATCGATTTTTAAGCAAAGTTTACTTCACTTTATCCACCACAGCTTTAAAAGCTTCTGGGTGATTCATCGCGAGGTCAGCCAAAACCTTTCTGTTTAATGAGATATTATTGGCTTTTACTTTTCCCATAAATTGAGAGTAAGACATGCCGTGCAAACGAGCTGCAGCGTTTATGCGTACAATCCAAAGTGAACGAAAACTTCTCTTTTTATTTTTTCGATCTCTGTACGCATATTCCCATGCTTTTTCAACAGCATTTTTGGCAATTGTCCATGCATTTTTTCGACGCCCAAAGTATCCTTTGGCGTGCTTCATCATCTTTTTTCTTCGAGCCCTAGAGGCTACTGCGTTTACTGATCTAGGCATTTTAATTTATTGTTTTTGAGGGAGGTGGCAAGTCAATGCTCTTTTCATACCAGCCTCAGGGTTATACACCGATTTTTACTTCAATCGAAGTTGTTGTTTCACATTGTCAGCATCGGCTTCATGAACCAAGGTTGAATGAGTAAGCTTTAGTTTTCTCTTTTTAGACATTTTGGTTAAAATATGACTTTTAAATGCATGCTTGCGTTTGATCTTCCCATTTCCGGTCAACTTGAAACGCTTTTTTGCACTCGATTTTGTTTTTTGCTTCGGCATGATTTCCGTATTTATTATTTTTTTGGGTTCATTAACATGATCATCTTTTTCCCTTCCAATTTCGGGAGCTGCTCAACTTTTCCATAATTTTCTAGATCTTGCGCTAATCGTAGTAACAGAATATGTCCTTGTTCCTTAAATACGATCGATCGACCCTTAAAAAACACAAAAGCTTTAAGTTTTGCCCCTTCTTCTAGAAATTTTATCGCATGCTTCTTTTTAAAAGCATAATCGTGCTCATCTGTCTGTGGTCCAAAACGAATCTCTTTTAATACGACTTTACTAGCTTTGGCTTTTAAATTTTTTTCACGCTTTTTCTGCTCGTATAAGAACTTCTTATAGTCGATGATTTTACAAACAGGGGGAGTTGCGTTTGGTGATATCTCGACCAAATCCAACTCAAGCTCATTTGCAGCACTTATCGCTTTTGCAATAGGGTAAACCCCCATTTCAACGTTATCACCAACAAGACGTACCTCACTCGACATGATCTTGTCATTGATCTTGTGTGGGTCTTGTTTTATTACTCGCTGAGGACCTCTGCCTCTTCTTCTTCGTATGGCTATAACGCGCGTTTTACAATTTAAATTCTTTCACTTCTTCTTCAATGGTTTTTTCAACCAGTTCAACAAAGTTATCCAGAGACATAGCTCCGTGATCTTTCCCGCCGTGTTGCCGTACAGAAACCTTAGATTCTGAAACTTCTTTCTCCCCAATGATAATCATGTAAGGGTATTTTTGGAGCTCAGATTCCCGAATTTTCTTTCCGATGGTCTCATTTCGGTTGTCAACCAGGGTGCGAATTTCGTTATTTTCCAATAATTGAGAAACTTTTTTGGCGTATTTTTCATACTTATCACTCACACAGAGGATATTTACTTGATCTGGCGTTAGCCAAACAGGGAAGTTTCCAGCAGTATGTTCGATGAGAATTGCAACAAATCTTTCTAAACTTCCAAAGGGCGCACGATGTATCATAATTGGCCTGTGAAGTTTATTATCATTTCCTTTGTAGGTGAGATCAAATCGCTCAGGTAAGCTGTAATCTACCTGAATCGTGCCCAATTGCCAGCTCCTCCCCAATGCGTCCATTACCATGAAGTCCAATTTAGGTCCATAGAATGCAGCT
>CACNGE010000035.1 GCA_902619855.1 uncultured Bacteroidota bacterium
TACAAATGCCACATTGTTTCCATACAAACCATCACCTCCAGTTTTATTGGTATTTAAAACGCTAATCGATGAGTAGTCATTCAACAGTTGCTGAGATAAGGAAATTACATTGTAGTTAACTAAAGGTTGCATGGTTTGTTTTCTTCTTTGATTTGAAGTTGAGTTTTGGATTTCAGCATCAATCTTGTCAGTAATGGCATTTAAGAAACCTATGCTTAGATTTTTGTTTGTTGTTCCAGTTACTTTAATCGTATTTAAGAGTTGTGGGGTATCATCAAAATTAAAAACCTGCTCATAATTCTCTAATAAATCATCGTCTACTGAAACTTTTTCTCCAATCCTCCGACTGTAAAAAAACGACCCACTACCCATATCATCATCTGCAATCTTAAACAAGGTGGCACCTTCAGTAAAAAAAGCTCTGTTTTCAGAGAATTCTTGCTCAAAAGGCCCTAGATTTAGTTCTACATTATCAAAGGCAACTTGGCCAAAATCTGGAATCAGAGATGCATCTAAGGTAAAACTGCTGCTTAACCCGTATTTTAAGTCCATACCCGCTGTATAATAAGTTGCTGGTTTTACCCCTTTTTGAAGATTAATTGACGACTGGACATAAGGATAAAAAAACAGTCTTACAGGGGGACTAATATTCTTTATTCCAGTAAGTGTTCCATTGGACTCATGATATTCCAACTCATTAACATTAACAGGGCTCCACACAAAGGTTTCATCTAAACTTTGAATTTTTCTACCAAAGTTCAATCCCCATAGTTGTTCATTTTTTTCAGGAAATCGAATAGCACTGTAAGGAATTGCCATTTCTACACTCCAACCATCTGAACTTATGTATGTTTTGGCATCAAATACAGTATCGTATAAAAAATCATCTGACTCAATAGATCCAGATGAATATACATCACCAACTGTGCCAGCACTTGTGATTTGAAAACCAAAGAAGTTTAAATCGTCGTTATATGTATTGAAGGTTACAAAAAAAGTTTCAGCATTTACATTCCAAATTTCATCACGCTGACTAAATTCTTTAGGGATCTTGTCTGGATTTGGATGTTTGAGAATAGCGCCGATATAAATCGCATTTTGATCATAACCCAAATATGCAATAGTCTCATATTTACCGGGTATTTTATTTCCATGACGTGTTTCTGGCCAAATCAAAGTGAAGTTTGTTGCAGGAACTAAATTATTCCAAATATCCTCAGAAAGTATTCCATCTATAACGGGTGTACTTTTTACAGGAAATGCTTCATAACTCTTGCTTTGTTGAGCTTGAATTATATTAAATATTAAAAAAATGGAAACAAATAAATACCTCACAAAAAATTAATATTAATATCTGAAATTAAATGGTGGCTGAAAATAGTATTTATTCAATCAAACAATAATTTTAAGATATTGATTATATACATAATCAATTTTACAAAAAAATATTAGACTAAAAAAAGGAGAACCAATTCCAGTGAATCAATTCTCCGATTGCGTGACCCAGGGAGGATTCGAACCCCCAACCCTCAGAGCCGAAATCTGATATTCTATCCAGTTGAACTACTGGGCCTTTGCAATTGCGAATGTACTAACTTTCACAACAATAGCCCTGCTCTTAACCCAGACGCTTTTTAACAATCTCAGCAATAAGTTTTCCATCTGCTTGACCAGCCAATTGCTTATTCACCATACCCATGACTTTACCCATGTCTTTCATAGTTGTAGCACCAACTTTCTCAATAACCCCTTCAATTACTTTTTCTACCGCCGACACAGACAACTGCTCAGGTAAAAACTGACTGATGACTTCTATTTGAGCTTCTTCTGGCTCTGCCAAATCATCGCGCCCCTGCTGCCTAAAAATTGATGCGCTCTCTTTGCGCTGCTTGACCAATTTCTGCAACAATTTGGTGATTTCACTATCATCAAGAGTTTCCTTTGCGCCTGACTGTGTTTGCAATAACAATATCGCTGATTTGATCGCTCGTAGCGACTCCAAAGCAACAGTGTTTTTTTTACGCATTGCCTCTTTGAGTTTTGTGTTTAATTCGTCTTGAAAGCTCATAATTAATCTACATTATCGTGTAAAAAGGAGTTGTTTGTTCGAATTCTTGTTTCATTACTCGAATTGGTTTCAACCGACAATCGAGATAGGCTGTTGTCGCTGTTCATATCGACCTGTGCCCTTTTGTAAGCTGGTTCGTTTTCAAGCTCATCAATTCGATTGGTTGTGAATTTATAATTAAATGATTTTAGCTTCTTTCGCCTTTCTTCTGCACGTTGTGCAAGCCCCTGCGTAATGGTGCTATTCATTGGCGTTAACTCTTCTTCTTTTTCCTGCTGAACCAAAGGTTCTGATGCTACTTCTTCTTTTGGCGTTGGCGTCTCGGCTGCTACTTTCTTTTCAGGTACTGGCTCAATATAATCCTCAAGGTTATATTTTTTGACTTTAGATGGTGTGTTTTCCACATCGTTTTGAACAGTAGTCGAGACTGGCTGGCTTTCCTGTGCAACTTGCGTTTTTGGTTCTTCTTCTAAGTGAAACAATACAGGAACCTCATTATCTGCTGGCTCCTCTGTTTCGTTCCTCTCCTCAATAGGTCGATCGAGTGGGCTAGACTCTGCCTCAACAACCTCATGGTCTGTGACATCCATTTCATTGACTTGACTTGATAATTCATGAATAATAAACTCTTGTTTCTCTTGAACTGGCTCATGTATCGGCGCTGGAATTTCCTCATATTGAACCTCTATCGATCGAATAACATCTGTGGTTTTCACAAACTCGTCCTGTTGGGGGTTGTCTTCTTTTGTTTGCGTGATTCCTGGAAACAAATTAGCCTCGTCTGTATCACCCTCAAGCTTGTGCACTACTGTTTGTTCGTCGCTCAGCGTATGAATAATTTTCTTGGGATCAGCATGTATAATCTCGTCCTGCTGTTCGATATCAAAACCGGTTGCAATTACAGTTACCGAAATATCCTCATCCAATGATGCATCCTCCCCTATTCCCATAATAATATTTGCGCCGTGACCAGCCTCAAGCTGTATATGTTCATTTATGATGCCTATTTCATCGATGGTTACTTCATCTCGACCAGAAACAACGAGTAGTAGGACATTTTTTGCCCCAAAGATTTTATTGTCATTCAGCAGTGGTGAATCGAGGGCTTTTGCTACTGCCTCCTCTCCACGATTCGGTCCTTTTGCAGTTGCAGACCCCATAATTGCTGTTCCACTGTCACTCAACACTGTTTTGGCATCTCTAAGGTCTATGTTTTGGGTGTAGTGATGGGTAATTACTTC
Source organism: uncultured Bacteroidota bacterium (assembly GCA_902619855.1). GTDB lineage: Bacteria > Bacteroidota > Bacteroidia > Flavobacteriales > Flavobacteriaceae > UBA724. The sequence goes on from CACNGE010000035.1 coordinate 3,310, forward strand.
AGCAATTCCTCGTGAGGCGTTTGCAAGTACCTCATCTGCTTTTGCGAATCCTTGCTTAAACCCAAGATCGCCATACACCTCTCGGAGCTTGTTGTTGTTGATCACAATAATTGAATCAACAAACTTTCTGAGCTTTTCCAAACCAACCTCTGCTTGATCATTGCGTGTCTTGCCTTCAAATTGGAAAGGCATAGTCACGATCCCAACGGTCAGAATTCCCATATCACGAGCCATTTTTGCAATGACTGGCGCTGCACCTGTACCAGTTCCGCCGCCCATTCCAGCTGTGATGAAAATCATTTTGGTGTTGGTCGCAAGCATGCGAGAGAGCTCATCTACACTTTCAATTGCAGATTGCTCCCCTATCTCTGGATTTGCACCAGCTCCCAACCCCTCGGTGAGTGATACTCCCAGTTGAATTTTGTTGGGAACAGGGCTATTTTGTAAGGCTTGAGCATCTGTGTTACAAGCGACAAAATCAACCCCTTTGATGCCTAAATGATACATGTAATTTACCGCATTGCTACCACCTCCACCAACGCCAATGACCTTGATGACGTTGCTTTGGTTTTTTGGTAAATCAAAATCTATTTTCTGATAATCTAATTCCATTGGTGCTTATTTATTCTGCGTTATCTAAAAATTCTCGAATTCCCTCTGTAAAGCGATCAAAAATTGACCTCCTCTTTTTTACTTCATGATTCTCTGAAGCATCGCCAGTTGATGACTCTTCACCATCATCTGTTTCATCTTCTATTTCCTCAAATGCACTCATTTGCTCTACTGCCTTCATCACCAGCCCAACAGCTGTTGAGAACATTGGGCTAGCAGTAGATTCTGCATGCTCATCCCCTGCTAAATGCTCGTTTGGAAACCCTATCCGAGTATCCATTCCTGTGATGTATTCAACGAGTTGTTTGAGGTGCTTGAGCTGACTACCACCTCCTGTTAAAACAATACCAGCAATCAGTTTTTTCTTTTGCTCCTCATGCCCATAGTTTTTAATTTCTGCATAAACACTTTCGATAATCTCTGTTACACGAGCATGAATGATTTTGGAAAGATTTTTTAATGTAATTTCTTTAGGATCACGACCACGAAGTCCTGGAATGGCAACAATTTCGTTGTCTTTATTCTCTCCTGGCCATGCAGAACCAAATTTTGTTTTCAAAAGCTCTGCTTGTTTTTCAATAATGGAGCAACCCTCTTTGATGTCCTCAGTGATGATGTTTCCACCAAAAGGAATAACGGAGGTATGACGAATAATACCATCCTTAAAAATAGCAAGATCTGTTGTTCCACCACCAATATCGATCAGTGCAACCCCTGCCTCTTTTTCCTCTTTACTCAACACTGCAGATGATGATGCTAAAGGCTCTAACGTAATCCCACCAAACTCTAAACCAGCAGATTTTACACACCTAGCAATGTTTCGAATCGATGACATTTGACCTACTACCACATGGAAATTGGCCTCTAATCTTGCGCCATACATCCCAATTGGTTCTTTAATTTCTGATTGCCCATCGACCTTGAACTCTTGTGGGAGAACATGGATAATTTCTTCACCAGGAAGCATTACAAGTTTATACACCTGATTGATAAGTTCCTCTACATCATATTCTTGAATGACCTCTTCTGGGTTTGGTCTTGTGATATAATCACTATGCTGAAGGCTTCGAATGTGTTGCCCAGCGATGCCAACAACCACCTCGCTGATGGTCTCACCAGATGCAGTTTCAGCCTCTTGCACAGCAGCCTGAATTGATTGAATCGTTTGGGTGATATTGTTCACCACGCCTCTATGAACACCTAAACTTTCGGATTTACCTGCGCCGATGATTTTGAGCTTTCCATACTCGTTTTTACGTCCAAGCATGGCTACAATCTTTGTTGTTCCAATGTCTAGTCCAACCCCTTTATTTTCTTGCTTCATAACGTGTTTCTTTTACAAATGATTTGGTCACTATAATCCAACGCAACTTCACTATAGTCGTCAATGATCCCCTGATCTATAGCAGCTGCATAAAAAGCTTTATATTTTTTAAATTTTGTTTTCATATCATCAACTGATTTGATTTTCAATCGATATTCGTGGTCGGCTATGTTCATATAGACCTGATCTCCAAAATCCTTTATATCAACAATATGTGACGTAAGAAAATTGTCGTTTGCAATGGCAATAGACAGTGAAGATAGGGCTTGGTATCGATCGATGTCGGGAGTACTGGTGATGATCGGAACCTCAGGATCATGGGTAGGCGAAAGAGGGATCACACTGCCCTCGGAGTCGAGATAAAACTCTGTTTCCCCTTGCACACGTGCCACAGGAATTCTCGGAAAAACCTTTATATGAAGCGTATCATCCAATGTTAAAAATGCCTCTGTTTTTTTGATTAAATTGTTTTGAGCAAGTCGCAACTCAAGACGCTTTAAATTTATTTCAGATTTTCGTTTGCTTGTTGAATCTTTAAAAACAAGTGTCAACATTTTATCAACCGAATCTTTTGATATCATCTGTAGGTATTGATCATCCATATGAACAATAAATCCCTGCACTGGTCTTGCAGCATATCTGTTGGAAGACAGCACAATAGCTCCAATCGATAGGATGACCCAAAAAGAAAATATCAATCCTCTAACCAACATATGATCTTCGTTTTAGATATTCCACAATTGGTTGAACCTCGTCTGCAATATCCCCTGCACCCATGAACACAACGACGTCGGCACAAGCGTCAACCACTTTTTCGAGCAATTGGTTTTTTGATACAATTTCTGCAGACCCATGCATCTTGTCTTGAATCGATTGGCTTGTAACTCCATTGATTGGCAACTCTCGTGCTGGGTAGATATCGAGCAGTAAGGTGTGATCAAACTGCGATAGGCTCTCTGCAAATTCATCACAAAAGTCTCGTGTCCTCGAAAACAAATGAGGCTGAAAAACAGCTATTGTTTTGTTAGATGAAGGGAAAAACTCTTGAACCGATTGTGCCATTTGATCGATTTCAGTTGGGTGATGGGCATAATCGTCTATCAGCACACAAGGTTCCTTCATTCGGACGCTGAATCGTCTTTCGACCCCTTTAAAACTTTGCAATGCTTTTGAAATTGCGTTCGGATTGCATCCAACAGACAATGCCATTGCAATGGCAACTGTTGCATTCATCAAATTATGCTCACCAGGAAGGCCGAACTGAAGGTTGCTCAACATTTGGTCTTTACTATAAAAATCAAAAACATAATGTCCATTTTCGATTTTGATGTTTTGCACTCGAACATCGGCCTTTGAAGCTGTGCCAAAAGATAAGCCAGAAACCTCAAGACCATCTTTTATCCAACGATGATGTGGGTCGGTAACCAGTGATGCAAAGGCTTTAAAACTTTCTTCCAAATTTTTTTCATTCTGATAGATATCCAAATGATCTGCATCCATCGAAGTAATGCATAGTAGATCAGGGTGAAGTTTGAGAAAAGAGCGATCAAATTCATCTGCCTCCACTACCATATACTCTTTGCCATCGTTAATAAAATTCGATCCAAAATTGGTTGATATCCCACCTAAAAAGGCAGTGATCTTTTTGCCACTTTCTCGCAACAAATGTGCAAGAATTGAAGAGGTTGTTGTTTTTCCATGCGTTCCACCAACAGCCAAGCAGTGTATTTCTTTACTCAACTCTCCAAGCACTTCGGAGCGTTTAAAAATGTCAAAGCCAGTTGATTTGAAAAATCCAAACTGGGGGGAGTTTTCAGGCATAGCAGGGGTGTAAACAATAGTTGTTTTGCTTTTGTCAGTACATGCTGCTGGTATGCTCTCTACACTGTCGTGATAATGCACTGTTGCTCCGATTTGAATCAGTTTATCAGTGACTTCCGATGCGATCCGATCATAACCAAAAACGTCGTGACCGTGCTGAACGAAATACTGTGCTAGGGCTGACATTCCAATCCCTCCAATACCCAAGAAATAAACTTGCTGTTTAATCATTGACTAGGGCATTAATTTGTTCGACAATCGATTTGGTCGCATTTGGCTTTGCCAATTTTTTGATGTTTTTACCCAGCTTTGTACGCCACTCAATATCCGTTAGAAGTGCATCTATCTCAGATTGAAATCTATGCTCTAATTCCTTTTCCTCTATCACCACTGCTGCTTCTTCATTGGCAATAGCCATCGCGTTTTTATACTGGTGATTTTCTGCAACATTGGGTGATGGTATAAACAAAACTGCCTTCCCCACTTGACATAGCTCTGAAACAGCAAGAGCTCCCGCTCGAGAAATAATCACATCAGCAGCTGCATAGGCTGTTGTCACATCATCGATAAACTCAGTGATATGAATATTATTTTTTTGCAATGGCAGAAATTCTTTTTTATAAAGTGACCCACATTGCCAAACGATTTGAACACCCATTTGGGTGATACTGTTGCAGTGATCAGCCATGAGCTCATTCATTCGTTTTGACCCAAGGCTACCCCCAACAACGAGTAAGGTTGTTTTTGATTGTGCAAGCTTCATCTTTTTTCTTGCCTCTTTGGTACTTATAGTAAAGGGAATCAACTCTGCTCGTAAAGGGTTTCCTGTGATCTGTGTTTTGTACTTTGGAAAAAACGAGGCTGCCTCTTTATGTGCAATGCAAATGCGATCTATATGCTTACCCAGCAATCGGTTGGTGATCCCAGGTAGCGCATTTTGCTCTTGTATCAAAGAAGGGATGTTCATTCGTGTTGCCATATACAACAATGGTCCACTGGCAAATCCACCAGTACCGATCACTATTTGAGGTTTGAATTTCTTTAAAATAAAATAAGAGCGACACAGACTCACAATGAGCTTGAAAGGAAACATCAAATTTCGAATCGATAGTTTGCGCTGAAATCCTGAAATCCACAGCCCTTGAATCGGAAACCCTGCTTTGGGAACTTGCTTCATTTCCATCCGTCGATTGGCCCCAACAAACAATATATCAGCATGTGCCTTTTCGCTTTTCAGGGCGTTGGCAATGGCTAGAGCTGGGAAGATATGACCCCCTGTTCCTCCACCTGACAATATGGCTTTAAACTGTTTCACTTAATATTGCTAAAGGGTTTTTTTCGTCTTTTTCAGCCATGCGGCCTGCAGTTACACTTTGAACTATGCCAAGTGCAAGAAATGTCATCCATATAGAAGTTCCACCACTACTGATCAGTGGCAGGGGCTGTCCTGTAACAGGTAAAACCGAAACAGCAACACCCATGTTCACCAACGATTGTATAATGATGGGAAGGCCTACGCCAATGATGAGTAGTTGCCCAAAGAAATCGTTTGCTTTATAGACACACATAAATATTCGGAACAAAAGCAAGAGGTATAAAAACAATAAACTCAAGCCCCCAACACTGCCATATTCCTCAGTAATGATGGCATAGATAAAATCTGAGGTGCTTTGGGGCAACAAATTTTTCATTACACTTTTGCCAGCACCTTTGCCGACTACCCCACCTGTTGCGATTGCAATTTTTGCTCGTTCAACTTGATAATTCGTATTTGCATCTCCCTTTCCTGTAAAGCTGTCTATGCGACTGATCCAAGTATCAACACGATTTGGAAAAGCATCCGGATAGGCCTTAGCTGTCATGATAAACAAGCTAAGAAAAAGCGCTGCTGTAACCAACATCAACAGTAAATATTTTTTGGGATAACCCCCAATAAAGACTAAGACAAATACCAAAACACCTATCAGTACTGCCGTAGATAAATTTGCAGGTAAAATCGTGGCGATAACCAACATGACTGGTAACCACAGTACAAGTAAACTTCGCCAAAAATTGATATTTTTTTCTTTGTTGACAGACAAGTATCTAGCCACATAAACCATCAACACAACCGACGCGAGAGTTGACGTTTGAAAAGATAATCCAAGAATGGGGATTTTGATCCAGCGACTTGCGTTTGCCCCTTCGATCAGGTTTCCTTGTAGAGCAGTATAAATCAATAATAACCAAACAATAGGCAGCGTGATGACAGATAAACCACTAAAATATTTGAATGGGATGCGATGGACAGCATACATAATACTCATTCCAATCAAAACAATGGCAACGTGTTTAATCAAATGACCAGTAACAGACCCAATCCCTAATACATACACCAGATTGGAGCTTGCACTATAGACTGGTAGAAACGAAAACACCGACAATAGAGCTGCAATAGCCCAAATTGCTCGATCTCCGTGAATATGTTTTGTGATGAATCGCATAAATTATAGTTGACGTACAAGTTGTTTAAATTGATTGCCGCGATCTTCATAGTTCTCAAAAAGGTCAAAACTTGCACAAGCGGGCGACAACAACACTGTATCGCCTTTTTTTGCCAAATCATATGACGCCTGAACAGCCTCAAACATCGACCCTGCCTCAACCAAAAGGTTAACAACTGGCGAGAAGCAATCGATGATTTTTTCGTTGTTGAGCCCCAAGCATATAATCGCTTTTACATTTTTGCGAACCAAAGGCAATAAATTTGTATAGTCATTTCCTTTGTCAACACCTCCAACAATCCAAATCGTTGGGCGCGTCATGCTTTCAAGTGCGTAATATGTTGCGTTTACATTTGTTGCCTTTGAGTCATTTATATAATCTACTTTCAAGATGCTCAACACCTTTTCCAGTCGGTGAGGAGCCCCTTTAAAAGTTTGCAAACTCTCCCTGATTGTTTGTTTGCGAATATTGACCAATTGTGCAATAGTCGCTGCCGCCATTGCATTTTTGGAATTGTGAATGCCCTCCAATGAGGGGTTGTCAATTCGTATCATATCAATTGAATTAAATCGTTTGTCCTTTATTTTTTTTTCTGTATAGGGTATGCGTTGCGATGTGGGCTTGTGTCGTTCGAGAGCCGACTTAATTTCATCATCTGTGTCGTCATATATGAAATAGTCCTCCTCTGTTTGGTTTTTTAGCATGCAAAACTTTGCATCTACATATCGATCAAAATTGTTGTTGTATCGATCCAAATGGTCTGGCGAAAGACTTGTCATCACAGCATAGCGTGGGTGAAAGGATAGGATATCCTCCAGTTGAAAACTACTCAGTTCAAGCACCCAATAATCTGGTGAGTTTGTCGTGATGGCTTTGGCAAAGCTCTCGCCTATGTTTCCAGCAAGTGCAACAGATTTCCCCGCCGATGCCAACAAGTGATGGGTGAGCATTGCAGTTGTTGTCTTTCCATTTGTGCCAGTGATGCCAATCAACTCAGCATCTGTATGATTTGAGGCAAATTCGATTTCAGAAAGCAAAGGAATTTCAGCAGATCTTATCGTTTCAACAATTGGTATGTCTGAGGGAAGCCCTGGACTTTTGATGACCAAATCGGCCTTTAGGATTTGTGCTGTTGTGTGTTGACCCTGTTCCCACTGGATCTGATGATCATCCAATTCATTTTGGAATGACGTTCCTATTGACCCTTTGTCACTCACAAAAACATTGTATCCGAGTTGATGCCCAAGCAAAGCAGCGCCAACTCCACTTTCACCTCCACCCAATACGATCATATGCTTTGACATTGGCTATCTAATTTTTAGGGTTACAAGTGAAATGATGGCTAGTGCAATGGTGATGATCCAAAAACGAGTCACAATTTTGCTTTCGTGATACCCTTGTTTTTGGAAGTGGTGATGGACAGGTGCCATTAAGAAAATTCGCTTTCCAAAACCTGTTTTCTTTTTAGTATATTTGAAGTATCCAACCTGCAGTATGACTGATAAGCTCTCGATAAAGAACACACCACACAAAACCGGGATAAGCAATTCTTTACGAACCGAAAGGGCAAGAACAGCAATAATTCCTCCAATGGTCAAGCTGCCTGTATCGCCCATGAATACCTGCGCTGGATAGGTATTGTACCACAAAAATCCAACAAGACCCCCAGCAAATGCGGCGATAAAAATCACCAGTTCACTAACGTCTGGGATGTACATCACATTGAGGTAATTTGAAAAAATAATATTCCCCGAAACCCATGCAAAAACACCCAAAACCAACACAATCAGGGTTGCAGTTCCTGCTGCCAAACCATCGATGCCATCTGTTAGATTTGCACCATTTGAAACTGCTGTTACGATGAAAATCACAAAGGGAATGAACACCAACCAAGCATACACAGACCAAGATTCATCAATCCATGTAATCACATCAGCATAATCAAACTCATTGTTTTTCAGCAGTGGGATTGTGGTTTTTGTCGATTTCTCATTGATCACCACTTCCTGTCCGATTGTAGCGTTTTCACGTATCGTAACATCGGAATGGAAATAAAGTGTAATCCCTACAATAAGACCCAATCCAACCTGACCAATAATTTTAAACCTGCCTTTAAGTCCCTCTTTATTCTTACGCTTTATTTTGATATAATCATCAATAAAACCAATCGATCCCATCCACAGTGTTGTAATGGTCAAAAGAAGGATATAGATATTGTCGAGTTTTGCAAATAACAATACAGGTACGAGCGTTGCAAGTATGATAATGAGACCCCCCATCGTTGGCGTTCCTGCTTTTTCTTTCTGGCCAGCCAATCCGAGATCTCGAATGCTTTCGCCCATCTGAAATCGATTCAATAGCTGAATGATTCGCTTACCAAAAATCAATGAGACCAATAAAGAAAAGATGATTGCAATGGAAGCGCGAAAACTAATGAACTGAAAGAGCCCTGCACCTGGCAGCTGAAATTCTTTCTCTAAATATTCAAACAGATAGTATAACATTAGCTCTTGTTTTGTAAATGGTTTTTTAACTCCTTTGTATCGTCAAACGCCAATCGTTCTCCCTTGACATCTTGATAGGTTTCATGCCCCTTACCTGCCAGCAAGATGATATCCCCTTTATGTGCAAGTTGACAGGCGGTTTTGATCGCTTGTGATCGGCTTGAAATGCTGATGTATTTTTTAAAATGCTCTGCTGGAACACCAGCTTCGATTTGCTTGATAATCTTTTCTGGATCTTCATTGCGAGGATTGTCGGATGTGAAAATCACTTTATCACTCAAAGTAGAGGCAATTTTCCCCATTAGTGGGCGCTTTGCCTTATCGCGACCCCCACCACAACCAAAAACAGTAATCAGAATCTCATTCCCAGTCCTGATTTTATTGATGGTTTCTAACACATGCTGCAAAGCGTCGGGCGTGTGGGCATAATCGACAATCGCTCGAACTGGATGACTTCCACTAACGACGTTAAATCGTCCTGAGACTGGCTCAACAGCACTCAATGCACTTAAGCTCTGATCGATATTCTCACCTAGTAATTGTGTACATGCATACACTGCCAGCATATTGGATGCATTGAAATCTCCAACCAATTCAACCCATGTCTCGATCCCATCGATTCGCAATTGCATTCCAGAAAAATCATGTTCAATGATTTTTGCTTTAAACTCAGCAGTGTTTTTTAAGGCAAATGAATGTTTCTTGGCAGTACAATTTTGGAGCATGTATGCTCCATTTTTATCATCATTGTTTGTGAGTGCAAAAGCAGTTTCTGGAAGAAGATCAAAAAACTTCTTTTTGGTATCCCTGTAACTTTCAAATGTTTTGTGATAATCGAG
>CACNGE010000036.1 GCA_902619855.1 uncultured Bacteroidota bacterium
TCTTGTTGAAAGCTGTTTTCAATCATTTCGCTACCAAGGTTACTTGTCATAATGATGATGGCATTTTTAAAATCTGCAACTCGACCTTTGTTGTCTGTTAAACGACCTTCATCGAGTACTTGTAGTAAGATATTAAACGCATCAGGATGTGCTTTTTCAATCTCATCGAGCAAGATGACCGCATAGGGTCGCCTTCGAACGGCCTCTGTGAGCTGTCCACCTTCTTCATAACCAACATAACCTGGAGGTGCACCCACTAAACGACTCACCGCATGCCGTTCTTGATATTCACTCATATCAATTCGAGTCATGGCTTGCTCATCGTCAAATAGGAGTTCGGCCAAGGCCTTTGCTAATTCTGTTTTTCCCACTCCTGTTGTTCCTAAAAACAAAAAACTCCCCACTGGCTTGTTCGGGTCTTGAAGGCCTGAACGACTTCGACGCACTGCATCGCTAACCGCAACGATTGCGCGGTCTTGACCAACGACTCGATTTTTTAGCTCTGTTTCTAAATGGAGTAGTCTTTCTCGCTGGCTTTGAATCATTTTCGCAACAGGGATCCCAGTCCATTTGGCCACAACGTCAGCAATGTCTTCCTGAGTCACTTCTTCCTTTACCATAGTGCTTTGACTGTTGGCGAGTTTTGATTGTGCCGTTTTTAGTTGCTCTTGCTCATTTTTAATCGTTCCGTAGCGCAACTCAGCGACTTTCCCATAATCGCCCTCACGTTCGGCACGGTTGGCTGCCAGTCGTAAGTTCTCAATCTCGGTCTTGTGTTGTTGAATACGCTCAATCAGGCCGCGTTCTGCGCTCCATTGTCCATAAATCACAGATCGATCTTCTTTTAGGTTGGCCAAATCGCTGTTTAGATTCTTGAGTTTTTGCGCATCTTTTTCTCGTTTAATCGCTTCAATTTCGATTTCGAGCTGCATGATTTTACGATCCATTGCATCGAGATCTTCTGGCTTGGAATTGATTTCCATACGCAGTTTGGCAGATGCCTCGTCCATTAGGTCTATAGCCTTATCGGGGAGAAATCGATTAGTAATATAACGCTCGGAGAGTTTTACCGCCGCAATCACCGCCTCGTCCTTGATAAGTACTTTGTGGTGCTGTTCATATTTTTCTTTGACTCCTCGAAGAATTGAAATCGCACTCTCGGTATCTGGCTCCTCAACCATGACTCTTTGAAAACGTCTTTCGAGTGCTTTGTCTTTTTCGATGTGCTTTTGATACTCGTCTAGGGTTGTGGCTCCAACAGTACGCAGCTCGCCTCTAGCTAGTGCAGGCTTAAGGATATTGGCAGCGTCCATGGCACCTTCACCACCACCTGCGCCGACAAGCGTATGGATTTCGTCGATAAACAATACGATATTACCGGTGCTTTGCACCACCTCTTTAACCACACTTTTGAGTCGCTCTTCAAACTCACCCTTAAATTTGGCACCAGCGACCAATGCGCCCATATCGAGTGCAAAAATTTGCCTGTCTTTGAGATTGTCTGGCACATCACCTGCAATAATCCGATGCGCCAAACCCTCGGCAATAGCGGTTTTTCCAGTTCCTGGTTCACCAACCAATACTGGATTGTTTTTTGTGCGTCTTGTGAGAATTTGAAGAATACGCCTAATCTCATCATCACGTCCAATGACAGGGTCGAGCTTTCCTTCCTGTGCCATTTGATTTAGGTTCCTGGCATATTTGGACAAGGATTGGTAACTGTTTTCGGCAGATACAGAGGTCACGCGTTTCCCTTGGCGTAGTTTGGCAATTGCATCGCGTACTTGCTTGGTGGTAAGCCCTTGGTCTTTGAGTAGTTGTGCGGCGTTTGACTTACCAGTGGTAAGGGCTTGTAAAATATGCTCAACGGCTACAAACTCATCCTTCATCTCTTTGGCAATGTTTTGCGCAGCGGTGAGCAAACGACTGCTTTCTGTAGATAGTGAAAGTTGACCACCCTCAACTTTAGCTTTGGACTCTAGGTTTTTTTCAGTCAGTTGCCGCACCAATGGAAGATTGAGCTGACACTGATCATACACAAATTGTAAACTATCCACTTCAAGCAATGCTGATAAAAAATGATCATTGTCGATCTGCGCATGGGAAGCAGCTTGTGCCAACTGCTGGGCAGCTTGCACCAATTCTTGTGATTTCAGAGTATATGCGTTTAGATTCATGCTGTATTTTTTTTTAAACTGTCAAGAATAATACCCTAGTGAATAAGCGACAATTTGTCGTATATTTTTTTTATTTTCAGTGACAAAATGGCATCAAATGATTCAAAAAATATTGTTAATCAACCGGTTTATAACTTCCTCTCAAAATAAAAAGGGAGGATGTGGAATTGTTTGTGGTTTGCTGTATTTTTGCCCTTTGTTATGATTATGGAAAACGCAAGGGATCACCAATTATTCGAACTTATTGAAGCCGAACACCAACGTCAAATCGGTGGGCTGGAGCTTATCGCATCTGAAAATTTTACCAGTCCACAGGTTATGGAAGCCACCGGTTCGGTACTGACCAACAAATATGCAGAGGGCTATCCTGGCAAACGCTACTATGGCGGTTGCGAAGTTGTCGATGAGGTCGAAAATTTGGCCATAGAACGTGTAAAAACTCTTTTTGGGGCTGATTATGCAAACGTCCAACCGCATTCTGGCTCACAGGCAAACACTTCGGTATATCATGCCTTTATCAAGCCGGGAGATAAAATAATGGGCTTTGACCTTGCCCATGGTGGGCATCTTACCCACGGTTCGCCAGTCAACTTCTCTGGCCGTATTTATAATGCGGTGTTTTATGGAGTTGACAAAGAAACCGGACTTCTAAACTATGATACCATACAGGAGATCGCAGAGAGAGAAAAGCCGCAAATGATTATCGCAGGGGCGTCCGCTTACTCCCGTGATATCGACTTTAAGCGTTTTCGAGAAATCGCTGATAGTGTTGGTGCTTTTTTACTCGCTGATATTTCTCACCCCTCTGGTCTGATTGCCAAAGGATTGCTTAATGATCCGATTCCACACTGTCATGTGGTAACTACCACCACCCACAAAACCCTAAGAGGGCCAAGAGGTGGTTTGATTTTGATGGGCAAAGATTTTGAAAACCCTTTTGGAATCACGTTGAAAAGTGGTAAAAAACGCATGATGTCATCTTTGGTTGATGGGGGTGTATTTCCTGGAAATCAAGGTGGACCTCTTGAGCATGTCGTTGCTGCCAAAGCAGTTGCTTTTGGAGAAGCCCTTACCGATGAGTTTATGCATTATATTGTTCGGGTGCGCAACAATGCACAAGCTATGGCAAAGGCACTGAATTCTCGTGACTATAATATCATTTCTGGTGGTACAGACAACCATATGATGCTGCTCGATTTGCGCAACAAAGACATTTCTGGAAAAGATGCCGAAAACGCTTTGGTAAAAGCCGAGATTACAGCCAACAAAAATATGGTGCCTTTCGATGATAAATCTCCTTTTGTTACGTCAGGAATTCGTTTTGGAACAGCTGCTATTACGACACGTGGTTTACAGGAAAGTGATATGGAACAGGTAGTTGATCTTATCGATCGAACGATTCAAAATCACACAGACGAAAGCGCATTGAAAAGCATTGGACAAGAAGTGCATGAGTTGATGTCGCACCGTCCTTTGTTTATTGATTAATCCTCTTCTTCAAAAATCACATGCTGTAGTGCACCCAAGTCAGGTGTAATCGTGCGGTCTATCCCTTTTAGATCTAAAGGTACGTCTGCTGCATGGGTGTTTTTCCCTAATCCGATGACTTCACTGTCTTGGGATATCCGAAAATCGTTTTCAGTCGGTTGATGAAAAGCAGTTTGCTTGTTTAAAATCAATTTGGGGTATAAAGTTGACGAGCTAAAATCATAATAAGGATTTTCATAAATGGTCTCGTCTGCTGGCGAAAAGCGCAAGGCAGTGTGGTCAAGAGTAAACGATAGTTGTTGTTCTCCTTTTTGTTCCACCCCAAATTCTACAGTTTGGTTTCCATCGATAATGCAGTTGGCAAATACTGCTTTTTCGAGAGGCACGATGAAATCTTCGGTTTCAGAAATTTGTACATAATCATTGAGAATAACAGCAGGAGTTGAGCGAAAACTACGATTCCAGTAGTTGGCAAAAGTACAATGTGTAAATTCATACCATCCGCCAATATTCCCAAAAAAAGAAGTATTGCCCGCATTTCCAAAAATGGAATTCACCGCACGTACATGCCCAGTTTTTGCCCATAAACCAACAGTGCTGCTGTTGTGGATTTGGGTTTGCTCTAATAATAGTGTTGGATTTTCTGTTTCATCATTGTAGTCCATCAAAATACCAACTGAGGCATTTTTGATTGTAGCATAACGAAATATATGATTGGTGCTGCCAGCTGTGAGCCAAATGGTACCCCACTGACCAGGGATATCTTCAAAAAATGGCTCAAGACGATCTCCCGCAAAAATCACCTCTCCCTCAAGTTGTTCTTCGTTAACACTGGGGTTGCCAAATACGTGCACACTGCTGGATTGGGTAGCAATCAAGCCAGAGTTGTCATGAAAATGAATTCGAGCACCTGCCTCAAATACTGCTGTTTTTTCAGGGGGTATGCCTGCATAGCCATAAATCACATAGGGCTTTTTATTGGTAAATACCAACTCATCATCATCCAAATAAAATCCTTCAATACCAACCACATTTCCTTCGTCATCTATGCCCAAGGGCAAAATCTCTTTTATCCCATCTTTGTCTCGCTCCGGATATAGAAAGATAGCGTCCTTCACCAAAGTAATGAGTTCCACTGCTAGGTTATCAACAAGCAATTGATCGTTGTAAAGAAATTCTGTGGCGTTGGGGGTGTATTCTTTGATATCAACAGTGGTTTCGATAAACACATAGATACTGTCTTTTGCAAGAAGCTCTATTTGTTCAAAGCTCTCACCATGAATCCCATCGACATTGATTCGAAATTGAGATTGACTACCATGCCCAAGTCGAATAGAACCAATTTCAACATTTCGATCAGATTGGTTGTATATTCTTAAATTATAGGTCGAAGAACCAATTGAAGTAAATACAGTATCTAAATAAACAGTATCACTGCTAAATCTGATGTCTTGGGATTGCGCGGGGGAAAAGGTGAGGTCATAGTCACAAGACTTGATCAAAACAATGGTTAACAGGATAACGATAATCGTAAAAAACCTATTCATCGTGACCTACTTCTTAACAATTTTGACCTCAAAGAGTTTGTCCCAATTTTTTCCTGTCACAAAAAAAGTATTTCGTTTGGGGTGATAGGCAATTCCATTAAAAACATCGATTTGAGGGTGTTGTGTGACCTGTTTTTTTAAACCAGAAAAATCAACAACCCCAACCACCTGACCATTCGTTGGATTGATGACAATCACTACCTCTTTGTTGAATTGATAGGTATTGGCATAAATCAACCCATTGGCATACTCCAACTCGTTTACTTTACTGATGAGCTTCTTATTGGTAACGATATCTACATAGCCATTTTCTTCAAAAGTCGTTGGGTCAAGTGTCCATAACTTTTCACTACCATCTGTTTTGTAGATCACCTTTTCATCATTACATAAGCCCCAACCTTCTTTGCTTTTGCGATAATCGAAAGAGCGTATGAGTTTAAAATCTGTTGGATTATACACAAAACCTATGTTTTCCTTCCAAGTGAGTTGAATTGCTTGGTCATTGATAAAAGTGAGTCCTTCTCCAAAGTAGGAGGCATCTAGTGAGAGTTTTTGAATCACCTCTCCAGTCTTGTAATCTGTTTTTCGAATCGAAGAAAGGCCATATTGCCCAGTACTTTCGTAAAGCTCCCCATTATAAAATTCGAGTCCCTGTGTGTATGCATTTTTATCATGCGGGTAGGTGTTTATTAGTTTATAAGTATAGATTTCAGGTGCTTCCTCAGCAAAGACTGTGAATTTTTCTTCAACTGAAAAGGCATTGCTGTTAACATTAAATTTGGCAATCAAACGATGATTCCCCAGCGCATTGATCACTTTAAAACTGCTGTCAATCAAACTGTCATTGAGAGAATAACGGACATCTTGAATGTCGTGTTGCTTTGGGTTGGATAGCTTGAAAAACAAAGTATCCCCAACAATCAATTCGTTTTTGGTGCTATTTGTGTTTAGGGAAAAGTGCCCTGGTGCAACTGAACTACATCCAGAAAATAAAATAAGGGCAAAAAAGCCAAGAATCCTCATATTTTGAAATAGATAACGAAATTATTCAATAAATATTGAATGAAAAAATCCGAATCAGGTATATTTGCATTGGGTAAGTTCTGCACAACCAGCTCCTGCCGAACCCCCCAGGGCGGGAACGCAGCAAGGGTAGGCGGTTGTAGCGGTGTGATGTAGGTCGCTTACCCTTTTTTAACTTATACAATGCAAGTTGTTTTTATTACAGGTGGGTCAACAGGAATTGGAAAAGCAACAGGTGCATTGCTCCAGTCCTCTGGCTATAAGGTAATCGGCACCAGTCGATCGCCAGATCGTTATAAAGATCATCCATTTCCTCTTGTGCAGATGGATTTACACGATGCATCTTCGATTGAAAAAGCTGTACAAACAGTGATTTCCCAACATGGCCAAATCGATGTATTGATCAACAATGCTGGGAAAGGAATCGTGGGACCTGTAGAGGAAACACCGATCGAAGAAATTCGAAAAGCTTTCGAAACAAACCTCATGGGAGCAATTGCAGTTATGCAAGCTGTTTTTCCAGTTATGCGAGAAAGAAATAAAGGGAAAATTATCAATATTACTTCTATAGCTGGGTATGCTGGTTTGCCTTTTCGAGGTATGTACTCTGCCACAAAAAGCGCACTGCACATGGTAACTGAAAGTTTACGCCTCGAACTCAAACACACAAACTTGCAGTCTTGCACACTGGCTCCAGGAGATGTAGCAACAAATATCGTTCAGGGGCGTTATCATACTCCTGTCAAAGACGATTCACCTTACAAATCGATCTATGGTGCTGCTAGAAAAGACATGGATGCACATGTTGACGATGGTGTTTCTGCCAAAACAGTGGCGAAAGCAATTCATAAAATTATTCAAAAAAACAAATTGAAACCCCACTATACTGTAGGGCCTTTTTTACAACGTTTTTCTATATATTTAAAATCTTATCTACCTGCAAAATTATATGAGTACATTCTCAGTAAATTCTATAATATTTAATCACAATTCTATATGAAATTTTTTATCGACACTGCCAATCTAGAACAAATCAAAGAAGCACAAGCACTAGGTGTTTTAGATGGCGTAACAACCAATCCGTCTCTAATGGCCAAAGAAGGTATTACAGGAGAGAAAAACATCTTACAACACTACGTCGATATTTGTAATAATGTGACGGGCGACGTTTCTGCTGAAGTGATTGCTACAGATTATGATAGCATTATCAAAGAGGGAGAAGCCTTGGCAAAACTGCATGCCCAAATCGTGGTTAAGGTTCCCATGATAAAGGATGGGATCAAAGCGATTCGTTATTTCTATGACAAAGGAATTAAGACCAATTGCACACTAGTTTTCTCTGCTGGTCAGGCTTTATTGGCTGCAAAAGCAGGTGCGACTTATGTCTCTCCATTCATTGGTCGTCTCGAAGATATTTCGTCTGATGGATTAAATCTCATCGATGAAATTCGTTTGATTTATGATAACTATAACTTCAATACTCAAATTTTGGCAGCCTCTGTTCGCCACACGATGCATGTATTGGACTGTGCAAAAATTGGTGCTGATGTCATGACAGGTCCTTTGAGCGCCATTGTTGGCTTGCTCAAACACCCACTGACTGATAGTGGCCTTGCCAAGTTCCTCGAAGATCATAAAAAGGGAAACTAAATTTTTTATCCCATTGCTGAAGCTGGTGTTTTATGTACTTTTGCGCTTTTAGTTAAATAATATGCTAACAGTTTCAAATCTGTCTATACAATTTGGTAAACGAATTCTATTTGATGAGGTCAATGTGACCTTTACCACTGGAAATTGTTATGGGATCATCGGCGCTAATGGTGCTGGGAAATCAACCTTCCTAAAGGTATTGAGTGGTCAACTTGATCCCAATTCTGGTCATACTAATTTAGAGTCTGGAAAACGCATGTCTGTTCTTGAGCAAAATCACTTTGCCTATGACGAACACCAAGTGCTACAGACTGTTATTATGGGAAACAAACCCCTTTATGCCATCAAAAAAGAAATGGATGATTTTTATGCAAAGCCAGACTTTTCAGATGCTGATAGTGAGAGAGTAGGAGAACTGCAAATCAAGTACGAAGAAATGAATGGTTGGAATGCAGATAGCGATGCTGCTGCGCTCCTATCCAACTTGGGAATCCCTGAAGACCTGCACTATATACTAATGGGCGACCTCGATGGAAAGAAAAAAGTGCGTGTTCTTCTTGCACAAGCCCTTTTTGGCAACCCTGATGTGTTGATCATGGATGAGCCAACCAACGATTTGGATTATGAAACCATAAAATGGCTTGAAGATTTTTTAGCCAATTATGACCACACTGTGATTGTTGTGTCGCACGATCGTCATTTCTTAGACTCTGTTTGTACGCATATTTCTGATATTGACTTTGGAAAAATCAATCACTACAGTGGAAACTATACGTTTTGGTACGAATCGAGCCAGTTGGCTGCAAGGCAACGAGCACAGCAAAACAAAAAAGCAGAGGAAAAAAAGAAAGAATTAGAAACTTTTATCGCTCGATTTAGTGCCAATGTTGCCAAATCAAAACAAGCGACCTCTCGAAAAAAGATGATTGAAAAACTCAACATCGAAGAAATTAGACCATCATCTAGAAGATATCCAGCAATAATATTTGAGCAAGATCGCGAAGCAGGAGATCAGATTTTGAACATCAATAATCTCAGCGTGAATCAAGACAGTACGACCTTCTTTGACAAAATTGACTTAAATCTGAACAAAGGAGATAAAGTAATTATACTTTCCAAAGATGCAAGAGCATCAACTGCTTTCTACGAGGCAGTGAGTGGAAATTACCAAGCTGCCAATGGAACAGTTAATTGGGGAATCACGACTTCCCAATCGTATTTACCTTTGGACAATAGTTCATTTTTCAAAAAACCCCTTTCACTTGTCGATTGGTTGCGTCAGTACGCACTAACAGAAGAGGAGCGTGAGGAGGTTTTTTTAAGAGGATTTTTAGGCAAAATGCTGTTCAGCGGGGAAGAGGCTCTAAAAATGTCAAATGTTCTTTCTGGTGGAGAAAAAGTACGTTGTATGCTTTCACGTATGATGATGCAGCGTGCCAATGTTGTGATGTTAGATGAGCCGACCAATCACCTCGACTTGGAATCGATTACTGCAATCAACAACTCACTGATCAAGTTTAAGGGAACAGTGCTACTCACAACACATGACCATGCATTTGCACAGTCAGTGGGGAATCGAATTGTTGAGCTCACCCCAAACGGGGTCATCGATCGACACATGACTTTTGATGAGTATATGTCAGATGAAAAAGTGAAGGCATTACGCGAAAAAAATTACAGCTAAAGAATAGATTTGGCCTTTTCATGCTCGTCGCGATGAACCAAAGCTTGAGCTTCATCTGCTGTCGCAGGAATCGCAAAGCCAGATCTTGCAGCCGAAGTTTGCTGATCTCTTAAAACGGCTCTGATGCCAATTTCTTCTAAATCAAAAAGGATTCGTCCAGCTTCAATGTTACTTCCACTAAACAAAACGATATAATCCTTTGCCATTGAAATTAGTTGTAATAGCTGCTATCCCAAATCGCTCTGTTGAAGTTTTTACCAGCGGCAAAAGCATAGTAAATCACAATAGCTGCAATAGATTTGAACATAAATAAGAAAATCAATATGAAGTCAGACGAATTTGGTTGAGAACTAAAAAGGTCTAGAGGCATCATAGCTGTCAACAAAAAGCTGAGCAGTAGAATCGACAAAATACTTGTGACGATGTTTTTGAAAGGCCACATCATCAATCGCCGCAGTGGATGTAGATCATTTCCCCATTTGTGGATGAGGTAATAATAATCATTACCTATTGGCACAAACAAAAGGGGATCGTCAGCGTTTTTGAGCTTAAACAGTTTTGAAGGGGCAACAATTTTCATATGTTTCACCTCAGTTTTGTGATCCTTTTCTAAAGCTTGTATTTTATGAATTGCTTCAACAGGAACATCAGATTTAAAATAGCTGAGATCTAAGAATCGAAGGCGATAATCAATACATATCTTTTTGATCGCATCACGATGAAATATGCGATTTGTTTCTAATTGATCAAAGTCGAATTGATTATAATTCTGATTTGATTTTTTAAAACTTTTTGTATTCGTTTGTACAGGAGTTGAATCTTGCACTTGCACGAGAACCTTGTGAATATCGATAGTGGAAAACATTTTTTTTCTTTTTTAGCAATTATCAAAGTTAGTTAAAATGCTAAAATAAAACCAAATTATTAGCAGATATTATGCTCTTAGTTCTGCACCAAACTTTTTTTGAATTCGCTCAAAAATCTTATTAATCGATTTATCTATCTGCTTGTCAGTTAGTGTCCTAAGAGAATCATTGAAAGTAAAACTTAAGCCATATGATGTTTTCCCTTTGGGAATACCTTTTCCTTTATAAACATCAAAAAGTTGAATCGATGTCAGTAGTTTTTTCTCGGTTTCTTGTGCAACATTTCGCAACGAAGCAAATGATACATGTTTGTCGACAAGCAATGCTAAATCACGCTGCACTGAGGGGAATTTGGAAATAGATTTAATTAGCTTTTCATTGAGTGATGCCACTTTTTGAAATGCTTCTATGTCAATTTCTGCGCCATAAACTTCATTCTCGATCGTTATTTCACTAAATGTTGATAACTCTAGTTCCCCCAAATGGGCAAAAACAGTGTTTTTAGACATCAGAGTGATGCCATTCTTGAAGTGCTTTTGGTTTATCAGTTCGTGTTCTGTACTCTCAATTCCTACTCGCTTACAGATTGCCTGGACAACTCCTTTGATAAAAAAGAAGTCATTGCGAAGACCATTGCTTCGCCAGTGATTTTCATTTTGCCCTCCGGTAACCCCTATAACAAGTTGTTTTGTTTCAATATTTTCGTCTCCTTCCTTGTGATAGGTGTTTCCAAACTCAAAAAACTTACAGTTCTCATTTTTCCTGTTGATATTGTATTGCATAGATGCAACTAATCCTTCAAACAAGTTTGTTCTCATTGCTGTTAGGTCTTGACTAAAAGGATTGACAATCGTGATGGTTTTGTTAGCTTCACTTTCATTCAATTTGACGAGTGAGTTATTATAAATTTCAAAAAATCCGAGGTTTGCCAGCTGTTGACCTATAATTCTTTCTATTACGTCATTTGCTTTGTCAACTTTGGGCATGGAAGTGATGAGTTGATCTGAAAAATCGATATTGTTGTAACCATATATACGTAAAATCTCTTCAACGACGTCGGCAGGTCGTGTTACATCTACACGATAAGTCGGAACAGAAAGTCCCAAAGTGGTTTCTGAAACACTGTTGATTTTGATATCTAGGGAAGTCAAAATGGACTTCACGTCTTCTCTAGGTATTTCATGTCCAATGAGTTTATTGATATATTCAAACTGAATCGTGAGTTGATGTGGTTTTGCTTTGTTGGGATTATTATCAGATAT
>CACNGE010000037.1 GCA_902619855.1 uncultured Bacteroidota bacterium
GGAGAAGTGCCACTGAAAGACATTGAACTTGAGGATATATTCGAAACAAGCGATGGAACGACGACACTATACTTAACCTCACCGTCTCACAATGCAGGTGATCTAACACCATGGGAGTCATTCGACTTAGCAGCGGGAGAGTCAAGAGTATTTAATGCGTTCTATATCGTACAAGAAGTGGCGCTAAACGCAGGAAGTGTAAGAAACCGAATCAATGCAACTGCTACAAAACCTGATGGAACTGAGATAACGGAAGTCAGTGATGACCCTCAAACCTCTGAGCCCCTTGACAATACGATAACGGTATTTACACAAGCTGCTTCAATATTAGTCACCAAAACAACAAACTCTGATGACGGAGATTATGAAATCGGAGATATTATTGACTATACAATTAAAATTAAAAATACAGGAAACACCATATTAAATGGAGTTTCAATGACTGAAGATCTACAAACGATAGATGGTCAAACGTTATCTATTGTTACAGAATTTGATGAATCTTCTAAGGGTGCAGATTCGGAATATCAAACGAGTCAAACTTTAAAAATTGATGAGGAAGTTTCCTGGACCGCTAGCTATACAGTTGATCAAACCGCCATTGACGCTGGAGGTATTAAAAATATGGTTCGAGTTTCTGGATCTCCAAACGACGGTCAAAACAATATTGTTAGCGATTCATTGAGTATCCCACTTGAGACACTAATCAATGCATACCCAGAGCTTACAGTAGTGAAAACAGACACCGTACAAACCAATACAGAAGGTATAGTGGGTGTCGGAGCGACAATTAATTACTACATCAAAGTAACCAACTCAGGAAATGTTTCACTGACAGACATCTCAATTAAGGACTTCATCGTTGACGAACAAGGAACGGCTTTGACCCTAAGCTCACCAGTTCCAGCAGTTTGGGATTCGATACCTCTGCTCAAACCAGACGAATATTATACGTTCAATGCTTCCTATACATTGACCGAAGAAGACAGGTACAGATCAAAAATCATCAATATGGCCAGTGCAACGGCAAATGACCCAAGTGATGAACAAGTTTATGCAGAAACAACAGTTGCCTCTGAAGTGGATGTTGACTCAGATCCAAGCTTTGCGGTTACCAAATCGGCCAAATTAATTGAAGATGGCAATGATGCAACCCAACTCGGAGATGTTATTCAGTATACAATCGAAATTGAAAACACAGGAAACAGAGTGTTGACAATTGATAGTATAGCTGATCAACTCAGCAAACTGGGAGGTGGAGCATTAACACTTAGTGCAGATCCTAGTTTTGTCCGGTCATCTAAAAACTCCGCAGAAGGGACACTCGCAACCCAAGAAACAGCAACTTATATTGCAACATACATCATCAGTCAAGAAGCTATCGATGCAGGTGGAGTATCCAATGTGGCTACAGTAACCGTCAGCGATCAAAATGGATCATTGACGCCTGTGGTAAGTGATGATCCAGACACAAGCACACCTGATGATCCGACAGAAACGCCATTGACCAGAACCCCAGATATTGAAGTAACAAAAACAGCTGAGGTGACTGACGACGGCAATGGAGCCAATGGACCTGGCGACTTGATCACTTACATGATACAGGTATCTAACACAGGTAACGTAACCTTGACCAATGTGTTAGTTAGTGACATACTCAATGCAGTAACTGATGATGTGTCCACCCAAAGAATCTTAACAACACCAGTAACCTATCAGGAATCTTCAAAAGGTTCATCAGATGGTACGCTGAAGGTTGGTGAAGTCGCCACCTACATGGCTACATACGAGATAGTGGATGCTGACTTTACGATTGATAAACTTTCTAACGTGGCAACTGCAACTGCAACTGCTCCTGACGCAACAAGTGTAGATGATGCAAATGTTCCAACAGAAACATTAATTGAGGACTTGGCGAGCTTCACTGTTGCTAAGGAGATCGATGAGGTCATTGACAATGGAGATCAACTGGATGGTGCAGGAGATATTGTTAAGTACATAATTACCGTTACCAATACAGGAAACACAGTTCTAGACCAAATACAAGTAGTTGATACCATCACAGATGCTAATGGCAACCCAACCGATTTGACAAGCGATGTTCAATATGTCACAAGTGGATCGGATGTAGAAGGAACTCTCCAAGTTGGCGAAACGGCAACCTACACAGTCGATTATGAAATTACAGAAACTGCTTCTACTTCAGGGCTTGTAACAAATACAGCAACAGTAACCGCATTTGACCCTGTGGGTAATGATGAAACAATATTTGCTGAAGTTGAACTTCCTACTGGAGCTGACCCATCCTTGAAAGTACTAAAAACCTGGTCAAACAAAGGTGATTTTGCAGGTGGTATTGTTGATGTGGGAGATACAGTTGTATTTACTATTGAGGTTACCAATACAGGGAATATTGGTCTTACAAACATCACTTATCAAGATATTCTAAGGGATGGAAATGATGTAGCCATCGCAAATCCGACTCTGACTTTTGTCGGAACAGACGCAAACCCGCAATCATTTGTAGGTGAATTAGCTGTAGGCGAGACCGCAACTTACACTTATCACTATGTCATTGAAATCGATGACTTTGCAACAGGTCTTATTTCCAACCAAGTTTCATTCTTTGCATTAGCACAAGGAAAAACCGTAACGGACATTAGTGATGACCCAACCGATCCAACAAGTGATGAAAATGATCCAACCATTATTCCAATGGGATCTGATCCATCACTAGAAGCAACCAAAACGGTTCGTGTCCTAGAAAATGGGGATGGCCTACTTGGCGAAGGTGATACAGTCGAATATACCATAGTTGTAAAAAATACAGGAAATACAATCTTATCGAATGTAACAGTTGATGACAACGATAAATTTAAAGATGACAATGGAACTGATTTGACCTTGAGTGATGGACCAACCTTTACAATCAGTAGTGAGGGCTCTGACGACGGAACCCTAATCCCAGGTGAAGAGGCCTTCTACACGGCAACATTTAACTTAACCCAAGACGTTGTGGATTCAGGTGGGCTAAGCAATCAAGCAACCATTACAGCCAATAGCCCTGGAGTTTCTGATCCTCTAGAAGTGTTGTCCGATGACCCTGAAACGGCACTGACTGGTGATGCGACTGCTTTATTGATTGATCATAATCCAGTAATTGAAGTGGTCAAAACCACATCAAGTACCCCAACTGGTGTTGGAGATACAATAACCTATACCATCAGTATCGAAAATAAAGGAAACGTTACGCTTGATAATATTACCCTCGTAGATACCATGACCAATGGTAAGGGAGTTGAAACCATAATTCCTGATGCAGATATTATTTTTGACACAACTTCAGGAGTAGAGGGAACGGTAGATGTAGGCCAAACGATCACTTATAATGTGGATTACACCATTGATCAGGCTGACTTTGATAGTGGTAGGTTAGAGAACACAGTTCTGGTAACCGCCGATACGCCGAAAGATGTTGAAATTAGCGATCGTAGTGATGACGACAACGACAACGACGGTGATACGGAAGATGATCCGACAGTTACTGTATTTACGCAATTACCCGATATTTCAATTGTAAAAGAAGAAACTTCCATTTCACAAGCAGTGACAAATACAACAGGTCTTGGAGATACAATTAACTACACAATTACGATTGAAAATATTGGTGATGTAACACTGACAAATATTGAAGTAATAGATATTCTTACAGATGGCTTAGACAATACACTGACATTAACGAATGGACCTGCGTTTGTCTTAGACAGTTTAGCTCCTGGCGTATCACATCCTTTCACAGCTACATATAAAATAGAACAACAGGCAGTGAATAGTGGAAGTGTAAGCAACAATGCGACAGTAGTGGCAACAAGTCCGATCGGAGTTCAAGTACCTGCTGCGATAGAAAACCCTGTGGTTACACCAATTAACCAGACTACTAGAGCGTTTGTGGAAAAAAGTGTTCTTCGCATCGTTGATAATGGCGATGAAGTAAATGGGGTTGGTGACATTGTTCAATATCTTGTTACAGTCGAAAACACTGGAAATGTAACCTTGACAGGGGTTAGTGTAACAGATACACTAAAAGATATTCAAGGCAATTCGATTGATTTAAGCAGTGGAGACTTGACCTACGCAGGAGCCGATATGGGATCAGGGAAAGGAACTCTTGAGCCAGGAGAAACGGCAAGTTACAATGGCTATCACATCATCGACCAAGACATTGTTGATGCAGGCGGACTCTCAAATGTAGCAACAGCAGATGCCAATAATCTGTCTGCACCCGTTGACAGTGATGACCCATCAACAACTACAGTGATCGGGGATCCAACAGAAACATTGATTACAGCAGCTCCAAATATGGTCGTAGAAAAATCAGCAGAGTTGGTCAATAATAACGATGGAGTTATCGAGGCTGGAGACTTAATCAAGTATACCATAGTAGCGACAAACACAGGAAATGTTACATTGTTTGATGTTGAAATAATAGACAGTCTTAAAAACGGCAATGGAAATACTCTTGATATTGATACAAGCGCATGGGTGAATAGAGATATTGCACCTGGTAAAGAAGAAATTTATACCGCCTTCTACCAAATCGATCAAGATACTGCAGATAGTGGTAAAGTAATCAATACAGCTTTTGCTAAAGCAGTTAAAGCCGATGGAATTGCATTTGTAAGTCTTGCTGATTCGGTGACAGTCTCAATGACAGCAACACCATCAATCAGCATCCTGAAAACGAAAGTTGAAAACAACGAGACAAACGACAAAATGGATGTGGGTGAGACAATTGATTATACAATCACCATCACAAATACTGGAAATGTCACGTTAGACAACATTACCCTTACAGAGACTCTTACTGACGGTAAAGGAATCGTGACAGACTTACTTAACGAAATTACTCTTGTCAGCATCAACGATGCAACAACAACGCAGACTTCTATAACGAGTTTGGAAGTAGGGGACAAAGCAACTTATAACGTATCCTATACAGTTACGCAACCAGCAATGAACAGTGGTAAAGTAACCAACGTAGCTACAGTAACAGCAACTGCGCCTGACGGAACCACCTTGCCAACAGAATCATCTGCGGAAATTGAATCACTCATGGGACAAGCCCCAGCCATGGCGGTGACCAAGACAGCCTCACCAACTACAGATAACTTTATTTTAGGCGATACGATTACCTACACCATTAGGGTCGAAAATACAGGAAATGTTGAATTGACAGATGTGGTTGTAACGGACAACGCCCTGGTTGACCTAGCAGGGGAATCCCTGTCACTCACTGATGAGCCAACTTATGATGGATCGGGTACATTCGATGGCATATTGTCTGTGGGCGAAACCGTGGACTTCACAGCAACCTTTACGGTCAATCAGCAATCAATCAATGCAGGAGGGGTATCCAACACTGCATCTGCTACTGCCATAGCTCCAGATGGAGAAAGTATTACGGAAGATAGTAACACTGCGACTTCGACAATTACAGCAACTGCAAGCTTGGCGGTAAACAAGTCCGAAGTCGATCCATCCGTATCTAAGGGACTCAATGACTTGATTGAGTATACCATTACTGTTGAAAATACAGGAGAAATCATTCTTGAAAATGTTACAATACAGGATGATATTGAGGATAAAAATGGAGTAGAGCTGTCATTGATTTCTGACCCAATATTTGCTGGTGCATCCGAAAACTCTCCAGAGGGGACCTTAAAAGTCAGTGAGGTAGCGACCTACAAAGCATATTATATCATTGACCAGCAAGCTGTAGATGCTGGAGGGGTTGTCAACAAAGTCAAAGCAGAAGCGGATACGCCTGTAAGTTCGATAACGGTAACCCCTGCCGACAATTACGGGGATCCTACAGTAACAGATATTGCAGAAGATCCAGAATTAGAGGTAATTAAAGCTGCACAAGTCGATGATGGTGGAGATGATAGTATTGATATTGATGACATTATCAACTACACCATACGAGTCACCAACATTGGAAACGTAACACTTGACAATCTTGTTGTCCTGGATAGCATAACAGACATCAATGGCATTGCCCTAGCAGCGTCTCCATTGACAACTACTCATATATCCTCTAGTCAGAATTCTCCCCTCGGAAGCTTAGCTGTCGGAGAAACTGCAACTTATGAGACGAGTTATGTCGTAACGCAAGAAGCGATTGATGCTGGAGGGGTAATGAATCGTGCGATTGCTTCTGCAGAAAGTCCAGCAGACACAGCATTCACACAAAGAAGTGATGATGGAGATACAGGTCCAAATGATACAGGTAAAGATCCCACTATTACAACGATCAAAGCAGACCCACAAATCCGAGTGGAAAAAAGAGTAGACATTATTACAGATAATGGCGATGGATATAATGGTGCGGGAGATATAGTAGAGTATAAGATTACAGTGCTCAATGAAGGAAATGTGACCTTAACGCTTAACAGTCTTATTGATACTGTGTCAGACGGTAATGGATTAGATGTATCACTTCCGAACACAAGCCCTGTATTTAGCCCTGGTGTTGAATTAGTTCCTGGAGATTCCAAAATCTACACTGTTACATATACCATTCAATCTGCTGTGGCAGACACTGGAGAAGTAAACAATAGAGTGGATGTAAAAGCAACATCACCCGCTGGTTCAGAATTCGAGGCTAGCGATAATGCTAATCCTATACCTACTGGTGCTGATGCTTCTTTGAATGTAACCAAAACATGGGAATTGTTAGATGATCAAAACAACGATGGAATTGTTGATAAAGACGAAAAAATTAAGTTTAACATCTCAGTCACAAATACAGGGAATGTAACTCTTACCGAAATTGATTATGAAGACACATTCCAAAATGGAGATGGTATTTTATTAAACTTTGATTCAGGCACAAGAGATTTATCATTTATCGACACAAATTTTGCAAACGGAGTTGCTGGAACGCTTCAGCCAGGTGAAACGGCCTTTTATGAAGCAATTTATACAGTGACAGAAGAAGCTTATCAAACAGGTGAAGTCATAAATACAGTGACCTTCATTGGTAAAATTGATGGAACTGAAAACAAAGTTGATGATGTATCAGACAATGGTATTGATACAGATGGGAACACAATTAATGATGTGACAAGAGTACCACTTGGATCAGCTCCTTCTGCAAAGGTTGTTAAAACGCTTAACGAACTTTCAGACACAAATAATGATGGAGTTATTGGAGCTGGAGATACCATTACCTATAACATAAGTGTGATAAACAACGGAAACGTAACCTTGACATGGATAGATGGTAAAATTGTTGATACGATCTCTGACCAATCTGACAATCCAATTACACATGACCCACCAGTTTGGCAAAGTAATGACAGACAGTCACCTAAAGGGGAAATCGCCCAAGGGGAAACAGCACTATTTACTTTAACATATGAGTTGACTCAGACGGATGTCGATGGAGGGGTATTGTATAACAGAGTTTATGCTAGTCTTTCTGCTGGAGCGGTTGAACAAGATTATTATTTCGATCATGATGAAGACCAAAATAACGACGCAGATGACGATGGTATACTGTACAACGATGCTTTGGTATTGAACATCGAAGCCAAACCAGATATTCAAATTGCCAAAACTGCATCACCACTTTCTGGGGCATTTGAAGTCGGAGACAACATCACCTACACTGTTGAAATTGAAAATACTGGAAATGTAACACTCGATAATATTGTGTTTACGGATACACTTACAGATGGCGATGGAAACACGACAGATCTATCAGATGATCTGCAACTCACTCAGGTTAATGCGAGTCCACAAACAAGCTTGACTAGTTTAGCAGTTGGAGACACAGCAACTTATCAGGTAATCTATACAGTCAATCAAGGAGCAATCGACAGTGGGTATGTTGAAAATATGGTTTCTGTGACAGCAGACACGCCTAGTGATACTGCAATACCAACTGAGAGTATTGATTCGCCTGTCCGTACCTCCTTTACCCAAAATTCTGCGATTACGCTGGAAAAAACAGCTACGCCAAATCCAGGGGCTGATGGCAACTTAGATGCTGGCGATACCATTACGTATGATCTTGTCTTGACCAATGCTGGAAATGTAACCTTACAGTCGATCGAGTTGACGGATATTTTATCTCATACGAGTGGAGGTAGTACAGAAATATTGACACCAATATTTGTCGATGCAACCGATGGTTCTATAGAAGGTATTTTGAAACCACAAGAAACTGCAAATTATACAGTCCAGTATACTGTTACGCAAGATGCAATTAACGCTGGTGGCGTATCAAATCAAGCCATAGCTGACGCAATCACACCAAGTGGAATAACGATTTCTGCTATCAGTGATGACCCAACCACAACAGATGCGGAGGATCCAACCATTACCACAATCAGTGGGGTACTTGATCTAGAGGTGATCAAAACTGCGACCATTCAAGATAATGGAGACGATGAGGATGGAGTTGGCGATGTGGTGCAATACACCATTTCGGTAAAGAATACTGGAAACCTAACCCTTGACGTGACACTTGTTGACGAGCTTGAGGACCTCAAAGGAAATACAACACAATTGACATCAGGAATAGCAAGCCTATCTACTGTTCGTTCAATTGACCCTGGTAGTACAGAAACATACATTGTTTACAAGCTGATTGATCAAGAAATTGTCGATACAGGCGGTCTAACAAATACGGCGACTGCAACTGGGGTTGTGCCTGACGGCAGATCAGTCATTGACATTTCTGATGTAGGAGATATTGGTGTTGGAGACACAGATGACGACCCAACAGTCACAACAATCGCACAGGATCCAAAGCTGACTGTAATTAAAACTGCGACAATCGTTGGGGATGATGATGGTTTTGTAGGAGCAACAGATGTGATTGAGTATACAATTCGAGTTACCAATACAGGAAATGTAACAATTAAGGGTGTTCAACTGACAGACACCTTAACCGATGGCAACGGGAATACGCTAAATATTGACACAAGCGCATGGCTTGACCGAGATATCGCACCTGGTCAAACTGAAATTTATACAGCGATTTATGTGATCGGTCAAACGGCAGCAGATAGCGGTAGCGTTAGCAACACTGTAACAGCCACAGGTACTGCTCCAGATGGCAGCATTGTATTTGATATTTCAGATGATGGAGATAAGGGCACAACTGATACAGGCGATGACCCAACAGTAGTTGAAATGGATCAAATACCAAGTATCGAGGTGATCAAAACTGCGAATGTTATCGATAATGATGTGAATGGTAAAAATGGAATTGGAGACACCATTGAATACACCATAACTGTTGAAAACACTGGAAATACAGATCTAACAGGACTGAGTTTTGTGGATACATTTAAAGATCTAAACGGAGACTTAATTGCATTGTCCTCAGGACCTATTTATGATGATTCAAGTATTTCATCTCCTCTTTCATCAACTCTCGAAGTTGGAGAAATAAAAACTTATCTAGCAACATTTATTATCAATCAGCAAGCGGTTAACGCAGGTGGAGTCTCTAACTCAATTACATTTACTGCAAGCAGCCCAGGCAAATCAAATAATGTATTCGATGTTTCTGATGATAATCTTCCAAGCGATGGCGATGGCGATGGTGATTCAACCAATGACCCAACCATTACCCTAACTGATCCAAATCCTGACATGGAAGTCATCAAGACTGCATTTGTCAATGACAATGGCGATGGATTAACTGGCGCTGGGGATATCGTTCGCTATTCGATTGAAGTAACAAACACAGGGGATATTACCTTGGATAACGTGTATATTCAAACCGAAAACCTAACGGATGGAAATGGGACTTTATTGACCCTCTCTTCTGGACCAGACTATTGGCAACCACAAACAATTGAAGTCGGAGAGTCAGTAGTATTCACTGCCCTATATGTTATCAGTCAAGAGGCAGCAAATTCAGGATTTATCACCAATTCAGCAACAGCCGTTGGTAGCATTCCTGGAAACTTTAATGGCATTAAAGATGTTTCGGATAACGGAACGCCTACAGATGACGATGGTGATGGAGACCCTGATAATGATCCAACAGTTGTGTTGATGGATGCGCCACCAGTTTCTTCCATTGAAGTAACCAAAGAATATAGTGTTGTGGATAATGATAGTGATAACACCAACAGCTTGGGCGATACCATTAACTATGTGATCACAGTTGTAAACACAGGAAACACAGACCTACGCGATGTTGTCTTGGATGATGTCATTAGCGACCTCAATGGCGATCCGCTTACACTGAGTTCTCAACCTATTTTTGACAGTGCGAGTCTCGGTTCTATTGAGGGTAGCCTGAGACAGGGAGAAACTGCAACCTATAATGCTAGCTTTATCATCACGCAACAAGCAATCGACGCTGGGGGTGTATCAAACACAGTAACTGTTGTTGCTAGCAGTCCAGGTAAAACAAATGATATATTCGACATCAGCGACGATGGGGATGATACAGATGGAAACACAGAAAATGATCCTACAATTACGAGGATTACAACGACCACTCCACCGACTTCGTCTATCACATTGACCAAAGCAGCCAGTATAGCCGACACCAACGGAGATGGTAGTATTGGCCTTGGCGATACGATTACCTATACCTTTGTGGCAACCAACACAGGAAACGATGCATTGAGCAGTGTAAGCATATCAGATGTATTATCTGA
Organism: uncultured Bacteroidota bacterium; assembly: GCA_902619855.1. Lineage (GTDB taxonomy): Bacteria > Bacteroidota > Bacteroidia > Flavobacteriales > Flavobacteriaceae > UBA724. Next base: position 10,692 of record CACNGE010000037.1, read on the forward strand.
CTTAGCTGGAAACACCTTAGCGCTCACAACATTGCCAACCTTTATCAGTGCGAGTCTAGGATCACTAGAAGGCAGCTTACAAGTCGGCGAACAAGCAACCTATCGTGCGACGTTTGTTGTAAACAGTCAGGCGATGAACGCAGGTGGTGTATC
>CACNGE010000038.1 GCA_902619855.1 uncultured Bacteroidota bacterium
TCAATCGAGGTAACTTCATTCAGTAATGTGATTGACAATGACCATAGCGATGACTCTGGCTATACTGGTCTTGTTACGGGCGGCGATACTATTGAATACACAGTACAGGTCACAAATGTTTCAAACAGTCCAATATCTAATTTAGCTCTTACAACATATTTTCAGGATTTTGGTGAGGCTACCTATACAGAGAATGATATAACACTTATTTTTGAAGATACAGGAGGTTCTGATGAGGGTACTCTTAGTGTGGGAGAAACCGCAAAATATTCAGCGACTTATACAATTGACTCTTCTGTAACTTCTGGTAATGTGAAGTTTTATGTAAAAGCTGTTGCAGACTCACAGGGTCAAACGGCTAATGAATTAGACTATAGTAGTAATGGGGATAATAAGGACGGAAATACGGACGGGGAAACTTTATTTGATCCCAATGTAACAAGTATTGGAGATACAATTACTTCTTTAGCCGTCACGAAGATTGCCGATGTACCATCAGAACGTCTTGACCCACCTTTTCCACAACCAGGTGAAGATCCAAACTGGTATCAAGGTGAACCTGTGGTTGGTGAAATATGGAGTTGGACGGTTGAGATTTATAATGACGGATCTGCCGATCTTACTAATATTCAGATCAAAGGAGATGATATCACATCTTTATTTTTCCCAGAAAGTCTGACCAATAAACAAATTGTAAATGGAAATTCAACCCCACCTGTTCCTATACATATTATAAGTGACCAGGGTTCTGAAGGAGGGTATCTTAAAGTTGGAGAAACTGCTTCTTATACAGCTTATATTATAGTTGATCAAGAAATTTTGGATCACGGTGGAGTAAAAAATTGTTTAAAGCAGATTGATGCTCAAAACGCAAACAGACTGACATTAGCAAATGGAGATGACCTTATTTATTCGTTCAATTCGGGTGAGCTTTGTGTTGATTCAGAAGTAACAGAAGATGCAAAGTTGAAAGTCACAAAAAAGGCAACTTTAGTCTCTGGAGATAATGGCATAGGGGATATCATTGAATATACCATAGATGTTCAAAATACAGGTAATGTTACACTCTTTTTGAAAAAAGATGAGCAGCTTGCCAATGGATCAACACGTTCTGTTTGGGATATTGAGGACACACTAACTGATGGGTTTTCCAATGAGATTCACAACGGATTATTATATGAAGATGACGAATTAGTTGATGGAGAGTCTCAAAATATATATGAATTTTCTCTTGTCGCATCGGAAGACGATAATACAGCAACAGCGGGGAGTTTAGCTCCTGGGTTAAGAGCAATATTTAAATTTAAGTATCAAATCACAGAACAAGCTGCTAGTTCTGGTTTAGTCGCCAACCAAGCAAAAGTAAACGCTTTAGGTCCTGAAAACCCAGATACAGAAACTTCTACGGCTGTTTATGATCTTTCTGAGGATCCAGAGGGCCCATTATATGATCCATTAATCGATCAAGACAATAATACGGTCACACCATTATCGGTTGTTAAATCGATGGATGTAGAAAAAGATGTTGATGCTATTGACAAAAATAGTGATGGCGTTATTGAGGTTGGCGATGAACTTGTATATACAATAAAAGTAGAAAATGACGGGGAAGTAAACTTATTTGATTTGCTTCTTGAGGATAATATTTATGATGATGATATTGATTCTGATGGTGTAGTAGCATCAAATCTCTTTGTAGCTCATTCATATGGAAACGCCTCAATTAACTTAGCTGTTGGAGAAACAAAGGAATTTACTGTTACCTATGAAATTGATCAAAGTGTATTTGATAATAACATCTCTACTCTTTACAACGAAATTAAAGTATCTGCAAAAAGCTCAGGTAGCGCGACCCGAGATGTTATTGAATTTGGTGACAAACCAGGTGGCGGTGGAGGTGAAAACGATAGAACAGATTATTCTTTTGTAATTGAAGGTTCTGTAGAGGCAACAAAATTTGGTCAATATGTTGATGAAAATGGCGATGGAGTACCTGGAGCTGGGGATAAGCTGGTTTACACAGTAACCATTGAAAATACAGGAAATGTTAGTGTATATGACATGACAATTGTTGATGTCATGAATTATTCGACAAGTTCTTCTACCCCTTCTTCCCCAACCCTTGAGTTTTTTGAATCAAATATTCAAGGTAGATCCATTTCAGATATAACAACTGATGATAATGGCGCCCCACTTACTGATTTGAGTGGCAATATTTTATACAACTTATTGGTTGGTGAGACCTTAACATTTAAAGCTGAGTATGACATTACACAGGACGACATTGATAATCAGTCAGGTGATCAAAACGGGGATAAATTTTTAGAGAACCAAATTACTGTAAATGGCCTTTTTGATGGAATTACAAATGGCTTATCAATTCCTACGGAAGTAAGTGATAATGGAGATGATACAGATGGTGGAATTTCTAGTGATAAAACCAAAATATTTATTTCAACTAAGCCAAATTTAAATATTGTAAAAAGAGCAAATACCGTAGCAAATCCAAAGATTGGCGACGTGATTAGTTTTATTATTGATGTTGAAAATAATGGAAATAGTAAAATTGATGGGTTTACTGTTCAGGATAATCTTAGCTCTAGACTTGGAAATATTAATCTTACGCCAGGTTCACCCTCAGGCCTTAATGTAACATATCAAGGAATTATTGAACCAGTTGTTGTTCCGCCACCATCAAGTCCGACAAACAGTTATGTTTTAAACATTGGAGAAATGGCAAGGTTTACAGCGAGCTACCAAATCGATCAAGATGCAGTCGATGGAGGGGGGATTTCAAATACATTTACAGCAACTATTCCATCCGGTGAAACTTTTAACTCCGATGACATTAATCAGCTTCAGTCAGCCGCAAAAAACCCAACTACAATTACGGTTGAAAAGAACTTAGATTTAATCGTCACAAAAACAGTAGAATTAGTTGATGAAAACGGGAACGACACTGCCGACCTTGGGGAAAAACTCAAGTATAGAATAGACCTTTACAATAACGGAAATGTCACGATTTACAAACCCGCTTCTGGATTTTTTAGTGATACGATGACTTATATAAATTGTGTTGATCCTGATCAGAACGATTGTGACAATTTAGAATATGATAGTAACAATGAAATTCAGTACATCATTGATATTAATGCATCTGGTGATCAAATCGATACAGATGGTCAATATATTTCTCCAGCTTATACAGCAAAATATGAGGCTTTGTTAACTGTCACGCAGTCAATTATTGATTTTGGGGGTGTTGAAAATATTTTAGATGTCTCTTATGTTGACTTTTTAGGGGAATCAAAAAACATAAAAAGTATTGACGACGACCTGTTTGACGATGACCAGGACAGCGGAGAGGATAAAACCAAATTTCTAATTGATCAAAATCCAGATATTGAAATCACTAAATTTTTAATGACTGAGGCAGAAAATAACACGCCAATAGAAATTATTGTAGAAGTCGTTGGAGGTATTTTCACATATATTATAGATGGTGCTCAAACCAGTAGTTTGACCCTAGAAAGAGGGAAAACATATCGATTCAATCAAGAAGACTCGAGTAACACAGGCTATCCCTTAAGATTTAGTGAAGATGAGGACGGAAGTGAATATGATTATTTAGTAACCGCTTCTGGTACACCTGGAAATCCTTTTTCATACACTGAAATTAAGGTTGATCCAATGGTAACCACGGGCTTGATCACCCACGCTCCAGTGTCAAGTTTATACACATTCAGCACATTACAGGCGGGAATGGGAACACTAATTAACATTAAACAACCCGAAATTGATGTTGCACTTGGCGATGAATTAACATATTATATCAAAATCGAAAATACAGGAAACGCAATTTTAGATGTTGAAAATCCTCCATCAGATACAATTACATCTAACGGATCAACTTTGGCACTTGATAGTGGGTATCCTTTGTTCCTGAAAAAGTTTGCATCTACTTCCAATACTAACCCAACAAGATTAGTCCCAGGTGATATCCTAGTATGGGAGGCAAAATATACAGTCACCCAGGCTGCCATTGACGGAGGTGATATTACAAACTTTGCAACTATAGAGGCACAAACATTGACAAATGATACAATTAGTAAAACTAGTAATGATGGGGATAATACTGATGGAGAGTTTGATGATGAAACCATTGTTGTAATTACACCACTCCCATCAATTGAAGTAAAGAAAACTTGGGATCATGATGATATTTTTGCAAATGGCAGAGTTGATAGAGGGGAAACAATCACATTTTATATAGAAATTGAAAATACAGGAAATGTTACAGTCGATAATTTTTTGTTTACAGAATCTTTCTTTGACTTAAGAGAAACACAACCTAGAGATCTTTCATCTTATTTGTCTACACCAACAACTATTTCACCTGGGCCATTGTTGCCTGGAAACACAGTTGTTTACACCAGTACATATACAGTTGATCAGATCACAGTTGACAAGGGCGGTGTAACAAATAGTGTCTTAGTTGAGGCAGATGGCGTTGGACAATATATTTCTGATGTTTCAGATGATGATGATCCTACTGCCGGTGACAACAATGGTAGTGACCCGACCGTAATTAACATTGACCCCTTCCCAGAGTTAACTGTAACAAAAACAATTAAAGATCAAGTTGAAGATTATGTTGCAGGAGACATCATTACTTATTTTATAGAGGTTGAAAATACTGGAAACATAACTTTAACAAACTTTGCTTTTGAAGATTCATTTACAAATTTCGACGGAGATGAATTAGATTATATAGAGGGAACCCCCGTTTACATTCAAACTGTTGACAGCGAAGGAAACACAGTTGATAATGGGTCAGTAAATTACATTCAATTTAGTGATGTTCATCAGTATGAGGCCACCTATGAAATTACCCCTGATGATATTTTGGCCAAAGGTCTCACAAATTCTCTTAAAGTAATAAGCAGAGATTTAGCAAATTCACCAGTTACTGAGGATGTTAGTGACGATGGGGATGATGAAGATGGCAATACAACTGATGACCCTACGATAGTATATATTGGTGACCTACCGTCATTTAAAATTGAAAAGACAGGGTCTTGGGTCGATAATCCTGATAGCTTAGATGGCGTAATTAACCAAGGGGATAAAGTGAGGTTTGAAATCAAAATCATTAATACTGGGAATGATGTGATTACTTTAGATCCCAACTATACAGAAACATTTTATGATGGATATAACGTTCCAATTCCTGGAGATTTTATGCTTGACAGTTATTCAGCAGTCTCAACATCTGGAGGAGATGTGAATGTACTTCGATACGTATTAGCAGTTGATGAAATTGAAACTCATATTTGGGAATATACAATAACTAAAAAAGATATCGAGTCTGGAGGGCTTTACAATAGTATTGAATTTGAAGGGAATTCCGAGAGAAACCCTGATACTTCTCGCCCTGATTTAGGAGCCAAGAGTGATGATCCTGACACGCCTGAGTTATTTGACCCGACCTTTGTACCTCTTTCTTTGGACTCTGATGGAGATGGCATTCCAGACACTATGGATTTGGATGATGATAACGATGGAATCTTAGATGAGTTTGAAGCTTGTTTCGATTTTGGGCTTGATGGAAGCTCTTTTGATAATGTAGAAAATCCAACAATTGGAAATAATAGTATAGATAAGTTTACAGACCTTACTCAAATTGCTCCTCCTTTTTCTGCTGTAAATAGCGATGGAGAGGTATTTGCTCCAAACATAGAGTATCCACAATACGTTGAAACAAAAGATGTTGATGGGGTATCGGTCACCATTGAGCATGGTCAATTTTTACAGTTGCTTCAAGGAAATGGTAATAACACTCTAAGTTATTGGGATGAACAAACACATACATCTACAAGTCCATTTGATAGAGTGGTGGTCATTGAAAATGTTTCCCCTAACACCACATATGAAGTAAGTTTTGCCCATAGAACTGGAAACATATACTTTACTGAGTATCAGCCAGGCGGACAAACCCTTCTTCAAGTTCAGTCGATGAATACTGACTATGAAGATTATCAATTGTTTGATCCAACACCCCACCCAGATTGGAAGAAAGAGACATTTAGTTTCACAACAGATAGTGAAACGACTCAAATGGCTATTTTATTTTCTGCTTATGACCCAAATGCCGATGTTTCATTACACATTGACGCAATTTATTTTGATTACCAAGGGGGTTGCGATTTTGATGATGATGTTGACGGTGATGGTGTTCCAAACCACTTAGATCTTGATTCAGACAACGACGGAATTTATGATGTTGTTGAAGCAGGATTTGAAGCACTTGACACAAATTTAGACGGAATTTTAGATGCAAATGATACCGCTTTTGTTGATACAGATTATGATGAGATTCATGACTCAGTATTAGGTGTAGCTATCATTGATACAGATAATGATGGAACTTTTGATATGTTCGAGTTAAACTCAGACGGCGATAGTTGTTTTGATACAACAGAGGCGGGTTATACCGATCATAGTGACCCAAATTTAAGAGACGGAATTTTAGGGGAGGCCTCACCTGCGACTGTAGATGAAAAAGGTAGGGTAATTAACGTTTCAGATGGGTACACAATCCCAATTGATTTTGACAATTCGGGGGTATTAGATTACAGAGAACAAAGCTTTTATGGAGCATGTTTCAAGCCAGATATTGATGTAACAAAAACAATTTCATCAATAACAGACTCTGATGGTAATCCAAAAGACATTAACTCCTTATTGAACGTTGGAGATATAATTAATTATGAAATTCAAGTTTTAAATAATTCTTTAAATCCTATTGAGAACATTATAGTCAGTGACACTCTATCAAACCTAGCAAATAGTTTTGAACTACAAACTACATTTGTAGAGGAGCTAAATACTGGGAATCATGTTCCACCTACTCCACAGCTCAGATCCATTGGCAATACAGAAACACCTAGTTGGAATGGAGATAGATATAATTATACAGATGATCAAAAATCCAATGGTGAACAATCATATTGGTACTATCTTACGAATCCCAATCACTGTAGTAATGGATGTGGATATTTTAGAATTTATCATCCTGTAGATATAAATAATGATGGTAAGACAGGAACTGTTCAAGAACCTGAGGGGTCTTATGTAAATATCCTTTTTGAGAATAGAAATTTAGCTGATGGGGTATTATCAACTGAAGTTTTTTCACTTGAAGGCGTGGATTACACTATAGTTCACGGATGGCAAGTTAAGGGGGTCTACAAAATTGATATAACTTCAAGTGATCCTGAAAAAGAATTTGTGTTTCATGCTTATGATAAATTGATTGATAGCTGGGATTACCATTATAGTGATTCAACTGAGTACGGCTTTAATTTACGCTATGTTGATAGATATTATAGGTACAATAGCAATAATAGACATAAGGTGTATGTTGTTCCTAAAAGTTTAGAAGTTGGTAATAGGGGTCAAAACGAATACTTAAAAAGTACAAATAATTTTACTTACAATAACTCCAGTGATAACACAACTAATGAGCATTATGAATATCATGACACCAGTATGAGTCAAAAATATTGGAAAACCACCCCCTATAAAGTAGGGGCATTAATTTATTATGCTGCTGGAAATGCTTCATCAACTTGGATAAAAAATGATATAATTTCAACACCTTTAGGGACAATGGAGACAGGTATACTTAGGGTTGGAAACACAGCTTTATTTACAACTCAGCATACCGTTACTCAAGCAGATATAGATGCCGGAAATCTCCTAACGAATAACGTTACAGTCACAGCCTCTTTATTTGTACATAACGAATCTGATCCAGATGAGGAACCTCTTGAGGTAATTATAACCGAGTCAATAGATAGTCCAATTGAAACAAATCTAAATAGTATATCGGAACTTGAGGTCACAAAACAAGCAGATGTTGATGATAAAAATCGCGATGGATTTACAAATTCAGGGGATAAGGTTACTTATACCATTGACATAACAAACTCTGGTACGCAAACAATAACCGGCCTTGATATTGAAGATACACTTTCAGATTTAGATGGTAATCTAATTTCAAATCCAGATTTAAGCCAATTAACAATTAATACAAATTATGTTTATCATACGGATGATTTATATAATAATTTAAGGAGGTCTTCTGGATCAAATTCGAGTACTGTAGGTCTACAATATTCTACTGAACCTCCTAATAACATATCAATTTATGTTGATCCTGATAATGACCACAATGAAAAAGGAGTTGGCATAATTTCAACTGGAGACAGTCCCGGATTTTTTTGGGGGAATAGCAGTGACGGATCCAATCCTATAGGGGTTCAATTAGAAAGACTTGATGGAAATTATAATTCATACTCAGAGGACCACATATTTTTTAACTCTTCATATAGTGTTGATTTAAATAATGGCGGGTATAGGTTAGAGCCTAATACGACATACACTCTTTCTGTGTATGCTAGAAAGAATGACAACTTTGAGGATTCAAATTTTAATTTATTCGCATATGATGGTTTGGCAGGCCTTAATCATGTTCAAACAAATTCAATTATTGAAAATTCATTTAAATCAGAGGACTTTCTTGTCAGTAGCGAATGGAAAAGATATTCATTCACCTTTACCACAGGGGAGGTTAATTATCCAAATCACAATAATAATTTGAATGGGACTTCAAATAACAGTCAAATTGCCCACCCTCGCTTTGGTGTCACATTACCAAAAGGGGTGAACGATCCGACTAGAGGGAGAATATCCATTTGGGGCCTTCAGTTAGAGAAATCTTACAAACCCACAATGTATGTATTAAATGATGGGACAGATAAATATGATGACCCTAAAGAAGAGATTAAAATTTCTGACAACCCCAATATGTATTTTCAATGGTATGATGGAAACACAAATTATGCAAACCCACAAAACTATCCTAATGTAAGTATCGGATTAACTTCTGCTAGAAGTAGTGGATCATTTAGAGAAAAATATTTACCAAGACAAGTAACTGATAAATCTCCAGCAATTATAGAGTACCCTGGCATTATTAATTCTTTGGATGGCGGCCCTTCAAAAGAAAGTTTGAGTGCACAAGATTGGGTATACGATAAACTTTACCATTCGGATTATACGAACGTTAAAAGCTATTTTTTCCTTAGCATGAATAATGATAAAATTTATCATGATAATGCGTCTGATAGTCGTCATATAGGGTTTGAAGTTGAATCTTCCTACTGGACTAGTTCTAATGACAACTATTATTATCATTACGGTCCTAATAATAATGAATTATACTGGGGTGAATATAATAATGGATTAAGAAACTCAAAGTATTGGGTTTCACATCATGTTAATCAACATTTTGAGTACCATTACAATAAAATTTTAAACCATTATGATGAACCATCTAATAGAACAAGGAATCCTCATGCATTTTTTATTCAATTTGAACCTGATGGTAATAGCGATGGACAAGATGAATACAATTGGTATGTTGGACGAACAAGTTCTGCGTATAATCAATGGATAGGACTAGTAAAAGAGAGGGACTTTGTAACAAGTGAGCTTATTGATCTTAGATGGTTAGGCCCTCACGATAAACCAATTTTGTTAGGGCACCATAATGGGCATTCATATTTTTTCATCAGACATTTGAAAACCGCTGACGAGCACACAACCTATGCTAACGGGCTTGGGGCATATTTATTCAACCCTGATTCTGGTGAAGAGTATGAGTTTATAAAATCTAACCTTTTATCAACTAGCCATTGGGCAGTACCATATGATATTGATGATAATAATACTAGCCAGAATAGGTACATGGATCAAGTTTTCACAGGGATTCAATACAATACAGACGGCTATTCTGGCTATAAGCTTTCTGAACTAAACCAAACAAGTGAACAGGCAGAATTAAAAAACCGATTTAATCTAAATTCATTGGCACCTGGACAAACAATTACCCTGGTATTTTCAAAAACAATTCTAGATTCAGAAATGGATCTTGGGGGTTACTCGAATAGCCTAACAGTTACAGCAAACAATGGTGTAAGTCAGGTTAGTGACGATCCAAACACAACTGAAGAAGATGACCCAACTGTTGTCAATTTTGATGTTGTTAAAGAACTTGAGGTCATTAAAAACGCCGTGGTTATCGATAACGACTCTTCTGAAAACACCTTCAACAGTGTAAACGATACAATTAAATACACAATTGAAGTAAAAAATTCTGGTACCGTACCACTTTATGGACTTACACTTACAGACAGCTTAACAACTAGGGGAACTTTTGACCCAGCTGACCCAGCTCTAGAATTCCAAAACAAATCAGTTCCAGCAGCAGAATCTTTAGCATCAATTTGGTCTCCTTTCTCAAGTGAACCAAACAATATGGAAACTAATTATGAATGGGCTGCATATTTAAGGGAACATCATGGGTTTTATTTAGATGATAATAGAACAAATCAATCTAAAAGATATGTTGCTGAAAGTGATGATCCAACTTTAACTTCAATTTCAGGTTATACGCACTTAGGTGTTTATAACGGGCATAGTTATTTTAGTAGAAACACT
>CACNGE010000039.1 GCA_902619855.1 uncultured Bacteroidota bacterium
CTAAAAAATCAACATCATTATTTACTTCAAATGTTGAACCGTTCAGACTTATGGAAAATGGATACTTAATTTCTGGCCCTTCATCAGAATCTTTATTTTCTTCATACCAAAGATCAATTTCATCCCAGTCCTCGTCATTGTTGATTGTTATTTCAGACCCGTCAGGAAAAGTGAGAGAAATCGGATAAATAATCTGGAAACATTTTCCGTCACTTTCTTGTGAGTTAAACATATTAGCACGAACATCAACGGAAGGGCCTGAATAAATTTGCCGCAACTGAGAAGTTAGGCTTTCATTGGAATTTATATTAGTTAAATCATTTTTAGAAGTATCAATATCTTCAACCATTGAGTTGTTACAAGAAGACGCAAACAACAGAACTGAAAAACATAAAATCCAACTTATTATTTTTCTCATTTGGAATCAATTACTAATTCAAAATTAGTTTATTAATTTTAATGGTTAAAATAAAGCATGGGGTTTTTAATATTGTTTACTAATAAAAGTGGCTGAAATCGAGCGTAGATTTTTAGTTTTAAACCAAGACGAATGCTTGCGACATGCCACCAAGTCAACCCATATTATGTAAGGCTATCTATCGCTTGACCTATCGAGAACTGTTCGCATTAGGAAAACAGACACTAAAGCAATTTTAACAATTAAAGGTAAGCCTAACAGCAGCGGAGACACCCGTTTTGAATGGGAGAAAGAAATTTCACTAGACGAGGCAACACAACTTTTCGATTTGTGCTTGGGTCAAATAATTGAAAAAACACGACACTTGATCCCATTTCAAACCCATTGTTTTGAGGTGGATGTTTTTTATGGAAATCACAAGGGTTTGATTATTGCAGAAATAGAACTGCGATCAGCAGAAGAAAAGGTTGCTTTGCCAACTTGGATCGGAAAAGAGGTAACAGGAGATTCGCGTTATTACAACAGCTCGCTTGCCAAACAAGGCCTAAAGCCCTAGATCTTCAAGGTTAATAGCATCATCTGATGAGTTTCTCTGTCGGATTTTAGCAAGCAAATCACAGTCCAGAGGTATACCCACTTTTCTTGGAGCAGGGAAAGAATCCAATGAAATTTCTAATGTTGAATCTTCATAAAGCTTTTTCATATACAATGCCCAAATGGGAAGCGCCATGGTTGCTCCCTGACCATATGCGATAGAGTTAAAATGGGTTGCACGATCTTCTCCCCCAACCCAAACACCAGTCACGAGGTTTGGCACCATACCAATAAACCATCCGTCGCTTTGATTTTGAGTGGTACCTGTTTTCCCAGCAATTGGGTTTTGGAATTCATAGGGATATCCTGTCACAACAGTACCAAAATAAGGGTTGTTTTCTTCTGCACCTCTATGTCTCAGACGGATTCCAGATCCAGATTCTGTTACGCCTTCAAGGAGTTTGAGCGTAACATAGGCTGATTCTGCGCTCAGCACATCACGCGTTTCAGGGGCTGTTTCAAACAAAACGGTTCCATTTTTATCTTCAATACGAGTGACCATAACAGGTTTCACATAAATTCCTTGGTTGGCAAAAGAACCATAAGCAGCAACCATTTCATAAACACTCAAATCGGCAGTTCCCAAAGCTATGGAAGGAACGCTTGGGATTTTTGAACTGACGCCCAAGTCAGTTGCGAGTTTGCTCACAGGCCCTGGCCCAACTTTGTCTATGAGCCTTGCACTAATGGTATTGACCGAGTTGGCCAAAGCATTTTTCAAGGTTCTCTTTCCAGTATAGCGATCACCAGAATTTTTTGGACACCACGCTTCATGCGCGCCAAACTTTCTTGCTTCTACGCAGTAGAACCCATCAGGGAAAGAGTCGCACGGAGAAAGCTTTAACTGATCAATGGCAGAGGCATATACAAAGGGCTTGAAGGTTGAACCTATTTGTCTCTTACCTTGATAAACATGGTCAAATTGAAAATGCTTGTAATTGATACCCCCAACCCAAGCTTTTACATGCCCAGTTTGTGGATCCATTGACATCATACCTGAACGCAAAAAGTGCTTGTAGTGACGAATGGAATCAATGGGACGCATTACAGTGTCGATTTCTCCTTTCCAACTAAAGATTTTCATCGCTGTTTTTTCTTCAAAAGATGCTTTTATATCGTCTTCTGTTTTACCAGCAAGCCTCATTTTTCTCCAACGCTCCGAACGCCTCATGGCTTGTTCCATTAGCCTTTCAATTTCTTTTTCGGTAAGATCCAAAAAGGGCGCAGTGGGATTCCACTTGGAAGTGTTTTGTTCAAAAAAAGCATCTTGTAGGTTGGACATATGCTCCTTTACAGCATTTTCAGCAGAGGTTTGCATTCTGGAGTCTAGCGTGGTATAAATTGTTAAACCATCTAAATAAAGATTGTATTTTTCTCCATCTGGTTTTGGGTTTTCTTCAATCCAATCGAGCATAAACTGGCGTAGATAAGCCCTGAAATAGGTTGCAAGACCCTCACGATGAGATTGAGGGTTGAATTGAATTTCGAGAGGCAACTGCTGCAAAGAATCAACTTCTTTTTGAGTGAGCATCTCATTGCGAAGCATTTGCTGAAAGACAATGTTTCGCCTCGAAATTACAAGCGCTGGCCTTCGAATAGGGTTGTACAACGAAGAGTTTTTGAGCATTCCTACCAACATAGCAGATTCCTCTAAAAGTAATTCGGAGGGTTCTTTTGAAAAATAAATATTGGCTGCCGATCGCAACCCATCAGCATTGTAATTGAAATCATAAAGGTTGAGATACATGGTAATGATTTCCTTTTTTGAATATCTTCGTTCGAGCTGTATAGCGATCACCCATTCCTTGATTTTTTGTATCACTGCATCAAGAGTATTTCTTGAACGAACACCTGTGAAGAGCTGCCGAGCCAATTGTTGAGAAACAGTACTTGCCCCTCCTTTTCCACCCAAATAAACAATGGCTCTCATGGTGCTTCGCAAATCGATACCAGAATGACTGTAAAAGCGCTCATCCTCGGTTGCGATTAAAGCATCGATTAGGTCTTTGGGTATCTCTTCATAATCCAAAGGGGTGCGATTCTCATTATAATAAAATTTGCCAAGGATCTTATTGTCTGAAGAAAATATTTGTGTTGCTAGATTTGTTTTTGGGTTTTCCAATTGTCGGAACTCAGGCATTTCACCAAACAAACCAAACCCAGCAGCTACAAACACCCCAACCAAAGAGAAAACACCAAAGAAAAACACACACCAAAAGAGTTTTATTTCGCGACGATAAGTTTTTTTGTTCTCTTTCATTGCTCAGATTGTATTTGTTCTATGCCAATGCCAACTTCTGTAATGCCTTCAAGCACTTCAATTGATTTTACTTGTTCATTATGCCGCATGGCAGGCCTGATGCTCAACTGATACTCTCCAACAACGCCAAAACGATAGGCCTCTTTATACCACAACTTGTTTTCATGAATCCAATACCCCTGTCCAATCCATTCACCATCGGGGGTAGCCATCGAATATGAAAGGGTATCAATCAACGTTTCGCCAATTGGGTTTTTGAGTTTGGTGATGAGATGTATATTTGAAAAGGGATAGTGGTCATCATTTCGCAAATAGATATACATGTTTGTCGGATGATTGATTTTTTTGGGAGAAAATAAAAACTGCACCTCCTCTTGTTGTGCCCACCCATCAGACAATGACGAAAAATATAACTTTTCATTTCCTCCAGCGCATCCCCAAACTAACCAAATTAAGATAAAGCTAGCAAGTGTTTTTCGTGAAATTAAAAGTTGATACATATACCCGAACTATTTTTTCATAAAAGCAAGGTTTTCAGACCTACCTTTCTTAAATATTTTGTTGCTGCTTTTTGTCCCTTTTCTCAGTTGTTTTTGTTGTTGCTTAGGGAGTTGGATGATCTCGGAACATGTATCTGAACAACACCCTTTGTGCGCTTTGGCACAAGATGGACATTGAATAAACAACAAATGACAAGCTTCATTTGCACAATTGACATGGGTATCACATGAAGCGCCACATTGATGACAAACGGCAATAACTTCGTCAGAGATTTGCTCTGCTCTTCGCTGATCAAACACAAAGTTCTTCCCACGAAATTTATTGTCAAGCCCTTTTGTTTTGACCTGACGCGTGTACTCAATAATACCTCCTTCCAACTGGAATACATTTTCAAAACCCTTGTGCTTGAAGTATGCACTTGCCTTTTCACATCTGATGCCACCTGTACAATACATCACAATATTTCTGTCTTTTTTATGTGCCTTTAGATGGTCTTCAATCAGTGGCAGAGAGTCTCTAAAGGTATCAACATCTGGAGTAATGGCCCCTTCAAAATGACCTATTTCACTCTCGTAGTGGTTGCGCATATCTACGACCAATGTTTCTGGTTTTGACACCAAGTCATTGAAAGATTGCGCATCTACATGAACACCACATTGGGTGACATCAAAATCGTCATCATTCAGCCCATCGGCTACAATTTTTTCTCTTACCTTGATTTTGAGTTTAAGAAAAGACTTGTCATCATGCTCAATAGCAATATTTAAACGAACATTTTTCAAAAAAGAGATGGTGTCAAGATGTGTTTTAAAGGAGTCAAATTGACTTGCAGGAACCGAAAGCTGTGCGTTAATTCCTTCGTAAGCGACGTAAATTCGACCCAGCACATTGAGTTTGTTCCAATGTATAAATAGATGGTCTCTAAATAAACTAGGGTTTTTGATTTGTGCGTATTTGTAGAACGACAAGGTGAGGCGATCTTCACCTGCTTGGTCTATGAGATTGGCGCGTTCTTCCGCACTTAATGTGTTGTACAGTTGCATGCTATACGTATTAAGTTTGTCAGGCAAATGTACAAATTTAAAAAACGCATCTAAGGACTTTATTTTTGCGCCAAAAATTGTAGTTTAGATACTTCAAAAAATCACAACATGACAAATGAAAAAGAAGCGAAATTAAAAGCGCTACAACTTACGCTTGACAAATTAGATAAAGCATACGGCAAAGGAACTGTGATGCGAATGAATGATGAGGCACTTGAAGAAGTCGAAGCGATTTCGTCAGGCTCCTTGAGTTTAGACGCAGCTCTCGGAGTAGGAGGATATCCTAGAGGGAGAGTCATTGAAATCTATGGTCCAGAATCGTCAGGAAAAACCACACTCACACTACATGCAATAGCAGAATGTCAAAAGAGTGGAGGCATCGCAGCGTTCATTGATGCAGAGCACGCATTCGATCGTTATTATGCGCAAAGCCTTGGAGTTGATATCGATGAATTAATTGTTTCTCAGCCAGATCATGGCGAACAAGCACTCGAAATTGCAGATAATTTGATTCGTTCGGGCGCTGTTGATATTGTTGTCATTGACTCTGTCGCAGCACTCACTCCAAAAAGTGAAATTGAAGGCGAAATGGGAGATTCCAAAATGGGACTGCACGCGCGCCTGATGTCACAAGCATTACGAAAACTCACTGCCTCGATCAGCAAAACTCAATCAACAGTAATATTTATCAACCAATTGCGAGAAAAAATAGGGGTGATGTTTGGGAATCCAGAAACCACCACAGGAGGAAATGCGCTAAAATTCTATGCATCTGTGCGCTTAGACATTCGTCGCTCTACTCAAATCAAAGACACTCAAGGTGGAATCAATGGGAATCGTACACGAGTGAAAGTGGTAAAGAACAAGGTTGCGCCTCCGTTCAAAACAGTCGAATTTGATATTCTTTATGGAAAAGGGATTTCCAAAAATGGAGAATTATTGGATATAGGTGTTGAGCAAGAAATTATCCAAAAGAGCGGCTCTTGGTTTAGTTATGGTGACACCAAACTTGGACAAGGAAGAGATTCGGTCATTAAGCTATTAGAGGATAACCTCGAGCTTGCAGATGAGATTGAAGACAAAATCCGAAACATCCAATTCGAGCAAGAGTAGTTTAAGAATACCCTTCTTTACGCAATTGATTTTCAAAAAACTTATAGGTCTGTTCTTTTAAAGCAGGGATATCATCTTTGGTCAGACCTTTGGTTTCAATGGCTGGATGCACAATTGCCCGAGCCTTTCCAGGTGTTCCAGACCAATATTTATAACTAAACTGAAATGGAAAACGTTTTTTACAGTCAGGAAGTGTTACGGGAACGATTGGCATTTGGTATTGAACTGCTAAACTAAAAGCACCATTTTTAAAGGGTGCTAAAAAAACGTCCGGATGAGGTACGAGCCCCTCTGGATAAATACATACACTATATCCCATATCTAGTTTTTTTTGCGCTCGTTGATACACATTTTTTCTACTGTCATATTTGTCTCGATCAACCATAATAGCTGCCCGACGATAGATATAATTAAAAATTGGGATTTCTTCAAGTTCTCGTTTTCCAACAAACACAAAAGGGTTTCGAACGGCCATCAGCATAAGCATGATGTCAATCATACTTAAGTGGTTGGCAACAAACATATAGTTTTTCCCTTTTTCCAATGTTTGATGTCGTGTAATCTTGGGCCAAAAACCCATGCCATATAAAATGATTGGTGACCAGATCCATCGCGCTAGCCAAAAGACGTGGCGATACCATTGATCTCTTTGTAGAAAAATAACAAGAAGAGGGAAGCACAACACGACTCCGATCCCTGCAAGGATATAAAACCACACATTCCAAAGACCATAAATGATTTTTTTGATCAGTATGACCATAAGGGTAAAAGTAGTGATTTGAAGATAATTCAAAACACCTACCTTTGTTTAAAGAAATAACTTGCATCAATGGCTCGAATTTTAACAGGCGTTCAAAGCACTGGCACACCTCATTTAGGCAATCTTTTGGGCGCAATAATTCCTGCAATTGAAATGTCGAATCAAAGTACAGATGACTCATTTTTATTCATCGCAGACCTCCATGCCCTTACTCAAATCAAAGATGCCAATCAGATTAAAGCCAATAACTATGCAACAGCTGCTGCTTGGTTGGCTTGTGGACTAGACCCTAAAAAGACTGTCTTTTATCGACAGTCTGATGTGCCACAAGTCACAGAGTTGACTTGGTATTTGAACTGTTTTTTCCCATATAGCCGTTTGAGTTTAGCCCACTCATTCAAAGACAAAGCAGACCGTATAGAAGATGTCAATGCTGGGCTGTTTACCTATCCAATGTTGATGGCTGCCGACATTTTATTATATGATGCACAGCAAGTGCCTGTTGGCAAAGATCAACTGCAACATTTGGAAATGACACGTGATGTGGCCAATCGATTTCATGTCCAATTTGGAGAGACTTTTGTACTACCTGAGGTAGTGTTACGTGAATCGAATATGTATGTGCCAGGAATAGATGGTGGTAAAATGAGTAAATCAAAAAACAACACGATTGATGTTTTTTTACCCGAAAAACAATTGCGCAAACAAGTGATGAGCATAGCGACAGACAGCACCCCATTGGAGGAGTCAAAAGACCCTGACAATTGCACAGTGTTTTCACTCTACAGTATGATTGCTGATGAAGGCGCAGTCAAAAACATGCGCCAGCAGTACGAGGCCGGTGGTTTTGGATATGGCCATGCCAAGCAAGCCCTATTTGAAGGCTTGTTAGAGAAGTTCAACGCTGCACGTATTGATTTTGATCAATTGATGGAAGACCCAAAACAAATGGATGACATTTTGCAAAAAGGGGCTCAAAAAGCAAAGTCAATTGCCGACGAAGTTCTTTCGCGTGTTCGATCTCGTTTGGGATTACTCAAGTAAGTTTAAACTGCTTCCCAGGCACTGTTCGAACCAAGCCCATTAGCTCAAGCTCAAAAAGCATAGACGCAACGCCCCCCACAGGATATTCTGCTTTTAAGGCAACCAAGTCAATGTGTGTAGGTGTTGGATCGAGATGTTTGAGTAGCTTTTTTTGGTTATCGTTGAGTTGAGAAAAGAGTTGAGTTTGAGTTTTTTCCATAAGCTGTTACGAATACCATTAGAGGGTTTGATTGTGTTTTTGCTTTAGCAAAGAACAGCTTCGGCACTTCCAAAAAGCTGAATGAGTTGGTGCGCCACATCAGGACTTATGCCAGGGTGTGAAAGCAAAACGTATAGCGAAAAAGAATCGTTCATGAAGCTGGGGATTTTTTGCTAAATTAAAAATCATATTCTATTTCGAAATAAAGACCTAAAAAACATAAATAAATTATTATTTTTGAGCATGCAACTAACCAAACACATCAGTAATTTACTTTATCGATATGAATGTGTAACCGTGCCTGGCTTTGGTGCGTTTTTGGGGACACCATCTCCTGCACAACTCGATACAGAAAGTGAAATGATTTATCCACCAACGAAAACAATTTCTTTCAATGCACAGCTTCAATCCAATGATGGTTTGTTGGCCAATGCAATTGCAGTCGAGCAGCAAACAACTTATGAGCAAGCAGTTCGCCTTGTTCATAAGGGGGTAGTTCGATGGAAGTCGATGCTTCACGATGGGAAAACAATTGATTTGGAGCGAATTGGAAAATTGCATTTCAATATAGAAAAGAATGTGGTTTTCGTACCCTCAACAGACTATAACCATTTGGCAGAGTCATTTGGGTTATATGCTGTTAAAGCCCAAAAAATTGACCGAGCTAAGATTTTGAAAGACACACCAAAAGTGATTGATTTTAACGACCAAAACAATCAAAATCAAGTAGATATACAAGGCACAAACAGCAACCCTTTGCGTCATGTTGCAGCAGCGGCAGCGGCAGCGGCTATTGGTTATTTTGGATACATAGCTTATGAGGATTATAATCTCGATCAACAGTTAGCGCAAGAAACCCAGTTGCGAGAAGAGGCCAAACAAGAAGTCCAACAAGCTGTTTTTGATTTGGGAGAGCTACCAAAACTATCCATCAACACAGTGCCTCAAGAGGCATACCACATTATTGGTGGAGCCTTTGCCGTTGAGTCAAATGCTGATCGCTTTTTAACAAAACTGCAACAAAAAGGATTTATCTCTGCTCAAAAATTGGCACCCTATTCTTTTGGTCTTCACTATGTTTCTTTAGATAGTCGTGCAGATCGTAAAAAAGCAATTGAACTACTACGCCAAGTGCAACGCACCGAAATTTCGGATGCTTGGATGTTAAAACGCTAGCATATGAACCCCAAAAAATCTGCTGCGTCCAAAACTGTCCTCACAGATTTGGTGCTTCCAAGTGACACCAACCCTTTGGGAAATCTTTTTGGAGGAGAGTTATTGTCTAGAATGGATCGAGCAGCTTGTATTGCTGCAGAAAGACACGCAGGAAATGTTGTTGTAACAGCTTCGGTCAATCATGTTCATTTTAGCAAACCAGTTCCATTGGGAAGTGTCTTGACTTTAGAGGCCAAAGTGTCTCGCTCTTTTAGCACTTCAATGGAAGTATTTATTGATGTGTGGATCGAACCCCGGGGATCATCGGATTTGAGAGAAAAAGCCAATGAAGCGATTTACACTTTTGTGGCTGTTGATGATACAGGCAAGCCCACAGCAGTACCATCTGTTGCACCTGAAACAGAACTTGAAAAAGCACGTTATGACGCTGCATTACGTCGCCGTCAACTCAGTTTGATTTTGGCAAAAAAACTATCTCCTGACGAAGCGACAGAACTCAAAGCCCTTTTTGAGCATTAATTTTTTTCGTTACAAATAAAGACAAACAGGGAAATGATCGCTGTAACCACCAGTAAATTTTCCATTTGAAAAACTCCTAAAAGGGGTTCCCTTACAGGGCCCTTAGAAATTAATCAGTCAGGGGGGATTAAAGATTTCGGCTTTCCAATATCGCCAATGACTGGGGGATGCTTCTAATAGGCTTTGGGTCATATACATGTGATCAAGCACATGCCAACGATTGCGATATGTACTTGTACCCAAACCTTTTTTATGCGTCACCTCCATAGGGTTTTATAACCGATTTTCTTTTAAAGCGATTTTTTTCCAGTGGATTGGGGGATAGACTTGAAACTCTTGCTTGTAGGATCATCATTAAAATCGCCCGTACTGATAATTTTTGCGTTTGGATTGAGTCGTTGGATGGAGTCATTGCTATCGGGGTTCGGGAGGAAAATGATGAATTAATTGTAATGTCAGAACAGCAGTCTATCGAAGAAGTGTTACGAACTAAAAACACATCAGAAATTGGAGAAACAACGCTTTCTTTAGACGAATTGACAAGCGAACATAGAGGGATGTTTGTCACCCTAAAGTCCATTCACTATTTGGTCTATGAACACAGACAGCCACTGATTGCTACCAAAGATTGGTATGACATCCAGCGCTAGATGATACCGTGTGTTGAATATACAACATCTAGCTTTTTATTGGAAACAAGTCTTTTGCTGATTTTTCAGATTTACCAGTTCCGAGTGAGTCAGTTTTGTT
>CACNGE010000040.1 GCA_902619855.1 uncultured Bacteroidota bacterium
TATAAACCTTAATTTCAAGGTAATTGTTGGATAAAATTAAATTTGATTCAAAAATTCCACGTATTTCAAAACTTTCTGTTACCCAAACAGACTCTTCAAAGACAACAAAACTCTTCCATTTACCCTCCCATTTTGATAATACATCAAACGCTTCATTTTTAGATAAATTTTGTGCACATAAATTGGATGTAACGAAAAGGGGGTATACAATAAATAAGAATAAATAATTTTTCATTCTTGTAAGATAATAAATATAAATTATTGAACTAAAACAAAAGGATATGCCTATGGTTTAATTCACTTAAATAGAGCCACTAAAAACAATACGATAAAGAAACTATTGGCGCTTACAGGAAACACGATTGATATGTCGCACTTGTCTTCTGCTACATACATAGTAAAAGCACTTGATAAAGTAGAGAACGAAGAAGTGAGTTATAAGGTTGTAAAGAATTAATCCACAAGCTTAATTAGGTCTTTAAACTCATCAAATTCTTCTTTTCCAAAATACATACTACTTACAAGTGAGATGAATTCATCAGTTAAATCCACAACATTTTTTGAAGAAAGACTAAATTTTGTACCATCCATACTTATCAATTGGTTTTCATCTGCATTTAATTCAATTGATGTATAAAAATGATATCTAATAACATGAGCAAGTGTTAAGTCTGTATTATTATAATTCTTCTGAAATAGAGATTTATCAGAAATTGTAGTCTTCAACACTCTGTTTGGTTTTGAAAAGTTATTATTAAGTCTAAGTGCAGGCAACTCATTTTCTTGGGTAAAACATACAGCGGGTATAAATAATAATACAAGTAACTTTTTCATATCTACAAATGTATAAAACCTATTTAAGAGGATAATAAGTAGCAAAACTTGAGAAAAGTGAAATGCCAATGATTTTGTAGTTTTAAGCAAAAAATAATACGATGAAAGAGCAGGACAGTAGACTATCAAAGCGAGATAGACGAACTAAAGACAATGTTAAAAACACTAATTAAAAAAACTTAAATTAGTACCACTAAAAACAATATGATGAAGAAACTATTATTTCTATTTACTACACTATTATTAATCTCTTGTTCAAACGAAACTGCAACTAACACTACCGTTGGTGAATGGTATCAAGGCGATTTAATGGGTAAATCTTTTAAACTTGGTGAACAAAAAAATATTGATTTGATTAAAAAAGCAGGGCAATATTATAATAATATGGACGCTTTAAACTTAACTTCACTTTTTGCTGATGACGCTAAAATATACACATATCAAGGCGATATGCTTTCAGTAGACTTACAGTTGTATGAATCATATTTTTCATCTTTAGACTCTTTGGAATGGACACCACACGGAATGTCAACACAAACAATTGAAGACAACTCGATTTCAGTAGTTTCTATCCCATCAACGGACAAGAGGTATTACAAAGATTCAGAGAACGAAGAATGTTTCTTATTTGAGCGATTTTGGATAATTGATGGTAAGATTAAAACAATTGTACAGTATAGAAGAAACTTACCCACTAACTATGACACCTTTTCATTTTAGATTTAGTTGAGCTAAAAACAATACGATGAAGAAATTATTTAGCAATGAGAAATAAAATATTTATAATTATTGCATTGGTGTCTTTAATTGGAGTTAGTCTTGAATTGTTTGGTGTTATAGGTGAGTCTCTTGGAATGCTTTTTTTTCTTGGAATGCTTATGTTTCTCTTTCATGCTGTTAATTCATACCAATCTGATTAATGAAATTTGAAATCACACAATCTCCGAATTCATATTTGATATTGGAATTAAATAAATATGAAAAAATAATTATTGAAAAGGGCTGCTTAATTTTCAGCGATGGGGAATACGGATTTAAGAATAAAATTGAGGTAAAAAGTTACAAGAATATTATTTCTAAAATCTTTGGAGGTAAAAGTCTAACCTATAATGTTTACACTGCTAATGAGGAGATGAAAATGGCATTCTCCGCAAAAGATACTGCAGAAATTTTTAGCTTAGAAATAGTTGAACAACACCCAATACTTTTTTATGCTTCTCAACATTTTGCAAGAACAGAAAATATTGAAATTAAATTAGGCGGACTGAGTCAAGAATTCTTAGTAAAAGCAGAGGGATCAGGAACATTATTTCTAAAAGTATATGGAAAGTTAATCGAAAAATTAATTGATTCAAATAAACCTATCTATGTAGATGAGGATGCACTAATTGCTTTTGAAGAGGGTGTAGAATATGATTGGATAACAGGAGGAATAAAAAAACTAATTACAAGTGGAGAGGGAGGTTTATTTAAGTTAAAAGGAAAAGGAAGAGTTTGGATTCAGTCAAGAGATAAAATGGAATATAAAAAAGACTAAAACAATACGGTGAAGAAGTGGTTAACAGAATATTGGTGGGCACTTGTTTTAGGTGCTTTTTCTTCATCCCTCTCGGACGAGATTGATACAATTACTAAAGTTATTTATATTTTAATACTTTGTGTTTTTTTATACATAATTGATTATTTTATTTTAGAAAAAAATCTTTTCTTATACAGAAAAAAATGGAAAAAAATTCTTCCATGGGCAATTGGTATAATTATTGGGTGGTTTTTCGCAGAAAATCTTTTTTGGGGGTTTTTCTATGACCTTGGTTACATTATTGGCGAATGGATTGGAAGTGTTTTTTCTTAAATTGAATAGTTTAAATTAGTATCACTAAAAACAATACGATAGAGACGTGTAACAATGCTTAATAATTTCACTAAAAATGGAAACTGTAAAAACATTAATATTCTCTTTGTGTATAATCATAATTATATACGGGATAATCAAAAAAAATAGACTTTTTTTTAATTATGGATATCTAATTGTGGGGCTATTAATTATAATTGATCAAATAATTATTTACATATCAAGCTACAACCCCCTCAACTTAGCATTAATATCACTTTGGTTAATTCAAGTAATTTTAGTTATTCCAAATAAATTACCCCCACTGACTAAAGATGGAAGTGTAATTGCTAAATCAGCAATTCCTAAAATAATGTTATGCCTATCAATAATTAATTTCTTTGGAGCTTACTATGCTTCAACTGTCGATTATATTCCTGATATTGCTGTTTATGGTCACATAATTCTTGGGCTATTTCCTGTAGCACCTGCTTATTTTATTCTTGCAGGAAAAATTGATATAGTGAATTAAACAATAAAATCAATACTACTAAAAACAATACGATGAATCCTATAATTCGCTTCTTTAAAAAATTAAAAGAAACCAAAAAGCGTAACGAGGATTTTCGTAAAAAATATAAAGAAAGAACAGGGGAAGATTTCCACGATTCAAGTTATGACTCTGATGTAGGTGGTAATATTCCAATTTAAACTAAAATTAATACGATGAAGAAAGCAAAATTTTGGTTTAGAGCCTCACTGATTGTATCTTCAATGTTGGTGGTTTTTGGGGCTTACTTTATTTTAATCTATGGAAGCCTAATGGACGGACTTGTTCATATAGGTTTAGGTCTTATCGTTGGAATAGATAGTTGGGTTAAATTATTTAAAAAGAAATAACAATTATGATTACAGAAAAGATTTTTAAAAAGATTATTCAAACTCAAATTGCTCTAATTATTACCACGTTTGTTCTTGTAGCATTTGAAACTGAAATATATCCTTTAGTGGACGAAGATTTGAGTTTTACTTTTTCAGACAGCATACACCTTTTATGGGCTATCGGATATATTACATCAATAAGTTTGCTTTATAAATTTAAGCCACTTGGTAAGAAGCTATATGTAATAATTCTTATTCTTGGTTTAATTATGACACTATTGGGAAACGAGGACTTTTTTATTATTGAATACACTTCATTCACACCATTTATTTATGCAGTTGAGTACTTAATATTTTTGGTCGATGGGATAATTTTAGCTTCTCTATTTTTAACCACATTAAAAGAGAAATTCTCTTAAATTAATACCACTAAAAACAATACAATGAATCTTTCAGAAAATGAATTTCCGTTAGAGAACATTATTGAAATTATCATTGATAATGGAACAGATTCAGATAACAGAAGCGATGCACTTGTAGTTAAGTTTAATGGTGATGCTACTCTTGGAGGGAATCTTAATGTAAATTCGGATGCACGCCTTAAAGCAAACATTGTATCTCTTGGAGCTACTTTATCTAAACTTCTACAGATAGACGGCAAGAGCTACACAATGAAAAAGGACGAAAGTGAGAAACAAAAGATAGGTCTACTTGCACAAGACATAGAGAAAGTATTTCCTGAACTTGTTTCAGAAAGTAACGGGATTAAGTCTGTAAATTATCAAGGATTAGTGCCTGTTCTTATTAATGCACTTAAAGAGCAACAAAGCGAAATAGACAGACTAAAAACCCAAGAGGAAAGATTGGAGAGATTAGAAAAATTGGTTGCTGCAATGGATTGAAAATAGCAGAACTTAAAGAAGAAGATATGCCTATGGTTTAAACGAATAAACCTCGTAGTTTATACGAGGCTTATTGATATAGTTAGGTTAAAAAATGTTTACGTCTATCGATTTGCTTTGGTGTTATACCAAAATGATACTTTACCCTCTTTATTAATTCGATACCATTCATTGTAATGTGCACGCCCAAGTGTATCGCCACTTTTTGTAGTTGCGATTCCATTAAAACCAGCATTTACCCATTCATTTGTTTCTTGTGGATTGTCATCTTTTACTGAAAAAGCCCAGTCAAATGTCCAAGAATACATTAATGAATCTGATTTTAATGAATTTATAAATTCCTCACGATTATGTACTCTTCCATCCTCCCAGACAAATCGTGCAGAATCACTAATATGCTCACGCATACCATCGAAGTCACCCTCTTTCCATAATTTATCCATTGTAATTACAACATCAACGGAACTCTGACTACCCATTGTAATAGGAAAATCTCTGGGTCCAAAACCATTGGATGTTGTTGATGTTACTTGCGAACAAGAAACAATCAAAGACATTGTAAATAATATTAAAATATATTTATTCATCGTTTGTTAATTTTAAGTTGTTATAAATTTAGTAGTAGACATTAATATCTTCTTCATCAATCCAATTTGCTACGTTGTCATTTTGAATTGATTTCCAGTCACTATCATTATCTCTTTTCTTGTTTCTTTCTGCAAGACCATTGTAATATGATGCCCTTGATTCATCCATTACAATCATTAGAAAATCAGCACCACGAATCCCCCCATATACTGGTGAATACATCAACCTTACATAGTTATTATTAAGTTTCTTGTCATTTTCAATACCAGCTTTTATTTGATTTTGAAATTTATCCCAATTACCATCACCACTTTGGATATCTATTGTAATATTTCTTCTAAATTTAAGGTTTGGTAATTCTTCAGCGAGATTCATTCCCTCAGGGATATAACTTAGCTCCTCCCAATGATAAAACACGTGAGTCATTAATCTTTCAGGATTTACACCAGAAAAATCTTGCCAATCATATTTCTTGTCCCAGTTTTGGAATGTTTTATTTTGCCAGCCTTCATCACCCCATCTATCCTCTTCTTTTTTTACCATTTGCCCCATATCGTCAAAAGTTCGGCATAGGTAAACTTTATTTCCGTCGATGACTTCAAGAACAAAAGAATAAACTCCATTTTGTTCGGCTTCCAAATCAGTCCAATGGTTAAGCAATTCGACTAATTTTTTTGGATTATCTGAAACCCACTCTTCAACCTCAACAATAGCAGGAGCTTGTGCACTCAATGAGACTGTAAATAATAATAAAAATAATTTTTTCATTTTGTTTGTTTTAAAATTTCCCAACAATATAAAATAATTTAGATTATGATTGTTAGCTAGCATTATAAGAAAATGTTAATTGATAACTAAGAGGATTAGAAGTAGCTAAACTAAAAGAAGAAGATATGCCTATGGTTTAATTCAAGCTTCATATTCTAATAAATCTTCGAAACTAACATAATCGAGAGTTTTAATATTAGTAGCTTCTAAAATTAAATTTGGAGCACATCCAGCTTCATATGCTTCAATCCATCTTGAGACACATAAGCACCATTTATCACCCTCTTTAAGTCCTTCAAAGTTGTAGTATGGATTAGCTGTTGTTAAATCATTTCCTTTACTTTTTGAAAACTCTAAAAATTTTTCTGTAACAATTGCACATACGGTGTGCGTGCCAATATCATTAATACCTGTATTACAATATCCATCTCTGTATGCTCCAGTAATAGGACTACTACAACATAATTCTAATTCTTTACCAAAAACATTTAATTGATTCAATTTTTATAAAATTTGATTTAGAATGTTTAATACGCTACTTCTTAATATAACAATTGCTGAATTAAAAGAAGAAGATATGCCTATGGTTTAAGCCCAACAACACTAATAACTAACTCTATTTAACAACCAAGCTCGCTTTGAATAGGGTTTCATAACAACAAGTGTTTGAGCATCAGTTGAAAAGGCATATTTTAATTTATAGCTTGCTAAAGTGTCTAATCTTTTAACAATTAAAAATTCATTTTCAACGTCAATTATACCCTTAGAAACTATTTCATTATTAAAAGACCTTTCAAACAACAACTCATTGTTTTCATTGAATTTTACATTTACTATTTCACCTTGAAAAGACTCCCAATTTCCAATAAATGAATATAAATTTGCCTCATTGTCAAATTGAATAAAACTT
Source organism: uncultured Bacteroidota bacterium (assembly GCA_902619855.1). Lineage (GTDB taxonomy): Bacteria > Bacteroidota > Bacteroidia > Flavobacteriales > Flavobacteriaceae > UBA724. The sequence continues at coordinate 6,716 of CACNGE010000040.1, forward strand.
ACCGTCACAAAAGAAATAAATGTTATAAAAAATGTTTTCATCTAATATATTTTTAGGCAAAATTACAGTTGACTGTTTAAGTGTTTGTTAACAAAATATTCTATAATCATTATTTTAATTAGTGTTTATAAACAACTGAGCTAAAAGGAAAAAGGTATGCTTCGATTTACCACTCATTAATTTCCTTAAATAGATAGTCAATTGAAAGGGAATACGCCTCTCTGTAATCATCCATTTTAATATCTCTGTCATTATAGGAGATGTTTTTTCTATGGCAATAGTCTTCAAAAGACTCTTTAATTAAATCGTCTATTTTTTTTTGAAGTGAATGATTGTTAACCAAACAAATTTTGTAATGCTCTTTATCTAAACTTTTCATTTAAAAAAAATTATATTGGAATATGAAGATGAAATATTAAGCAATTAACAATAAAATGTTAAACTAACTTTCGTTATCAACAGTCTATTGTTAATTGTTTAATTTGTTAGATAAATAGTAAAAATTTGCCTGTAAGTAAGCTGATTTATTCTAAATGCTAACTATTCTAATTAAATTTGTAAATAAATTCAATATGCGCCTTTCAAATTTTATACAAGTATTAAATAAGTTAGAGGAGCTAAGGTTTCAACTCCCTAATGGAGAATTTGTTCCTGCACATTTTCATATAACTGAAGTAGGGAATATAAATCGAAGCTATATAGATTGCGGTGGCATTCTTCGGCAAGAAAAGAAAATTAGCTTACAGCTTTGGGTGGCTTCTGACATTGAACATCGCCTCAAGCCAAATAATCTTTTAAAGATACTTCAGTTGGCAGAAAAACAGTTAGGTTTTTCAAACATAGAAATAGAAGTCGAATACCAACAAGCTACAATTGGACGTTATGAAATAGATTTTGACGGAGGGGTGTTTCAGCTTATCAATACACAAACAGCTTGCTTAGCACCCGACCAATGCGGTATTCCGAAAGAAAAAGCGCGTGTTCGTATAACCGCAAATGGATTAAGCTGCAGTCCTGACACAGGTTGTTGTTGATAATATTATTAATAGCTTTTTTACTAATTAACCACATCTAACCTACTTAAGAGGATTAGAAATAGCAGGACTAAAAGTAGAGGATGTGCCTATGATTTAATAAAAAAGCCCCCTTTTTGAGGAGGCTCATAAATTAAATTTTAGAATAGATTAATTAAAACTTCCGTAGGTTCTTAAAATATTTAAATCGAAGTTTCCTTTGCTTAAAACCTCACCTCTGTTTTTAAAATACTCTTTCCATTCCTTTGCAAGTGCCTTTTCAATTTTTGACTTCATAACTATGTTGTCAGATACTCCTTTGTAACCTACGGCTACAAAGTGTGTAGCTCCATTTGGACTGCCAATATCATATGTGCCAAATGCGACAGGTCTGTCTTCCATTAAACCTCTTGCCTGAGAAACAATTTTTTTGTGAGCAGCAAGAAATTTTTCTGGGTCACTAACTGCAATGTTATAAATCTGAACGTAACCATAGTGGTCAGGTGCAACATCTCCGTTATAGTCAAGTATTCTTCCGCTATATTTATCTCCCCAAGATTCAATGTGGTCGCTTACATTACGCCAAAATAACCATCTCTGGTTACTTTCTTTTTGACCTTCTTTCATTCCCCAATTAGTAGAATCTCCAAAAAACACAATTCGGTGTGTCCCCATTGTGTTTCCTCTATTTAATCTCTCTAAATAAACACCCCCAGAGTTAAATTCAATGTCTTTATAATAGTTGTCAAACTTTTCAATAATCTCGTCTTGTTGGTATGGTTTTGCATCAAAGTAAGCTACAGTAAATGATGGTACTTGTGAAAAACCAAATGTAGCAATTAAGCAAAAAATTATTGTTTTTATATTTTTCATTATTAATATTTAAAAATTAAATTTAAATATATTAGAATAAAATGTTAGATGCGTTAAGACAAGTTTAAATGTATCCCTAACCTATTTGAGAGGATTAGAAATAGCTGAACTTGAGGAAAGTGATATGCCGATGATTTTGTAATTTTAAGCAAAACATCACATTATGAAAACTCTTATTTCTCTATTTGCTCTTTTCTTATCACTATCACTTACTGCACAAACTAATACTGCTACTTGGTATTTAAATGATGCCAATGGGAACGGTATTCAATCAGATACAAACACAGCAAGTGGAACTTATTCTACCGCGATGGGAAGAGGCACAACAGCAAGTGGATGGACTTCTACAGCTATGGGTTATGTAACAACAGCAAGTGGATATGTTTCTACAGCAATGGGTTATACAACATATGCAAGTGGGGATTATTCTACAGCTATGGGTTACCAAACTGAGGCAAGTGGTAACCACTCAACAGCTATGGGTTTCCAAACTGAAGCAAGTGAATTATTTTCAACTGCTATGGGAAGAGAAACAAAAGCAAATGGATTTTCCTCTACAGCGGTAGGTTTTTATACAACTGCTGACGATTACTCTTCTTTAGCTATTGGTCTTTACAACAAAGCTGATGAGACTCCTAACCCTAATAACTTTTCATATCAAAATACTGCTTTTGTAATTGGGAATGGTGGCTTTAACTCTGATGGAACCTATGATGGTCACCTCTCTAATGCCTTTGAAGTATTATTTGATGGTACAACTACAATTGCAGGAAGTATTACCGCTACTTCATTTATTGGTGATGGTTCACAGCTTACTAATCTGCCTTTGCTTTTTAGTTATAATAGTAATCAAGCGGGGGGTATTGAAGTTGCTGATTATACTACAGCAAGCGGTTCAAATGCATTCGCTGTTGGTAATGATAATTTAGCAAGTGGAACTTATTCTACCGCGATGGGAAGAGGAACAACAGCAAGTGGAAGTAAATCTACAGCTATGGGGCAAAACACAATAGCAAGTGGAGATACTTCAACAGCTATGGGTTATTTAACAACAGCAAGTGGAAGAAGATCTACAGCTATGGGTGAAGAAACAATAGCAAGTGGTGTTTATTCCACTGCTATGGGGACATACACAACAGCTGAGGACTTTTTGACAGTTGCATTAGGTGTTCATAACAAAAGTGGTGAGACACCAAACCCAAACGAATTCTCATTTCAAAATACCGCCTTTGTAATTGGTAATGGTGGCTTTGCTAATGACGGGAGTTATATAGGAACACCTGAATCATATTCGAACGCATTTGAAGTACTGTTTGATGGCACAACTACAATTGCAGGTGACCTGAACATAAACTCAGATGCACGTCTTAAAGCAAACATTGTATCTCTTGGTTCTACTTTATCCAAA
>CACNGE010000041.1 GCA_902619855.1 uncultured Bacteroidota bacterium
GACTCTGATGGTTTATAAGAGGAAGCAAAACAACGACTGATGCCCAACAACACACCACTACATATGATTTGAGATAAGGCAACTGACGAAGCCCTGTAAAAAAATGATTGTTTGGCAGTACATATGAGAAACTCAATACGCCCAAAAAAGATGCCAAAAGAAGTGTGTGAAAAGTGAGTTTGGTGGCAGATATACACAAGCCTATACCAGCCAAAAATGAAAAGATGAATATGGGTTTTATGAGTGTTGCATCAGGTTCTGATAAAGGGAAATAACGTATAAAATTATAGGTGGCTACAGTTGCACAAAACACAAATATAAATAAGGGATACTGCCATGATAGATTATATTGCAAATGGACAATAGCCAGTAGCGACAATACAGCCAATCCAACATGTGTACTTGACAAGACATAGAAGCGAAAAAGTTTTGTGATCATGAGGACAATCTTTATTGACAAAGATAGACATCTGATGGTTAAAAACTTTGTGAATATTCAAATCGAAAAAGCTGAAAAGATGTGTAGTTAGCTTTAAATTTGTAGGAAAAGAAATTTGGCTTGAAAACTGCACATTTTGCTTACAGACATATAGGATCGAGAAGTAATGAAGTAAAAGAAATGCTGGCAATTGTTCAGGCAGATTCGTTGGATGAACTTTGTAAGCAAACCATCCCTGAATCGATTCGGCTTGACAAGCAAATGAATCTTCCAACTGCGATGAGTGAGGCAGAATGTTTGGACCACATTGCAGAGCTGGGTTCAAAAAATAAGGTTCATAAAAGTTATATCGGCATGGGTTATCACCCAACGCACCTTCCAGCAGTGATTCAACGAAATATATTGGAAAACCCTGGGTGGTACACTGCCTATACCCCCTATCAAGCCGAAATTGCACAGGGTCGTTTAGAGGCTGTTCTTAATTTCCAAACGATGGTTTGTGAACTCACAGGAATGCCTCTTGCAAATGCCTCTCTCTTAGACGAAAGCACTGCAGCAGCTGAAGCAATGAGTATGCTTTACAGTCTGCGAACTGCAGCACAAAAAAAAGGAGAAGCAAATGAATTTTTTGTTGACAACAACATACTGCCACAAACACTAGCTGTGTTGCAAACACGTGCTGTACCACTGGGTATCAAGCTCATACAAGGAGATGCTAACAGCTGGGCTCCTTCGTCACACTTTTTTGGTGCCATATTTCAATATCCTGGTAAGCATGGTCATATCATCGACCTGCAAAGGGCAATCGAAAAAACCAATGGTTTTGATATCAAAACGACAGTTGCAGCAGACATCATCAGTTTGGCTCTACTCGAAGCGCCAGGTACTTTTGGTGCAGATGTCGTTGTTGGCAGTACTCAACGCTTTGGCATTCCAATGGGATATGGTGGTCCTCATGCAGGTTATTTTGCGACCAAATCGGAATATAAACGCAGTGTTCCAGGGCGTATCATTGGTGTTACACAAGATATGCAAGGCGAGCGTGCTCTTCGCATGGCACTCCAAACGCGTGAACAGCACATCAAACGCGATCGTGCAACATCAAATATCTGTACAGCTCAAGTCCTGCTAGCTGTGATGGCAGGTATGTTTGCTGTTCATCATGGACCTGTTGGTCTGCGTCAAATTGCGAGTCGTATCCATAACAATACCATACAACTTTATAAAGGGTTAATGAACCTTGGCATAATCGTCAATAACAATCATTTCTTCGATACTTTGGAGGTGACCGCCCCAGCAAAAACCATTGACAAAAAAGCATTTGCAAAGGGAATCAATCTGAATATCATAAGTGATGATCGACTGAGTATTTCAGTAAATGAGCTTACGACAGTATCGGATATCGATGAACTTATTGAGATTTTCAGTGTTGTAAAATCAAGCCATTCGGAGACTCGTTTTGATGAGGTTGGCATACCACCATCGTCAAAAAGAACGACCGATTTCCTCACCCAAGAGGTATTTCACAACTACCAATCCGAGTCTTCTCTGATGCGGTATATCAAAAAACTTGAGCGAAAGGATTTGTCCCTTACTCACAGTATGATTGCCTTGGGGTCTTGTACGATGAAACTCAATGCAGCTGCACAACTACTACCCCTAAGCAGATCTGAGTGGGGAAATATCCATCCTTTTGCACCCAAAAATCAAGTGCAAGGCTATCAGCATATTTTACAAGATCTCGAGGGTTATCTTTCTGAAATTACTGGCTTCTCTGGCACCTCTCTACAACCCAATTCAGGTGCTCAAGGAGAGTTTAGTGGTTTGATGGTCATACGTTCCTATCACGAATCCCGTGGCGATAGCCATCGCAATATTTGCTTAATTCCATCCTCTGCTCATGGCACCAATCCTGCCTCAGCTGTGATGGCTGGTATGCGTGTCGTTGTTGTTGGAACAGATAAACATGGCAACATCAATGAGGATGAGTTGTGTGAAAAGGCAAAGCTCCATGCTGAAAATCTAGCAGCACTGATGATCACATACCCTTCCACTCATGGGGTGTTTGAGTCCTCGATACAGCGAATTACGAAGGTGATTCATGACTGTGGGGGGCAGGTCTACATGGATGGTGCAAACATGAATGCACAAGTTGGCCTTACGAATCCTGCGCTGATTGGTGCTGATGTATGCCACCTCAATTTACACAAGACCTTTGCCATTCCACATGGTGGGGGTGGCCCTGGAGTTGGCCCCATCTGCGTTGCTAAGCACTTGGTGCCCTTCCTACCAACACACCCATTTCTGTCTGATCAAGCAAATGCTGTTACAATTTCAGGAGCACCTTGGGGGTCTGCTTTGGTCTGTCTGATCTCCTATTCATACATTCGAATGCTTGGTGCCAATGGGCTTAAAAGATCGACTGAAATTGCCATTTTAAATGCCAATTATATCAAACAAAAATTAGAAAAGCACTATGAAATCCTATACAAAGGAGAGTCTGGCCGAACTGCGCATGAGTTTATCATCGATTGCCGTCCCTTTAAAGAAAAAGGAATTGAGGTCGTGGACATTGCCAAACGGCTGATGGACTATGGGTTCCACTCCCCTACCGTTTCGTTTCCAGTGGTTGGCACAATGATGATTGAGCCAACAGAAAGTGAAGACAAATCAGAACTCGATCGATTTTGCGATGCTATGATTTCGATTCGATTTGAAATTGAAGCTAGTGATGCCAATCAAAAAAATAATATTTTGCATAATGCACCCCACACAATGTCACTGCTCACAGCAGATGAATGGGATCTTCCTTACAGTCGAAGTGAAGCAGCATACCCAATTGCTTTTGTGAGAGAAAATAAGTTCTGGCCAAGTGTCAGTAGAACCAATGAAGCTTTTGGGGATCGTAATTTAATTTGTACTTGTACCCCTATTGAGGAATTTGAAACTAGTTAATTTTAAATTTAAATATCTCATTTTAAGGTATTTATAATATTTGTTTCCATCCAAAGTTATACTTTCCAGCTTCTTATGCTATTTTTGGGCATCGTAGTAACTTTTATGTTTCTACTGTTGTAGTGTAAGAATGTATTTAGTTTTGATTAAAAGCTTTGTAAATGGCCATTAAAATTACAGGTACTGGGTGTTATATTCCTGAAAACATTACATCAAATATGGACTTTTTGCAGCATGAATTTTATCAAGCTAATGGCACTCCATTTGCAATTGCCAATGAGTCAATCATCGAAAAGTTTCAGTCAATCACTGGTATCGCTGAGCGCAAGTATGCTAAAAATCATCACAACACGAGTGATCTTGCTACTTTTGCCGCCGAGCGAGCAATCGATGATGCGGGTATTGAACCTGAGCAACTCGACTATATTATCGTGGGGCATAACTTTGGGGATGTCAGTCATGGTCATACCCAATCGGATATGTTGCCAGCTGTTGCAGCGCGAGTAAAGAATAAACTGGGTATTCAAAACCCAAATTGTGTGGCCTATGACCTAATCTTTGGTTGCCCTGGATGGCTAGAAGGTGTAATCCAAGCGCAATCCTTCATCAAGTCAGGGATTGCAAAACGATGCCTTGTTATCGGAGCAGAAACCCTGTCACGTGTTGTTGATCACAATGACAGAGATTCTATGATTTTTGCAGATGGTGCAGGTGCAACCATTATTGAAGATACAGATGAAGATGGGGGCCTTTTATCACATCGCACTGCAACCTATACTATCGATGAAACCTACTACATCTATGCCGGGGGTTCATATTGTAATCCAAAAAACAATAACACCCAATACATCAAAATGGAGGGGCGCAAAGTGTATGAGTTTGCACTAAGCCATGTTCCCCAAGCGATGAAGGATTGCTTCGATGCATCTGGATTTAAAATTGATAACCTCAAAAAAGTGTTTATCCATCAAGCCAATGAGAAAATGGATGAGGCAATTTTAAAACGTTTTTATCGCCTATACAGATCGCAAATCCCTGTGGGTGTGCTGCCAATGAACATACAAACCTATGGCAATAGTTCTGTGGCTACTGTCCCCACTCTATTTGACTTGGTGCGGAAAAATCAACTCAAAGATCACAAGCTCGACAAAGGTGATGTTGTGATGTTTGCCAGTGTTGGTGCTGGAATGAACATCAACGCTGTTACTTATCAGATTTAGCTAGCGCTTCAGATATCACATCTCCTGTCATCCCATTTGGAAAAGCGATGCCTAACAAGGCACACATCGTTGGAGCAATGTCTGTAATCGAAGTCATTTCGTAGGTCTGCCCTGACTTGATTCCACGACCCATCATCAAAAGTGGAGCATGCGTATCATAGGAAAAGCCCGTGCCATGAGTTGTACCCGTATGGCCATAATCAATATGCCCTGGTTTGGGGATCATATAAATATCACCCGCTCTTTTGATATGGTTGCCACGAAGTAAGAGGTTGTGCAGCTTTTCTGATGGGCTCAAAAAAGGAACGTCAGTTGTCTTAAATGCCTTTTCAATGGTAGAAAAACGAAGGATTACAGGAATCGCTTCAGCGGTCAACTCATCTAAAACGAGTTTGTTTTTTTTAATTTTTTCATGATCCAAATACATCTGATCATTACCAATGTACAGCACTAAATTATCAACCCCTGTTTTCGAAAATAAAGCTTGATTGACTTGATATTTGATTCCCTTGCTTTTGTCATGGCCCCCTGGAAATTTGTGATCGTTGAGATACTTGGGGACATGAACAGCTCCATGATCTGAGGTTAAAAACAAGGTAACCTGGTCCATTCCAACCATCTGATCAATTTCAGAAAACAATCGCTCCAATTCCAGGTCCAATCGCAGATAGGTGTCTTGTATTTCAACAGATGTCAAACCAAACTGATGTCCTATATGATCTGTTGAGGAGTAACTCACCATCAACACATCTGTTACTGCTGTTTTGCCAAGGTCTTCATTGGCAAGGGCAAGAACAGCCATATCTGTCACCATCGTATTCCCAAAAGGAGTGTTGCGAACCAAGTCTAACCCCTTGTCTTTATAATAATCAGGCGAAAGGTTTGATAGGTCGTAAGGGAATGTTGGTCGTTCTGCACCCTTAAATATACCTTCATAAGGCGTATCATCAGGTCCGCTAGCAGTGTAAGTGTCAATAGGTTTTAAGGTGTTCCAAACAGATGATACGTATTGGTGAGGATATTTTTTGGTATTATAGTCAGACACCCATTTTGGCAAAGAATCCATATAGTAGGTACTTGTTGTAAAAACACCTTCTTGGTCTCCCGCAAACCAGTATGCAGCATTGGCCGAATGGCCAGTTGAGAGTATAGCAGAGCGATCTTTTAGAGACACCCCAATGACCTTATTTCGAAACTGAGTGTGCAACCGAAGTTGATCTGCAAAGGTGGTTGTTAGGAGCTGTTTAGGAGATTTTTTACCTTTGACTGCTGAGCCCAAACCCTTTACATCGTCGTCATCAACACAATACACCTCTTGTTGAATTGTACGATCATACCATTCATTGCCAATAATCCCATGAACCGAGGGGGTTGTTCCAGTTGCAATGGAAGCATGCCCAGGCCCTGTAAGGGTTTGATAATAGTTAAAGTGATGATTATGAGCCACAAATCCCTCATTGTAAAAGCGTTTAAATCCATTTGGCCCAAAGTCATCCCAGTAGCGAGTGAGATAATCATATCGCATCTGATCGACGACAATACCAACCACAAGGTTAGGTGAATTTTTTTGAGTAGATGGGTTGCAAGCCAGAAGGCTTAGTAAAACAAAGCAAGCAGGCAGAAGTATTTTCATGATCGAAATTAAAAGATCAAATATAATTTTTTTGAAACACAACACTTTTAAGCAAACATTATTTTTTACTTTCGTCAAGTGAATATGCTCAAACACATTGGTACCTATTTTTTAATGCTTCGCTTGGTGTTCATCAAACCTACGAAAAGATCGATTATGTATGGGCTTGTGATGAAAGAAATTCAGGACATGATCTTGGGTTCATTGGGTATTGTATGCTTTCTTTCATTCTTTGTTGGTGGTGTTGTTTCAATGCAGACGGCTCTGAACATTGACAGTTCTTTTATGCCTGAAAATCTAGTTGGCTTCGCTACCCGACAATCGATTATTTTAGAATTTTCACCCACTTTTATGGCAATTATTTTGACAGGAAAAGTTGGATCATATATCACCTCAAGCATAGGAACGATGCGTGTAACAGAGCAAATCGATGCCCTAGAAGTGATGGGTATCAATTCAGTCAATTTTTTGGTGTTTCCCAAGCTCATCGCAATGACTTTATTGCCAATCGTTATTATCTTTTCCATGTTTTTAGGCATTTTTGGTGGTTGGGCTGCAACCATATATGGTGGTTATTCAAGCAGCTCTGCCTTTGTTGAGGGGATTCAGTTGGGATTCAATTCCTATCATGTCGTTTATGCCTTTGTGAAAACCTTTTTGTTCGCAATGATTTTGGCTACAATCCCCTCGTATCATGGTTATTATATGAAAGGTGGCGCACTTGATGTTGGACGTGCAAGTACAGTCTCCTTTGTCTGGTGTTCAGTCGTGATCATTGTTGTCAACTATTTTATAACCCAACTGTTTTTCCCATAAAATGATACGAATAGAAAAAATACACAAACAGTTTGACGGCACTGCCGTACTAAAAGGGATTTCAACTGAGTTTAAGAAAGGAAAAACGAATTTGGTGATTGGCCAAAGTGGTTCTGGTAAAACTGTTTTGCTCAAAGTTCTTTTAGGCCTTTTTAGGCCAAACAGTGGAGAAATCTATTTTGACAATAGCTCATTTTCTTCCATGTCAGAGGATGAACATAGGGTTCTTCGAAGAGAAATCGGTATGGTTTTTCAAGGGAGTGCACTCTTCGATTCGATGAGTGTGGTTGAAAATGTACTGTTTCCAATGCGAATGCTAACCAAGTTTTCAGAAGCAGAAATGATCGATCAAGCCGAGGCTGTCATCGAGCGTGTAAACCTGATAGATGCAAGACATAAATTACCCACTGAAATCTCAGGGGGTATGCAAAAGCGTGTCGCTATTGCGCGGGCAGTTGTGATGCGACCCAAATATCTCTTTTGTGACGAACCCAACTCTGGTCTTGACCCTAAAACAGCTATTGTTATCGACAACCTTATTCAAGAACTCACAAAAGAGTATGACATTACCACTGTCATCAATTCGCATGATATGAATTCAGTAATGGAAATAGGCGAAACCATTCTCTTTTTGAAAGATGGAAATAAAGCGTGGGAAGGGTCGAATAAAAACATATTTAAAACTGATAACGAAGCTGTTACAGACTTTATCTACTCTTCAAATTTATTCAAAAAAGTACGAAAGCTTTATCTCAACGATTAATTCCTTTCGAGGACAAAAGGTCGCTCCTGCAGCTGAATAGACAACCAATTTCGCAAACGCTCTTCCTCCGATTGAATAGCAATTGAATCTAAAGAAGTATCCCACTGCATAAGAAAGACTGCAATTGTGTCAATCTTATCAAAGTTAGAAATATAAGTTTGGGCATAACTCAGCTTACGCACAAAAGGGCTGATAACTCTTAGCTCTGCAATGATTTGATCAAAAGATATATGATCTGTGGTTTGATTGCTGAGCTCCCCTATTTTGTTTTGAAGTGATTCAATCTCATTTTGCTGTCGAATGAGCTCTATTGAGTCTCGTTTGCGCAACTCAATCAAATAACGCTGCTGGTCAAACTGATTGACTCCTCTTTCCAATTGGTTGATCGTCAACTCTGCATTACTGAGTGATTCATAAGATTTAATCCTCTCTTTCAACAAGCTTTCAACTGCTGGGTCGAGAGGTGAAACGCCAAAAGAGTTGATCACCACTTTGGGTTGAACATCATCATACTCAATACGTGCTGTCTGACGAAGATAATCGGCATTGTCAATACCTTGAAGTTCATTCTCTAAAAACAATTGTGCAGCAGCTTGAAAACGACTCTGTTGTAATACATCAACAAAAGTAAATCCAGCAGGGATCGCCATCAATAAAGCCAGTAATGTAGCCAGGCGAGATATCCAACGTCGTTTTTTAGCATTTGCATACTCTATCATAGGAAATCTCAAGAGTTTAACGACCAAATAGGCAGCAAGTGCTATAAAACTTGCATTGATGGCAAATAAATACAACGCCCCAAGTGCATAGGCAATATTGGAATGCGCCAGTGCATAACCAACAGTACAAAGGGGTGGCATGAGAGCAGTGGCAATCGCAACGCCAAAAATGACAGAGGCAATTGTACCTTTTTTTGTTCGTGCAATGATCAAGGCTAAACCTCCAAAAAAGGCGATCAATACCTCTCGAATATCAGGACTCACGCGAGCCAAAAGCTCACTCGACTCCTCACGAAGTGGAAAAAGGGCGAAAAAAAGAAAGGCAGTGATGACACTTAACAACACCATGACACCAAAGTTCACCAACGATCGACGAAGCGTTGCCAAGTCATTAATTGCCAAGGATACACCTACCCCCAAAACAGGTCCCATGAGAGGTGCGATTAACATTGCACCAATCACAACAGCAGTGGAATTGGCATTCAGTCCAATGGAAGCAAGAAAAATGGAGCATATCAATACCCAAGCAGTGGCACCTTTGAAAGGGATATCATCTTGAATCGCTTGAATTGTTGCTCTGTAATCTGTGTCTTTACGAATAGATAGAAGGGTAGCCATAAATCGAAAAAGACTTTTAAAAAACCCTTTTGCGTCTTGCTGAACTTCAGCTTTGGCAGCCTTGGTTTCTTCTGAAAAATCAAATTT
>CACNGE010000042.1 GCA_902619855.1 uncultured Bacteroidota bacterium
GGGCTTAAGTGGTACAAGACTGGGAATTTGGTCAGCGCATGGAGAGGGTCGTTTTGCGCTCCCATTAGAGGAAAGTGATTATCAAATTGTAGGCAAATACTCCTATGACCACTACCCTGCTAACCCAAATGGATCAGATTATGGGACTGCAATTTTGAGTAGTGATGATGGGCGTCATGTTGTGATGATGCCTCATTTAGAACGTTCCATTTTCCCTTGGAATTGGGCACATTACCCAGATGACAGAAAAGAGGATATCATCTCACCATGGGTGAAGGCCCTTGTTGATGCCAACAAATGGTTTCAAGAGGGTCAGTAGATCAATGATTTTTTCTTTTCAATAAATAAATGCATATTTGTTATTAGGCAATAAAATGAATGTTAAATTGAATACTCCAACGCGTTTATTTGATTTTATTGAGAATCAAGCAAAGCATTCTCCGCTAACACGCGCTTTTAACACAAAGTACGATGGCGAGTGGGTATCCACCTCATCAGAAGAACATTTAGAAAAATCGAATCAAATCAGTCGTGGTCTGTTACAACTTGGTTTGAGTAAAGGTGATAAGGTCGCCATTATCTCCTCCAACAACCGAACAGAATGGTCCATAGTTGACGTTGGCGTACTTCAAATCGGTGGTATCGATGTACCGATTTATCCGACCATTACTGCTGAAGATTATGCTTACATTATCAACCATTCAGAGTCTAAGTTCTGTTTTGTGTCTGATGTAGAAGTTTATAACAAAATCAAAACCATTAGAAAAGAATGCCCAAAGCTTGAAGAAGTGTATTCTTTTGATCAAATCAAGGGTTGTCAGCACTGGACTAAGTTGTTTCAGCTGGGAAGAGATGCTGCTCACCAGCCAAAAGTACAGGCTATAAAAGAATCTGTTTTGCCACTTGATTTGGCTACAATTATATATACTTCTGGGACTACTGGGACTCCAAAAGGAGTGATGCTTAGTCACAAAAACATCGTATCAAATGTGTTTGCAGCGCAGAAACGTTTGCCACTAGAGACAGGGAAAGCAGTGGCATTGAGCTTTTTACCTCTATGTCACATTTATGAAAGAATGTTGATATACTTGTATCAAGTCACTTCAACAGAGGTTCATTTTGCAGAATCGCTCGAGACCATTGGTGAAAACCTCAATGAAGTCAATCCTGATGTAATGACTGCTGTTCCTCGCTTGTTGGAAAAACTATTTGACAAAATTTATGGTAAGGGGCAAACCCTTACTGGGGTCAAAAAGAAATTATTTAATTGGGCTGTTGATATTGGTCTTGCTTATGAGCCTTATAAAAAGAATGGTTTTGTTTACAGTATCAAGCTATCGATTGCAAGAGCGTTGATATTTAAAAAATGGAAAGCTGCACTCGGTGGCAATTTGAAACTCATTGCCTCTGGTAGTGCTGCGCTTCAACCTCGCCTTGCGCGGGTGTTCACAGCTGCAGGCCTAACAGTGGTAGAAGGTTATGGTTTGACCGAAACTTCGCCTGTCATCTCTGTAAATGATATGAGAAATGGAAATTTCCGAATCGGCAGTGTGGGTAAAGTAGTCGATCAAGTAAAGGTGAAAATTGCAGAGGATGGTGAAATCCTTTGTAAGGGTCCAAACATAATGATGGGCTATTACAAAAACCAAGAATTAACAGATGAAGTCGTCAATGGTGGTTACTTCCACACAGGAGACATTGGTCATTTGGACGATGATGGCTTTTTGGTGATCACTGATCGCAAAAAAGAAATGTTTAAGACCTCGGGGGGTAAATATGTCGCCCCGCAAGTGATTGAAAATGTAATCAAGCAATCGACCTTAATCGACCAAGCCATGGTGATTGGTGAAAATCAAAAATTTCCCTCGGCTGTTATTCAACTCAACTTTGAAGCCGTGAATGAGTGGTTAGGTCATACTGAAAAACCATTGACACAGAAAAAACTGATTCAAAACAATAAAGTTATTGAAAAAATAAACATTGACGTTGAAAACGCTAACAGCAACTTTGCCCAATGGGAAAAAGTAAAAGCATTTAGACTAACAGATGATGTTTGGAGTATTGACGCAGGGCACCTCACCCCCACAATGAAACTCAAAAGAAAAATCATATCTGAAAAATACAAATCGCTGATTGAAGAGATTTATTCATAATCTCTTTTTTTTTTCTTTCATTTATTATGCGTGCATAATAAAATTTTATTACATTTGAATTTATGCGAACAAAAACAATTGATAACTTTTTACGTGCCACATGGCAAGCTGTTTCTAAAATGTATAATGAAGAGGCATCCAAATATGGAGCGAGCATGGCAACAGGGTTAGCCCTATTGAGTATAGATACTGAAGAAGGCGTTCCGTCCACCTCACTGGGTCCTCGTATGGGCATGGAATCAACCAGCTTGTCGCGCACATTAAAGACAATGGAGAATCAAGGCCTGATTCGGAGAGAACCCAATCCAGACGATGGCAGAGGTGTTTTGATAAAATTGACAAAAGAAGGGCTTGAAAAACGCTCATTATCAAAAGAAATTGTGATTCAGTTTAATCAGTCAATTGAAGATGCAGTAAGCGAAAAAGACCTCGAATCTTTTTATAAAGTCATTGAATTGATTTTGCAAAAAGTACAAGACAGATCCATTTTTAT
Source organism: uncultured Bacteroidota bacterium (assembly GCA_902619855.1). Lineage (GTDB taxonomy): Bacteria > Bacteroidota > Bacteroidia > Flavobacteriales > Flavobacteriaceae > UBA724. Next base: position 2,647 of record CACNGE010000042.1, read on the forward strand.
CCCCCAAAAACAAGTGTCATGAGTACAAGAAGAATATCAAAAGTGGCAGTCATAGGATCTGGAATCATGGGTTCTGGTATTGCATGCCATTTTGCAAATATTGGTGTTGAGGTGTTACTACTAGACATTGCACCAAATGAGTTGAATAAAGAAGAAAAAGCAAAAGGATTGGCACTCAGCGATGCAGCTGTTCGCAATCGCATAGTTGACACCAACCTTTTACAAGCGATCAAATCCAATCCAGCACCTCTTTATCACGCTGACTTTAAAAAACGAATCCACACAGGGAATTTGTCAGATGATATTTCAAAAATCGCTGATGTGGACTGGATTATCGAGGTGGTGGTCGAAAGGCTTGACATCAAACAAAGTGTTTTTGAGCAAATCGAAAAGCATAGAACCCCTGGCACACTGATCACTTCCAATACTTCTGGAATCCCGATAGCGATGATGAACAAGGGGCGATCGGATGATTTTCAAAAGCATTTTGCTGTGACCCATTTTTTCAACCCTCCTCGCTATTTAAAACTTTTTGAGGTCATTCCAGGCCCCAATTGTTTGCCAGAAGTCACTTCATTTTTGATTGATTATGGGACAACTTTTTTGGGCAAACGATCGGTTCTTGCCAAAGACACCCCTGCTTTTATTGGGAATCGAATAGGTATTTTTTGCATTTCAAGCCTCTTTCATCAAGTGAAGGATATGGGGTTGACTGTAGAAGAAATCGACAAGCTCACAGGCCCTGTGATCGGCAGGCCCAAATCAGCAACATTTCGGACTGTTGATGTTGTTGGTCTCGACACATTGGTTCATGTCGCAAATGGACTATATGAAAACTGTGAAAACGATGAACGCAAAGAGGTTTTCAAGCTACCTGATTTTATAGCCATCATGATGGAAAAGCAGTGGCTTGGCTCCAAAAGTGGACAGGGTTTTTATAAAAAGGGAAAGGGCGAAAAAGGGAAGTCAGAAATATTAACTTTGGATCTGAATACTTTGGAATATCGTGCAAAAAAGCGTGCACAATTCGGCACCCTAGAAAAAACAAAATCAATTGATGATCTCGCTGATCGTTATCCCATTTTAATTTCAGGAAAAGACAAGGCAAGCGCATTTTATCGAAAAAATTTCGGTGAACTGTTTGCTTACATCCAACATCGAATTCCAGAAATTTCTAATGAAGTTTATCGCATCGATGATGCCATGAAGGCTGGTTTTGGATGGAAGCATGGCCCTTTTGAAATTTGGGATGCGATTGGACTTGAAACTGGCGTTGAACTGATAAAAGAAGCAGGTCACAAAGTTGCAGATTGGGTCATTGCAATGGCCAAAGGAAACAACCAAAGTTTTTATGCTTTGGAAGATGGTAGTCAGAGTTTTTACGATGTTCAGAGCAAGAAGATGAATGCTATCCATGGTCAGAGCAGTTTCATTATTTTGGATCACCTCAGAACCTCAAACACAGTCTGGAAAAACGATGAATGCTCGCTCATTGACATCGGAGATGGTGTGCTAAATGTCGAGTTCCATTCTAAAATGAATACCATTGGAGGTGGCGTTTTGCAGGGGATCAACAAAGGAATTGATGTTGCTGAAAAGGATTTTCAAGCACTTGTAGTTGGGAATCAAGGGGCAAATTTTTCTGCTGGGGCAAATATTGGAATGATATTTATGTTGGCTGTCGAGCAAGAATATGATGAGCTCAATATGGCTATCAAATACTTTCAAGACACCATGATGCGCATGCGCTATTCATCCATCCCCACTGTTGCAGCACCTCACACACTTACGCTAGGAGGAGCCTGTGAGTTGAGCTTACATGCAGACAAAGTTGTAGCCGCAGCCGAAACCTATATTGGTTTGGTTGAATTTGGTGTTGGCGTGATTCCTGGTGGCGGTGGATCAAAAGAGATGGCACTTCGTGCATCCGATTCGTTTCGTAAAAATGATGTGGAACTCAATGTGTTACAAGAATATTTTCTAACGATAGGAATGGCTAAAGTTGCCAAATCTGCTTATGAAGCATATGACTTGGGCATTTTACAACAAGGAAAAGACGTTGTTGTTGTCAATGCCGACCAACAAATTGCGATTGCCAAAAAACATGCCATTTTAATCGCAGAATCTGGATATACCAAACCAATGGCAAGAAAAGATGTGAAAGTTCTTGGCAAACAAGCACTTGGGATGTTTTTGGTAGGTACAGACGCAATGGAAGCAGCACAGTATATATCGGAGCACGACAAAAAAATTGCCAATAAGTTGGCATACGTCATGGCTGGTGGTGACCTTTCGCAGCCATCTTATGTATCTGAGCAATACCTTCTGGATATTGAAAGAGAGGCATTTTTATCTCTATGTACAGAGCGTAAAACACTCGAGCGCATACAACATATGCTTAAAACTGGTAAACCTTTAAGAAATTAACAGATGAAAACAACCTACATCGTAAGAGCATACCGAACAGCAGTTGGCAAAGCGCCAAGAGGTTTATTCAGATTCAAACGACCTGATGAACTCGCTGCCGAAACTATTGAACATATGATGAGTACCCTTGACGATTTTGACGTCAATGTAATTGATGATGTGCTCATTGGAAATGCAATGCCAGAGGCTGAACAAGGTCTCAACATGGCTCGACTCATCTCGTTGATGGGACTCAAAACAATCGAAGTACCTGGTGTGACTGTCAATCGTTATTGTGCATCAGGGATAGAGACGATTGCCATGGGAAATGCCAAAATCCAGTCTGGAATGGCAGAGTGTATTATCGCTGGTGGTGTTGAAAGCATGAGTTATATTCCCATGGGTGGTTATAAGCCTGCCCCTGATTACAAAGCAGCCATAGAAGGAAATGAAGATTACTATTGGGGTATGGGTCTCACTGCTGAGGCAGTTGCCAACCAGTACAATATCTCTAGAGGAGACCAAGATGCTTTTGCCTATGAATCGCATCAAAAAGCACTTGCAGCACAAAAAAATGGAACCTTCACTGATCAGATTGTACCCATTGATATTGAAGAAGTATATGTCGATGACAATGGTAAAAAAGCAACACGTACCTATACTGTTGATCGAGACGAAGGACCAAGAGCTGATACGAGTTTGGAAGCATTGGCAAAATTGCGCCCTGTGTTTGCCAATAATGGGTCTGTAACAGCTGGGAACTCATCTCAAACCAGTGATGGAGCAGCTGTGCTATTGATGATGACAGAGGACATGGTAAAAAAACACAACCTCACTCCTACTGCTAGGCTGGTGAGCTATGCAACTGCAGGCGTTCCACCCAAGATAATGGGAATTGGGCCTGTGGCTGCGATTCCAAAGGCGTTGGATCAAGCTGGTCTAAAGCTCAAGGACATAGAGCAAATCGAACTCAATGAGGCCTTTGCTGCACAATCACTTGCTGTGATTCGAGAACTCGACATCGACCCTACGCTTGTCAATGTTAATGGTGGTGCCATTGCACTTGGACACCCATTGGGTTGTACAGGTGCCAAATTGTCTGTACAGTTGTTTGACGAGATGAAGAGGAGAAAACAAAAATATGGAATGGTAACAATGTGTGTTGGTACTGGACAAGGTGCTGCAGGTATTTATGAATTAATATAAAAACTATGGAAACGAAAGAAATAACAAGAACGAGAGGTGGTGCTTTTTTGTTGCAGGAAACCCACCCAGAAAATGTTTTTACACCTGAGGATTTTAGTGAAGAACAACGCATGATGCGTGACGCTGTGAAGGAGTTTATCGATCGCGAGGTATGGCCCAACAAGCATCGTTTTGAACAGAAAGACTATAACTTCACATTTGAGTTGATGCTAAAAGCAGGGGAGCTTGGTTTTTTAGGAATTGGTGTACCTGAGGCCTATGGCGGACTTGAAATGGGATTCGTGTCAACAATGCTCGTATGTGATTATTTTTCAGGCGCAACTGGCTCTTTATCAACTGCTTATGGCGCACATACTGGTATTGGTATCATGCCCATTGTTCTTTATGGCACAGAGGATCAAAAACAAAAATATGTACCCAAACTCGCCTCTGGTGAAGAAATTGGATGTTATTGTCTCACTGAGCCTGGTGCAGGGTCAGATGCAAATAGTGGAAAGACAAAAGCTGTTCTTTCTGACGATGGCACTCACTATAAAATCAGTGGTCAAAAAATATGGATTTCCAATGCAGGTTATGCAAGTGTGATGATTGTTTTTGCGCGAATAGAAGATGATAAAAACATCACTGGTTTTATTGTGCCTTACGACCCCGAAAATGGAATAACTTTGGGGGAAGAGGAGCATAAGCTAGGGATCCATGCATCATCGACTAGGCAAGTCTTTTTCAGTAACACCAAAGTACCTGTTGAAAACATGCTATCCGAGCGTGGAAATGGATTTAAAATTGCGATGAATGCACTCAATGTTGGTCGAATTAAACTTGCTGTTGCTTGTATCGACGCACAACGCCGAACAGTGAGTGAAAGTGTTCGTTATGCCAACGAAAGAATACAATTCAAAACACCCATTAGTCAATTTGGAGCGATCAAGCAAAAAATAGCAATTATGGCTACAAATTGCTATGTAGGTGAATCGGGTTGTTATCGTGCTGCGAAAGACATCGAAGATCGTATTGCAATCAGAGCCGAATCGGGAATAAGTCATCAAGAGGCCGAGCTGAAAGGAGTTGAAGAATATGTGATCGAATGTTCCATTTTAAAAGTTGCTGTTTCTGAACACACCCAAGACTGCACAGATGAGGGCGTTCAGATTTTTGGTGGTATGGGCTATTCAGCAGACATGCCAATGGAATCGGCCTGGCGCGATGCTCGTATTTCTCGAATATATGAGGGTACCAATGAAATCAATCGAATGCTAACTGTTGGCATGCTCATCAAAAAAGCCATGAAAGGTCATCTTGATTTGATTGGCCCTGCAACAGCTGTTGGCGAGGAACTTTTGGGTATCCCATCTTTTGATACGCCAGATTTTTCAGCGCCTTTAAGTGAGGAAAAATCGATCCTAAAAAACCTTAAAAAGGTGTTTTTAATGATTGCAGGTGCTGGCGTACAGAAGTATGGATCAGAGCTTGAACAACACCAACAGCTTTTGTTGGCTGTTTCTGATATCTTAATTGAGATCTATTTGGTGGAATCGGCGATACTACGCACTGAAAAAAACATCAATCGATATGGGGTTGACGCACAGCAAACGCAACTCGCGATGACAAAACTATATCTATTTCAAGCAGTTGAAAAAATACAATCCAAAGGGAAAGAAGCCATCATTTCATCTGCAGAAGGGGATGAACAAAAAATGCTTCTTATGGGTCTAAAACGATTTACAAAGTATACGAACCACCCAAATGTGATAGGCTTACGCAAACAAATCGCTGATAAAGTGATTGCTGAAAATCAGTATTGTTTTTAATCTAGGGTAGCGAAAGTGCTAAATCTAGTAAGATTAAGCTCCACAGCTGGAATGGTAACCAAACAAATGTTTAAGTCTTAAACTCTACTCTAAAAACCCTTTTTCACGCATCCAGTCGTCATTGTAGATTTTAGTCACATAGCGACTACCAGAGTCGTGTAGCAACACCACCACAACATCGTCAGGACCAAAGTGTTCTTTGAGTTGTAAGACCCCTTTGATGGCAGCTCCACACGAGTTTCCTGCAAAAATACCTTCTTCCCTTGCGAGCTTACGTGTGTATATTGCAGCGTCTTTGTCAGTGACCTTTTCAAAGGCATCAATCAAGTCAAAGTCAACGTTTTCTGGTAGGATATCCTCCCCTATTCCCTCTGTGACATAAGGGTATATTTCTTTTTCATCAAAAACACCAGTTTCATGATACTTCTTAAAAACAGAGCCATAAGTATCAATCCCCCAAACTTTTATAGCTGGATTTTTTTCTTTTAAGTATTTCGCCACGCCAGAGATCGTTCCACCTGTACCCACCCCAACAACAAAGTGAGTGATTTTTCCTTCTGTTTGCTTCCAAATTTCTGGACCAGTTTGCTCATAATGAGCAACTGCATTGGAAGGGTTGTCATATTGGTTCACATACCAGGCATTGGGTGTTTCCTCCGCAATACGCTTCGAAGTCGAATAGTACGAACGAGGGTCTTCGGCTGGCACATCAGTAGGACAAACAACCACCTCCGCACCCACAGCACGCAACACATCAAATTTGGTTGGGGATTGCTTGTCGTTGGATACGCAAATCAGTTTATATCCTTTGACAATGGCAGCAAGCGCCAGACCCATCCCAGTGTTGCCAGATGTGCCTTCAACGATGGTACCTCCTGGTTGAAGTCGTCCATCTGCCTCTGCATCTTCAATCATTTTGAGTGCCATTCGATCCTTGACAGAATTGCCAGGATTAAAATATTCCACCTTTGCCAACACCAGTGCATCGATCTCATTTGTGATTGAGTTGAGCTTAATCAACGGAGTGTTGCCTATGGTTTCAAGGATA
>CACNGE010000043.1 GCA_902619855.1 uncultured Bacteroidota bacterium
ATTGTGATCATGTGTGATGCTGATGTAGATGGAAGTCACATTTCAACTCTTATTCTAACTTTCTTTTTCCGTTATATGCGTGAACTCATTGAAAGTGGATACATTTATATCGCAACACCCCCTCTCTACCTCGTCAAAAAAGGTTCGAAACAGCAATATGCTTGGAGTGATGACCAGCGTGATATATTGCAAAAAGAGTTCGGGCAAGGGGGCTCTGTACAGCGATATAAAGGTTTGGGAGAGATGAACGCAAATCAGTTGTGGGAAACTACGATGAACCCTGAGCATCGAACGCTTAGACAAGTAACCATAGATAATGGAGGTGAAGCTGATCGTATTTTCTCGATGTTGATGGGTGATGAAGTTCCCCCTCGTCGAGAATTCATCGAGAAAAATGCTGAGTACGCCAATATCGATGCTTAATATTTAATAAGATTAACCAATACAAATCAACAAACATGAAAGTAACAATCGTTGGCGCGGGTAATGTTGGCGCTACCTGTGCTGATGCCATTGCTTATCAAGGAATGGCGAGCGAGGTCGTTTTGCTCGATATTAAAGAAGGATTTGCAGAAGGCAAAGCCCTCGACATGATGCAAACGGCCACTACACTTGGATTTAATACCAAAATCGTTGGAACAACATCAGATTATAAAAAAACAGCAAACAGCGATGTTGTTGTGATCACTTCTGGCGTTCCTCGAAAGCCTGGCATGACCAGAGAAGAACTCATTGGAATCAATGCAGGTATCGTAAAAAGTGTTGCCGATCAAGTGTTAGCGCATTCACCTGAGACAGTAATCGTGGTTGTTTCTAATCCTATGGATACGATGACCTATCTCACTCTGAAAGCTACAGCCTTGCCAAAGCAGAGAGTGATTGGTATGGGTGGAGCCTTGGATAGCAGTCGTTTTAAAACCTACCTGTCTTTGGCGCTAGAAAAGCCAGCAAACGATATTCACGGAATGGTAATCGGAGGTCATGGGGACACAACCATGATTCCTTTAACTAGCCTTGCCACCTACAATGGAATACCAATTTCTACAATTCTTAGCGAGGAAAAGCTAAAAAAAGTAGCTGCTGCAACGATGGTGGGTGGCGCAACACTCACAAAGCTACTTGGCACTTCAGCATGGTATGCTCCTGGTGCTTCAGTCGCATATCTTGTCAATAGTATATTACATGATCAAAAAAGGATTATTCCATGTTCTGTAATGCTCGATGGGGAGTATGGTCAGTCGGATATCTGTATTGGCGTGCCAACAATCATTGGTAGAAATGGTTGGGAAAAAATCGTTGATCTACACTTAAATGATAAGGAATCAGCTGCCTTTGAAAAAAGTTCATCAGCCGTTCGAACAATGAATGATGCTCTTTCAGGAATTCTTTAATAATAAAATCAATTATAGATATCAGAAGTAAGCATTATATTTGCTTGCTTTTTGATTAAAATAAACTATCATGCAAAATAACGGACTGGTTAAATTATTTGCAGTATTATTTGTGTTGGTGAGTATTTACCAACTTTCTTTCACCTTTATTGTCAATCGTACAGAGGATAAAGCCCGCGCATACGCCTTGGAAAAAATCGATGAAGGCAGCACATATTACTTTGATGCACTCAACGCAGCAGAACGTCAGTATCTAGATTCTGTTTCGACTGATCAGCATTTTGGGTATGCAAATGCCAAAATGAGAGAGCTCAACAAAGGCCTTGACCTCAAAGGGGGGATCAACGTTATTTTGCAAATTTCTGTGAAAGACATATTAAAGGGATTGACTGAAAATACACGCAGTCCTCTTTTTAATCAGTCACTTGCACAAGCAGATGAATTTCAAAAATCATCTGATGATAGCTATGTAGAGAGCTTCTTCATTGCCTTTGATGAACTTAAGGGTGATCAAAACCTTGCAAGTCCAAGTATATTTGCGAATCGCACTTTGAGTGACGATATCCAAATTGACATGACAGATGATGAGGTGAAGCCAATTATTCGCACAAAAATTGATGAATCCATTGTTTCGGCTTTTGAAGTTCTGCGTAAGCGTATTGATAAGTTTGGTGTTACACAACCAAATATCCAACGCCTTGGGAATTCAGGTCGGATTTTGGTGGAACTACCTGGCGCAAGAGATATTGATCGTGTAAAAAACCTCTTGCAAAGTACAGCCCAGCTTGAGTTTTGGGAATGCGAATCTAAAGATAAATTGACCTCATTTCTATTTCAAGCCAATGAAGTTTTAAAACAAACAGTTGTTCGAGAATCTCCAGAAAAACTTCAGGACGACAATTCAGAAATCGATGATTTATTGGCAGATATAGAAGCGCAACAAGATTCGATTTCGGTTGTTCAAAATCCCATTTTTGATCTCGTTGTCGATATAGATTTTCCTGGACCTGTTCTTGTGCGCATTGCCGAAAAAGACAAAGGAACCTTCGATTCCTATCTGAAAAGGTCTGAGGTCAGAGGTTTGTTGCCAGCTGAATTGAGATTCACTAAATTCCTGTGGAGTAAAAGTGATCCTAATTCTGAGCTAATCGACCTTTATGCAATTCGATCCAATCGTACAAATACACCACCATTGGGTGGTAGTGTTATTGTTGATGCAAGAAGCACTTATGACCAGTTCAACTCTCCAGCAGTGAGTATGCAAATGAATGCCAAAGGTGCTCGTGCTTGGGAAGAAATGACTGGCAAGGCTTTTCGTGAAAATGGGAATATTGCTATTGTTTTAGACAATTTGGTTTACTCAGCACCAGGTGTTTCGAAAGGAGCGATCTCTGGCGGTCGCTCGGAGATTTCGGGTCAGTTTACAGTCAATGAGGCGACAGACTTAGCAAACGTACTTCGTGCGGGAAAACTCCCTGCAGCAGCAGAAATTATTCAATCTGAAATTATCGGCCCATCTTTAGGTGCAGAAGCGATTGAAAGCGGTATCAATTCGTTTGTAATTGCATTGTTGCTCGTTTTGGTATGGATGATGTTTTACTATGGTAGAGCTGGTCTCTATGCAGATGTTGCTTTGACATTAAATATTATACTCATTTTTGGTATTCTCGCTGGTTTAGGAGCAGTGCTTACCTTACCCGGTATCGCTGGTATCGTATTGACCATCGGAATGTCTGTTGATGCCAACGTACTGATATTTGAAAGAATACGTGAAGAATTGACTCGTGAAAAAGGTTTGAGACTATCTGTGTCAGATGGATTTCAAAATGCACTTTCATCAATCCTAGATGCAAACATTACAACAGGATTAACAGCTTTGATTCTCTTTCTATTCGGGACGGGCCCGATCAAAGGATTTGCAACAACTTTATTGATTGGAATCGCCACTTCCTTGTTTACTGCAATATTTATCACAAGGATTTTAGTTGACTCTCGAGTAGAGAAAAAGAAAGCACTTCATTTCACTACTTCTGCAACCAAAAACTTGTTCCGTAACCTGACAATTACCTTTTTAGGGAAACGAAAATTCTCTTATATTATATCGGGTTTTCTGATTGTCGTCGCCATCACATCATTGTTTACCAATGGCCTTAATCAAGGAGTTGATTTTGTTGGTGGCCGATCCTATACAGTTCGATTTGATAAAGCCATCAATTCTGCCGAAGTGCAGTCTGATCTTGTTGCTGTTTTAGGCAATGCCGAAGCCAAAATTTTTGGTAATGATAACCAGTTAAAAATCACTTCAAACTACAAAGTTGATGTCGAAGGACAAGCTGTTGATGATGAAATACAACAGTTGATGTATGGTGCATTACAAGCATACCTTCCCGATGGTACTGACTACAAAAGCTTTATCACCACAAGCGAAGAAAAACAGGTGGGAATCATGTCATCCATTAAGGTTGGTCCTACAATTGCTGATGATATCAAAAACAATTCCTTCTTGGCTGTTTTTGGATCGCTTATTGTTGTGTTTTTATACATCCTATTAAGATTCAGAAAGTGGCAATTTTCGCTTGGAGCAGTTGCTGCTGTTTTTCACGATGTGTTGTTGGTCTTGGGTATCTTTTCATTAACCTATAGTTTTATGCCATTCAATATGGAGATTAATCAGGCGTTTATCGCTGCAATACTAACTGTTATTGGATATTCTTTGAATGACACAGTTGTTGTGTTTGATCGCATCCGCGAGTATGCAAAAGCGCATAGCAGTTGGCCTTATGAAAGAACAGTCAATGGTGCTTTAAACAGTACTTTGAGTCGAACATTAAACACCTCTTTGACAACACTAGTTGTGTTGCTTGCCATTTTTCTATTTGGTGGTGAGGCCATTCGTGGGTTTATGTTTGCCTTAATCGTGGGTGTAATCGTCGGTACCTATTCTTCTATGTTTATTGCAACTCCGATTATGTTTGATACAATCAAACAAAAATCACTTGAAGAAAACAAGGAATAATTTACGTCAACTTTAACCGGGCTCTCCTGAGCAGATAAAAACCAACAAGGATGAGTGGTATGCTCAACCACTGTCCTGTGGAAAGAAATCCGAGTGATGTTTCAAACCCTCCTTGACTTTCTTTTACAAACTCTGCGATGAAGCGTACGCCAAACAACAAAACAAAAAAGGCACCAAAGAGAAAACCAGTTTGGTCTTTTCTATTTGTGTTCCAGTACAAGTGACGCAGAATGAGGAATACAACTAAATATCCAAATGACTCATAAAGTTGTACAGGATGTCGTGGTAATACTTCACCTCTGTTCAGAAAAACAACACCAAAATCACTGTTGCTGTAAATACCAACAATCTCAGAATTAAAGAAGTTTCCAATTCGAATAAAAATTCCTGCAAATGCAACTGTTATACACAAACGATCAAGCACCCAAAGCAATGGTCTATAGAAGTATTTTCTTTGATACAAATACAAAGACGTTATGATTCCAATGGCAGCACCATGACTCGCCAATCCTCTGAAGCCAGTAAACTCCAAACCATCGGGCGTTACTTTTATGGGTAATAGAATTTCAACCAAGTTGTTTTGATAGTAATCCCAATTGTAAAAAAACACCTCGCCCAAACGAGCTCCGAGAAGTGTACCAACAATAGTGAAAATAAATAAAGGCTCGAGGTATTCTTCAGACACTTTTTCATGCCGGTAGAACTTTTTCATCATATAAAAACCAACAGCAAACGCAATTACAAACATCAAGCTGTAGTAGTGAAGACCAAACGATCCGATTTTAAAAATGGTTTCATTTGGTGCCCATTCAAACTTGTATAAAATCATAATTGGAATTTTTGTAAATATAATGTTTTGATTGATTAGGGTACAGGGTCATATCCCTTGTCACCCCAAGGATGACATTTTGATATACGACGGATTGATAATCGAATTCCCTTTACAAGCCCATGTTTTTTTAGTGACCCTGCTGCATAGTGTGAGCAACTGGGGTCGAAACGACAGCTTGCAGGGAAAAAAGGTGAAATCGCAGTTTGATAAATATTGATACAAACCAAAAAAGGAAAAATCAAAATTTTTTTCACTTTTTCAGGGTGTAAGTGGTTTCCTGAGCACCATCTTGCAACAGAATGCCGGCTTTCGCTAATTCATCCCGTATCTTATCGGAAGTTGCAAAATCTTTTCGATTTCTAGCATCATTTCTCAGTTCAATCAAAAGATCTATTGATTTCTTTAGATAATGATCAACTTTTTGTTCTTCTTGCGTTAGACCCAATACATCATGAACGAAGTTATGAAGCGTTGATCGTAACTCATCTAAATCCCCTTTGGTGATACTCGACCGACCATCATTTGTATTTTGAACAAATTTGACAGCATCAAATAAGTTGGCGATAAGCATGGGCGTGTTAAAATCGTCGTTCATTGCATCATAGCACTTCTGTTTCCATTTGGCAACATCAAATCCAGTGGTTTCTTTGGCAGTGGCAAGTGATTCTAGAATTGAGAGTCCATGCATGAGTTTAGAAAACCCTTTTTCAGAAGCAAGCATAGCATCATTGCTGATGTCCAGCACAGACCGATAATGTGCTTGAAGCATAAAAAATCGTGTGACAGCAGGCGAAAACGGACGATCCATAATGTCATTCTCTCCAGAGAATATTTCATTCGGCAATATGTTATTTCCAGTGCTCTTTGCCATTTTTTTACCATTGAGCGTAAGCATGTTTGCATGTATCCAATAATTGGCAGGAGAGCAGTTGGAAACTGCCTCACCTTGGGCAATTTCACACTCGTGGTGTGGAAATTTAAGATCCATTCCACCTCCATGAATATCAAACTGATTGCCCAAGTACTTGGTACTCATAGCAGTACATTCTAAATGCCAACCTGGAAAACCATCACCCCATGGGGAGGGCCAACGCATAATGTGTTCAGGTTGCGCTTTTTTCCATAGTGCAAAGTCCTGAGGATTGCGTTTTTCACTTTGTCCACTCGTTTCACGTGTGTTGTGAATCATATCTTCAAGCTTCCGACCACTTAGTTTTCCGTATGCTGAATTTTCATTGAATTTTAATACATCAAAATAGACAGAACCATCGACTTTATATCCATAACCTGCATCCATAATCTGCTTCACCAGTTCAATTTGTTCAACAATATGACCTGTAGCAGTGGGTTCAATACTTGGAGGTAAGGTGTTGAATTTGGCAAGAGTTCGATGAAAATCAACAGTGTATTTTTGCACCACTTCCATGGGTTCAATCTCTTCGATTCGTGCTTTTTTAGTTATGCGATCTTCTCCTTCATCTGCATCATTTTCCAAATGACCAGCATCTGTGATGTTTCGAACATACCTGACTTTGTAGCCCAAGTGTTTGAGGTATCTAAATATAATATCAAAGGAGATAAATGTTCTGCAATTACCAAGATGAACATTATTGTAAACAGTGGGTCCACAAACATACATCCCCACCATCTGATCATGAATGGGTGTGAACTCTTCTTTAGAACCGCTTAGGGAGTTATAAATTTGAATACGCTGTTCTATGCTTACTCCCATGATATTTTAGAATGCAGTTTCTAACCGAATGTATTCCAAAAATTCTTTTTTGACTTCTGGCTTGCTGAATGCACCTCCAAATTCGGCAGTGACTGTGCTGCAGTCCACATCTCGAATTCCTCTCGAGTTGACACATAGGTGCTTGGCATCGATTACACATGCAACGTCTTTTGTCTCTAGGGCAGACTGGAGCATATGCACAACCTGACGAGTGAGGCGTTCTTGCACTTGTGGTCTTTTTGCAAAGAAATCGACAATTCGATTCATTTTAGAGAGCCCAATAACAGTGCCATTCGAAATGTATGCAACATGTGCTTTTCCAACGATGGGCAACAAATGGTGCTCGCAAGTCGAGTATAGAGTAATGTTTTTCTCCACAAGCATATGCCCATATTTGTACTTGTTTTCAAAAGTGGAAAGCTTGGGGGATTTCGCTGGATTAAGACCTCCAAAAACCTCTTGAACAAACATTTTGGCGACACGCTTTGGCGTTCCCCTCAGACTGTCATCAGTCATATCCATCCCTAATGTTTCTAAAATATTAGAGACATCTTTTTCAATTCGATTGATTTTTTCCTG
>CACNGE010000044.1 GCA_902619855.1 uncultured Bacteroidota bacterium
AATACTTAAGCAACAACAAAGCGAGATAGACGAACTAAAGACGATGTTAAAAACACTAATTGAAAAAACTTAAATTAGTACAACTAAAAACAATACGATGAAGAATTTTTTATTGAAAAATGGGTATTGGATATCAATGGCTTTAGCATTTACAGTATTTTTGACTGACCTTAGTGATTACTTACCTAAATTTTCAAACACTTTTCTTACAACAGCTACATATTTTTTAATCGTAATACTACCTGTGTCTTTTGGAATTTATTACAAGAATAAAAAATGAAAAAACTTCTTTTTCTGTTTATTCCACTTGTTTCTTTTGGGCAAATAATTAAGAGTGAAACGTATGGGGAAATTGATATTAGATTGTTAGATGATAAGTATGTAACAGTTAAAGTTAAATATGGAATGTTTGAATTTACAACCTCTAAATACAAAGAGGTTTATTTTTCAGGTAATGTTAGAAAGAAAAAATGGAACGTATATGATGAGGGTGAGCTAATTGCATTAACTGATAAAGCAGATGTTTTAAACTTTTTCGCAAAGTATAATTTTGAGTTAAGCAGTTCTTCTACAGAGGTTGGTGCAGGTGTAATAGTTGGTAATGTGGTTGCAACTTCAAGTAATGACTTTTTAATTTTTTTAAATAATAATTAACCATTAATCAAGTGCGTCATTTAGTTGCGCACTCTATTCCACAAACTTTATTAGGTTCTTAAAGTCTATGCTCTGATACTCTCTTTCAGGCTGTTTTTCTATCTGCTTCATGGTAGGCAAAGTGTATCTCAATCCTATCTCAATTAAGCGTATACGTTCAGCAGTAGTACACTCGCTTAGGTCTATGCTGTCTATAGCACCATCTAATAGGGATTGTACCTTTTTCTTGACCTCAGCTGTAAGCTTGTTTGGTGTGCCTTTTTTACGACCACCATATTTCTTGCCTGTTGTATTCATATATTTGTTTTATGCTGAATAGATACTTTTATGGTTATTTGAGCCATCATTGGAAAAGGCTTGTTAGAACAGTAGCTATTTTAAATTGTTCGTATTATTTGTTATTAGGTGTGTTTGAGGATTTTGACTCTCTCTTTTTCTTGGGGGTTTCTTTAATCATTGCAAACGCATTATTATCTTATAGCTTTGAAGCTTTTGTCAAGAAAAATCAAAAAAGTGAACTTTGGGTTTCGCTTGCTATTATTGCAGATAATGCTTTACTATTCATAATTTTTCACTATTTATTTTATTAACTACTACTTTAAACTACTATAGGACTAAGATGCGATTAAACATAAAGATTATGACAACTCAAATCCTTACCTAAATGCTTAGTAAAGTATCCCATACCATTCACTACAGGCTCTGTTTTAAGTAGATAATACCTATTCACTCTCATATAATTAGATAGTTGTTCATTACTTAAGCTCTTATTACCTACATAAGCAAAGTGTACATGGTTAGAGCTATATGTTTGTCCTGTGTACTTATCAAAGTCAGGCTCTACACATGCCCATACCATACTTATATCAGGACGCTTTAGTAAGTTATTCATATACCAATCTACTTGTCTTTTAGATACCCTATCTATACCACTATCTCTTCTATACCTTATTACATTGTGATAATTAAATCCATAGGTTGATAGTGCTTTACCATATTCTCTTCTATTTACTGTTGTCATATTATTTCAGTTTATTGTATACAACGCCATTAGCGTTTTACTGCTTTTTCTACTATATAACGTAATAGTTTTACATTTTGTAAATTCATACAAAACACTATTACTTTTCCTCTAAAATTCTGTTTTAATGTTATGCTTTACAGCAGGTAGAACCCTACTGAAATCAACTATCTTTTATGCAGAGTCAGGATACAATTTTCTTACTTTATCCTTATAATTCTTCTCTGCTTTCTTAAGATTTTCAATCATTGATTGAGCTTCTTGAAGCTTCTTGTTTAGCGTTTTTATATACCCTTTTCCACTCTTGGACTTACCTATATTTTTGTTCTCGAACCATGTATCCTCATCCTTCCAAAAGCCTATCTCAGAGCTCTTATCGGCTTTAAAATACCACTTATATTCAGGCTCAATTTTTGCCCATTTAGGTTTGTTCTTTTCAGTAGTACCAACTAAGACTTTGTACTCTCTACCGACTTTGTGAACACCACTTTGAATAAGCAACCACTCAGGCAAATTGTTTTGTAGAATTAATGTTCTAAGCTTTACTTGAAAAGCATCAATCAGCTCAGGTACTTTAAAATACTGCAATACTTTTTTATGAGCATCTTGAATTTTAATCTGTTGTTCTCTGCCTAAAATATGGTCGTAGCTCTCTGCCTTAAGCTTATCAGTCATCTGCCCAATTAAGAGCTTTGTTAACTTTTCTGAGAACTCTAATTTTTCTGCAACTTGGTTAAAAGTTTTACGAGCATTTTTCATACCAAGATTGTACCTTCTAACTCTGTTATTATGGAACTTCCAAATGTTTTTATGAAAGTCATAATTATCTCTATGGTCGTAGTTAAAAATACCGAGAGAGTCATTTATGTCTGCAAGGATTCTTTTACCATTTAACCTCTTGTCGTTATAGTGATGTACAGCCATCATTTTAAGCCACCTAATTAAGCTATAAGTTGTATCCCGATGGACTTGAACAAACATTGGAATGTCGGTCTTAGAGCGATGGTGCAGAACATACATCTCATCATTAGAAAGGTGACTCAAAAGCCTATCTGTTCCTTTATCTAAATTACCTAAATCTTTCATGTCCTTTTCGGTCATAAGAACAACATCGGCAGGGTAAAATCCTCTTAGACAGAAGCACAAAAGCCAATATCCAATAGACTCTAATTCTAAAATAGATTGGCAGTCATTTATAGCCTTATATACATCCTCAACATTTGAGCCTTTTACACTATTAAAATGTACTTTACTACCCTTTAGTTTTTTATAAATTTTTGGGCATTCTACAGCTTCGTGAATCTCTTTGTTTTCATAAGCATCATTTGAGATGGTAAGTATGTTTGAGATATATTCCCTGTAGGTTCTTGGCGAAATCTTTTTATCACGCCAAAGCTTCTCGCCTTTCTTATGCGCAAGTGCAAAAAAGTGTGATGTTAAATCTGTAAACTTTAAATCTTTTTTACTTCCCGTTAGCTTAAGTAATCCACCAAATTTATCACGATAATCTTGATAGGTTACATCTCTTCTACTATCTTTTATTCTTGTATCAATGTAGTTTAAAATCTCAGATGTGTTGCCTTTACTAAGTAAGTGCCTAATTACCCCATCGAAGTTAATAGTGCCATTTTCAAACTTTGTTAAAGCAGTATCACGTTTTGCTTTTAACTTTTGTAAAGCACGATTGATGTCTTCTGAATCAGGATGTCCAACAGTAACTCTTTCTGCTTTTTTATCCCAATACTCTTTGTACAGAGTTATATTAGTATCCTTTGTGATTTGATTGCCTCTTCCATTTGAGAATTGGAACTGCAATTTATTCCTTCCTGTAGCAAGTTTTCTACTATATAATCTAAACGATATTCTCATTGAACCTTACTTAAAAGAACATTGAACCTTACAATGAACCTTACAAATATATACTAATTTATTGATACAGGATGATAGTTTATATCTGTTATTAACAATTTTTAGTAAGATTTTATAGAATAGGCACTTAAGTGTAAACCAAGTGCTTTGAAACAACTGAGCTACGCGCCCTATCGGTTGCAAATATAGTCTCTTTTTGACATCAAAGGGATTTACAACACTTCTGTAACCACAAATAAACTGCCACAAACAAGGATGATATCAGAGAGGGACGCCTCTAGTTTTGCAGCATACAAGGCACTGGCCACTGAGTCGTGTGTAGCTCCCCTAAAACCTAACTGACTTGCCTCTGCAAACAGTTGATCCACTGCTTTGGATCGTATCACATTTGGGCTACAAAAATAGTAGCTCGCATATTTTGGTAAGTATGCTGAAATTTGTCCAAAATCTTTGTCATTGACCATCCCAAAAACAATATGAAGGTGGTCGTATTTCATCGTTTTGATTTGTTTGACCACAGCTGCAATACCTGCTGCATTATGTGCAACATCAGCAATTACTTTTGGACTGTCTTGCAATATTTGCCATCTCCCTTGAAAACCAGTATTTTTTACCACTGATTGTAACCCCTGTGTAAGGTGTTTTTTTTCAACATTAAATTCAGAAAGTGCTGTGATTGCCATTGTTACATTTGCTAAATTTTCTTTCTGATAATCCCCTAGCAAGTCTGTCGTATATTCATTTGGAGAAACTTCTTCTGCAAAAAATATTGGTGATGAGGTTGACTTGACTTTGTCTATGATTACTTGCTGCACCACCTTCTCATTTTTAGCTAAAACAACAGGGATATTTTCTTTAATTATTCCTGCTTTTTCGCTGGCGATTGCTGCGACCGTATCACCCAAAAAAAGTTGATGGTCTTTGCTGATATGTGTAATGACAGATAAAATAGGTGTGATGATATTGGTTGCGTCCAAACGTCCCCCCAAACCAACTTCAACAATGGCAACATCGACCTGGGCTTTGGCAAAAATTGAAAAAGCCATCCCAACTGTCACTTCAAAAAATGAATAACCCCCTTCCTCTAATATAGCAAGGTTTTGGTTGACAAAATCAACAACACTTTTTTCATCTACTGCTTGCCCATTGATTTTTATGCGATCTCTAAAATCCTTTAGGTGAGGTGAAGTATAGAGTCCAACTGTATAGCCAGCAGTTTGCAGGACAGATGCCAACATATGAGCTGTTGATCCCTTGCCATTGGTTCCAGCAATGTGTATACATTTAGTGCTGCGATGAGGGTCTCCCAAAGCAGCACTTAAGCGATTCATTTGATCCAAACCAAAACGCATGGCAGGAGGACCAACCCTTTGATACATGGGGAAGCGCTCGAACAACCAAGTTAGGGTTTGGCTGTAATTCATTGATTATACCAATATGTAATCTCTAAACAACATAAATGTTAGGTAACCTGAAACAGATCCTATGAGCGCAAGGAACGTAATCTTTTTCAGATACCAGAAAAAGTTAATTTTCTCCATTCCCATGGCAACAACACCAGCTGCAGATCCAAATATGATCATACTACCACCAGTTCCAGCAGCAAACGCAATTGCATGCCATAGAGGGTGATCAACAGGCTCAGAGAACATTCCCATACTTGCAGCGACCAATGGAACATTGTCGATAACAGCAGAAATAAATCCAAAGATTGCAACCACGATATCGGAGTTGGGAATTGCAGCATTAAGGTCTTGCGCAAATCCAAACAACAAACCTAAAGACTCAAGTGCAGCAACAGCCATCAAAATACCCAAGAAAAATAGAATACTAGGCATCTCGATTTTTGTCAAAGCAACGTGAACAGGATTGTGATGCGTGTCATTACCAACGTGAGACTTTACTTCTACAAAAGCTTTGGAACGACTATACACCTCTGCAAAAACAGACACCACAGCAAGCGAAAGCATCATCCCAACATAGGGAGGCAGGTGCGTTACTGTCTTAAAAATAGGAACAAATAAAATCGAACCAAGTCCTAAATAAAGCATCGTTGGACCTTTGGGGGTGAGCTTGATATTGTCATCTATTTTATTAATTTCTCCTTTAAAAATTTTATATCGACTTGCAATAAAAGTAGGTACAATCATACACACCAAAGATGGTACAATTAGGTATTTTATCAACTCAGGGGTGGTTACTTTTTTACCAATCCACAACATCGTTGTTGTCACATCTCCAATGGGAGACCATGCACCCCCAGCGTTGGCAGTGACGATGATCATACCAGCAAACCACAACCGAAGGCTTCGATCGTGAATGACCTTTTGTAGGATGGTAACAAGTACAATGGTAGCAGTAAGGTTATCAATAATCGCTGAAAGTACAAAAGCCAAACAAGCAAAAATCCAAAGCAAACGAACCTTATTTCGGGTTCTTATAAACTGCTTGATAATGGCAAACCCATTGAAATAATCTATGATTTCAACAATTGTCATCGCACCCAAAAGGAAGACAAGTATTTCTGCTGTTTTTCCAAGGTGGTGCAGCAATGCTTCTTCGATGTGAGTGGGGAGCAGCTGTTTGTTGGCAGCATCAATATCAAACACGTCTAAGTGACCTAGGGCTATCATCGCCCACAAAATGGCCATCATTGCCAGGGCGGGAATAAGTTTGTCAATGTGAAGGTTATGCTCGAGAGTAATAGCGAGGTAACCAAGGACAAATACAATAATAATGATCGTTTCCATATAACAATTTTAATGTTTTCAAATATACTACCTCGATTTAATTATTACTAAAAAATTTCTACTGTTCTGGAGATTTTTTTATAAGTTTTATATTCTTAAAAAATTGAGATTCTACACTCATTTTAAAGAGGTGTAAAAGTCAATGTTTTCATGTTTTTATTTTCAACCTCACAATTTTAAGGGTTACAAATTCAGAATTATCTAATTTTTATGGATTTAATAATATATACTTCTGTTTGTAAGAAATAAGTATTTATTTTCGCCCTTCCTTATAAATATTGCATTTATTCTGTGAACAATAATATTTGTAATTAGAATATCTCAAATAGTTGGATATATTTGGAACGCATGATAATAAAACAAGGACTCTACGACCCGCAATTTGAACACGATAACTGTGGTGCAGGATTTATCTGTAGCCTCGAAGGCAAACGCACAAATGACATCATCCACAAAGCACTCGACATTCTTGTCAAGTTAGAACACAGAGGTGCTGTGAGTGCTGATGGTAAAACAGGTGATGGCGCTGGGATTCTTATCGACATCCCCCATGACTATCTACAGCGAGTATGCGACTTTGATTTGCCAGAACCTACGACCTATTCTCTAGGAATGGTTTTTCTCCCCTCCAAAGAAAATCAACGACAATTTTGCATCGATACGCTAAACAATGAGTTTGAAAAACAGGAGCTTAAGGTGATTGGGTGGAGAGAAGTCCCAACTAATCAAATGGTGGTTGGAGAAATTGCTGGACGCACGCTTCCACACATTGAACAAGTGTTTGTTCGCCCTGCTGAGGGAGTCTCGCTGAACGAAAAAGAACTCAATACAAAAACATTCATCGCTCGAAAAA
>CACNGE010000045.1 GCA_902619855.1 uncultured Bacteroidota bacterium
TCTACCAGTCCCAATGATGAGTTGCATTATACAAGCACTCGACACGATGTATATGCAGTGTTTGAAAAATCAAAATGGGGTCAGGTAGAGGCTTATGGATCTGCTTTACAATACAGCTTTAATCATGTGCATACGACTGATGATTTCGAAATCAAAGAATCTGGCGTAGCAGTGGGAGGTAAACTTGGTTTTTCTTTGAAAGAAAGTCAATTGAACTTTCACTTCGAACAGTCATCAGGGAGCAACAAGCTGGGAAACTTTTTGCAACTGACAGCCTCTTTTCCAAGTGTAAAGAAGTTTAGACTCAAAGGTGGATTTCGCTGGGATACCTACGTACCCAAACTCACACTGACGAATTATAACAGTAATTATGAGTCATTTATTTGGCAGAAGAACCTACTCAGTACAAATCGATCTACTCTTTTTTCTAGCTTGGATGTACCCAAACTCGGGTTGTTTAGAGTGGACATTGTCACATTAGACAATTATGCCTACTTGCAACAAGACTTGGATAGAGGGTCACTATTTGTCACGCCAAAGCAATGGAATGAAACCATTCAACTTCTCAAAGCTCGTTGGGACAACAATTTATCTGTTGGCGTATTTTCGTTGGACACGAATATCCAGATTCACAAATTTGGAAATGAAAACGTTCCATTGCATTTACCCGATTTCCTTGGACGATCGACCTTGTCCTATGCCGATGAATGGTTTAACAAAGCTGCCTTTGTGCAAATTGGTGCAACAGTCAAATATTTCTCATCATTTTATGCAGATACTTACAGTCCTATCCTTTCTGACTATGTGGTGCAAGATGCTGTAAAAATAGGAGGAGAGCCTTTGTTTAGCGCCTTTTTTAATGCTAAAATTCAACAGACAAGACTGTATTTCAATGCAGAAAATCTAGGTGCTGCTTTCAATGGGAACAACATTCTAGCTGCCCCTGATTACCCATATAAGGATTTTATTCTTCGGTTTGGAATCGTATGGAACTTTTTTCAATAAACCATCTCAGGGATGATTTGGCAAATCACCATTTGTTTTGGTTGGCAGTTGTGTTGTACCCATCAAAAATTTATCTACTTGATAAGCAGCTTCTCTACCTTCCGAAATTGCCCAAACAATTAAAGACTGTCCTCGTCGCATATCACCTGCTGCAAAAATGTGTGGAATATTCGTTTGATATGATTTGGTATCAGCGTTTATATTTGAACGATCATCAAGTTCAATGCCGAGTTGTTCTGCCAATGTTGGCTCAGGACCAGTAAACCCAAGTGCGAGTAATACAAGATCACATGGCCATTCCTTTTCTGAATTTGGCTCTTCAATAAGCTTTGGTCGCTCTCCCTCTTGTTTTTCCCAACGAACTTGTACAGTTTTGAGACCAGATAGCCTACCATCATCATCAGTAACAAATTCTTTTGTCATGATGCTAAATTCTCTTTCACTTCCTTCTTCGTGTGATGAGGAAGTTTTGTATTTAAATGGCCAATAGGGCCATGGGTGTTCAGCTGTTCTGTCGTCGGCTGGCTTGGGCATAATTTCAAAATTGGTAACACTTGCTGCCCCTTGACGATTGGATGTCCCAATACAATCAGAACCGGTATCACCACCTCCAATGACTATGACGTTTTTTCCTTGTGCGTGGAGCTCAGGATCAACATCTGTAAGGCCATCTACCCATCGATTACTTTTTGGCAAAAAATCCATCGCTTGTACAACTCCTTTTGCTTCTGCGCCAGGAATTGGTAATCTTCTGCGAATGGTAGCACCACCACAAAGAACAACAGCATCAAAGTCTTTTAGCTTTTCTACGCTGTAGTTTTTGCCAACTTCAACACCTGTTTTAAAAAGGATACCTTCCTCTTCAAGAATCGAAATACGACGATCAATTACATACTTTTCCATTTTGAAATCAGGAATTCCATAGCGCAACAGCCCCCCAACTTTTTCATCTCTTTCAAAAACAGTAACTGTGTGACCTGCTCTGTTCAGCTGTTGAGCAGCAGATAGGCCAGCTGGGCCAGACCCCACAACAGCAATTGTTTTTCCTGTTCTGTTTTTGGGAGGGTTTGCTTGAATCCAACCTTCTTTAAAACCTCTCTCAACTATATATTTTTCAATCATTTCAATCGAGACAGGAGGGTTGATAATCCCCAACACACAAGCTGCCTCGCATGGGGCAGGGCATAGGCGACCTGTAAACTCAGGAAAGTTGTTTGTTGAATGCAGAATGCGTAGAGCCTTTTGCCAATCGCTTTGATACACAGCATCATTAAAGTCAGGTATCATGTTGCCAAGTGGGCATCCACTATGGCAAAAAGGAACACCACAATCCATGCAGCGTGCCCCTTGATCCTGTAGTTTTTCCTCACCAGGATGAACTGTAAATTCCTTGTAGTTTTTGACACGATCAGCAACAGGAATGTTTGCCTCGTCAATCCTGTCATATTCTAAAAATCCTCTTAACTTTCCCATATCAATTTACTTCTTGTTTGGCTTCTTCTGCCAATCGAGCAAGGGCTTTTTTGTAGTCCGTTGGCATTACCTTGATAAAATTCTTTTGTTCATTTTCCCAATGATCAATGATGGCTGTTGCCTTGCTACTTGCTGTGTATTTTATATGATTATTGAGTAGTTCTTCTATATGATTCAGATCTTCTTTAGAAGGGTTTTCTAAGCCAATCATTTCCATGTTGAAATTGCGCTCATCAAATGTACCATCAGCAGCGTATAAATAGGCGATTCCACCACTCATGCCAGCAGCAAAGTTACGACCAAAATCTCCAATGATGACAGCAATACCTCCTGTCATGTATTCACAGCCATGATCCCCAATGCCTTCAACGACTGCAGTGGCGCCCGAGTTACGAACACAGAAACGCTCACCAGCAATTCCATTAATATATGCCTCACCAGCTGTTGCACCATAAAGCGCTACATTTCCGATGATTATATTCTCTTCGGCTTTGTATGAAACACCTTCAGGAACACGCGCCACAAGGCGTGCACCCGAAAGACCCTTACCAAAGTAGTCGTTACAGTTTCCAATGGTTTCTAAATGAAGTCCTTTTGTTGCAAAACAACCAAAACTCTGGCCTGCTGAACCATTAAAATATATTGATATGGTATCTTCAGGAAGACCTTCTGCACCATATTTTTTGGATATTTCATTGCTCAAAATAGCCCCAACACTTCGATCGGTGTTGTGAATAGGTAACGTTAAGGTATGTGGTTCTAACTTTTCGAGGGCATTTTTTGCTTTCGAGATCAGTTTGAAATCAAGAACATTTTCGAGATTATGATCTTGTTTTTCAGTATTTCTCAAAGGAGTTCCTTCTTTTACATCGGGCTTGTGAAGAATTGTTGAGAGGTCTATGCCCTTGGCTTTAAAATGCTCAATGGCATCACTCATATTTAGCTTTTGGCTTTGACCAACCATCTCATCTACAGTTCTAAACCCGAGTTGCGCCATGATGCTTCTCATTTCTTCAGCAACAAAATGCATATAGTTGACGACATGCTCGGGTTTTCCTTTAAAATTTTTACGAAGCTCTGGGTCTTGGGTGGCAATCCCAACTGGACAGGTGTTGAGGTGACATGCACGCATCATAATACAGCCAGTCGCTACAAGAGGTGCAGTTGAAAAACCATACTCTTCGGCACCCAACAGACAAGCGATGGCAACATCACGACCAGTTTTCATTTGGCCATCACACTCCAAGACGATACGACCACGAAGATCGTTTAAGACGAGCGTTTGTTGTGCTTCAGAAACACCCAATTCCCAAGGTAACCCAGCGTGCTTTAAAGAGGTTAGGGGCGATGCACCAGTTCCGCCATCATAGCCAGAAATCAAAATCACATCTGCTTTGGCCTTAGCGACTCCAGCTGCAATTGTTCCAACACCAACTTCAGAAACCAACTTGACATTTACACGTGCTTCTCGATTGGCATTTTTCAAATCATAAATGAGTTGTGCCAAATCTTCAATTGAATAAATATCATGATGGGGTGGGGGTGAAATGAGCCCTACATAAGGCGTAGAGTTTCGAACAGATGCGATATATGGATTTACTTTAGGGCCAGGCAGTTGTCCACCTTCACCAGGCTTTGCGCCCTGTGCCATTTTGATCTGAATCTCTTGTGCATTTGCAAGGTAATGAGACGAAACACCAAAACGACCTGATGCAACTTGTTTGATTGCGCTGTTGCGCCATTCGCCATCTTCATCTCTGTTAAATCGTCTAGGGTCTTCTCCTCCTTCGCCAGAATTGCTTTTTCCACCAATTCGATTCATGGCTTTGGCCAAGGTTTCATGTGCCTCTTCACTGATTGATCCCAGTGACATTGCACCTGTTTTGAAACGCTTTGCGATTGCAGTCCAAGGTTCTACCTCCTCAATTGGTATGGGATCGAGATCAGTAAATGAAAACATCCCGCGGATGGTCATCAATTGGCGTGATTGATCATTGACCAATTTGGCAAACTCTTCATAACTCTCATACTTATTTTGTCGCGTTGCTACTTGTAGCTTTGCAATCGTGGCAGGGTTTAGCATATGAGCCTCACCATTTCGTCTCCAACGATAGCTGCCACCAATTTCTAAATCTGCAGACTCACTTGTTTCTGCACTGGCAAACGCTTGTTGATGACGAAGAGAGATTTCCTTTTCGACTTCAAATAGTCCAATACCTTCGATTCTTGTCGGGGTGTTACAAAAGAACTGCTCTATGAATTTTGTATTCAACCCAAGTGCCTCAAAAATTTGCGCACCTCTGTAGGAATGAAGTGTAGAGATGCCTATTTTATTCATAATCTTAATCAATCCCTTTGCGATGGCTTTGTTGAAATTTTCAACTGCCTGTTCAGACGTCAGTTGTATGCGATCTTGCGAGCTGACAAGTGTTTCGATAATCTCATTGACCATATAAGGATTGATCGCACTGGCACCATATCCAAAGAGAGTTGCAAAATGATGAGGCTCACGAGGTTCGGCAGATTCAATTACAATTCCAAACTTCGAACGCAACCCATGTTTAATCAGTCCATGATGCACTGCAGAGCATGCAAGAAGCATCGGAATCGGCGCTAGGTCTTTGTTTATACCTCGATCTGATAAAATGATAATGTTGGCACCATGATTTACTTTTTCTTTGACTTGATTGATAAGGTTTTCAATGGCCGTCTCGATTCCATTGTAACCCTTGTCAATTGCATACAATACAGAGACAGATGCAGAAACAAAGTCCTTATGTTGAATAAATTTGATCTTATCCAAATCTTCATTGGATATAATCGGATTTTGAATGCGAAGCTTCTTGGCGTGCAAAGGATCAACAGAAAATAGATTATAATCACTTCCAATCGAAAGGGAGGTATCAGTTACGATTTCCTCACGAATCCCATCCAGAGGTGGGTTTGTTACCTGCGCAAAAAGTTGTTTGAAATAGTTGTAAAGCAGTTGTGGCTTGTGTGAAAGCACGGCCAATGGAGTGTCAGTACCCATCGACCCAATGGCCTCTTTACCAGCTGACATCATTGGGATAATCAAAGTCTTAATGTCTTCCTCAGTATATCCAAATCCTTTTAGGCGTTGGGTATAACCAGTTTCTTCTTGTGGCGTTGTATTGCCAGTGTAAGGAACATTTTTCAGTGGCAGAAGGTTATCATCCAACCAATCTTGATAGGGGTGTTTTGAAGAGATTATGCCTTTGATTTCTTTATCCTCAACAATGCGACCTTCGTTCATATCAACAAGGAACATACGCCCTGGCTCAAGTCGCCCATGTTTGACTACATTTTTGGGTTCGATTTCAGTGACACCTGTTTCTGACGACATCTCGACATACCCATCTTTGGTCACTGTGTATCTGGATGGACGCAGACCATTTCTGTCAAGAAGTGCTCCAATATAATTCCCATCTGTAAAAGGAATAGATGCAGGGCCATCCCATGGCTCCATGATGCATGAGTTGAAGGAATAAAATGCTTTTTTCACAGGATCCATGCTCTTGTGTTTCTCCCACGCCTCAGGAACCATCATCATCATTACTTCGGGAAGCGATCTGCCAGTGTGCAGTAAAAGCTCAACGACCATATCCATGGAGGCAGAATCTGATTTACCATGCAAAACAATTGGAAGAATAGACTTGATATCATCACCAAAAAAGTTACTAGACAAAAGCTCTTCGCGAGCTTTCATTCGATTGAGGTTGCCTCGATAGGTGTTGATTTCGCCATTGTGACACATATAGCGAAAGGGTTGTGCCAAATCCCAGGT
>CACNGE010000046.1 GCA_902619855.1 uncultured Bacteroidota bacterium
GAGATCACCATGATGGTGGAGGTTCGATCACTCAATAGTAAAAATCTTGAGCTCAATCTTCGGTTGCCATACAGCTACCGTTCCTTGGAGGATGAACTTCGAAGCATCCTCAAACCACAACTACTACGAGGAAAAGTGGATGTTAACCTATCTGTGAAGCAGCAGGGGTCAAAGGCTGCTGCCGAACTCAACAAAGATGTAATTTCTGCATACATGAATCAGCTAGGCGAAATTGCTGACGCAACTCCTGCAGAACTCCTCTCGATTTCCACTCGTTTGCCAGATGCCATTCAATCGCCTGAAGCGTTGCCAGATGAAACACAGATAAAAGAGGTGTTTTCATTGGTGCGCCAGGCAACTGAACAGTTGATCAACTACCAAACGAGTGAGGGACAAGCAATGGTCAAAGATCTCACCACTCAAATTGAATCGATTCAAAAAGGGATTGATAAAGTCGATCGCAAAAAAGATGAGCGAACCGAACAGACACGATCAAAATTGCTTGAACAACTCAAAGGTTTGGCAGTAGAGATTGACCAAAACCGACTTGAACAGGAACTAATTTATTACCTTGAAAAACTAGACATCAACGAGGAGATTGTTCGTTTGCGACAGCACCTGTTATATTTTAAAGATGTGATGAAAAGTGACACTGTTACGAAAGGAAAAAAACTTGGATTTGTCAGTCAAGAAGTGGGTCGTGAAATCAACACCATAGGCTCCAAAGCAAATAATGCCTCCCTACAAAAAGAAATTGTTCAAATGAAAGATGCCCTTGAGCGAATCAAGGAACAGCTGCTCAATATCATTTAAATGACAAAAAGAAAATGTGTTGTTTTATCGGCTCCTTCAGGAAGTGGAAAAACGACCTTGGCAAAAAGATTGCTTCAAAACACATCTCTCCCGTTGGCATTTTCAATTTCGGCAACTTCTCGTGAACCCAGAGCAAACGAAAAAGATGGGGTTGATTATTTTTTTATCAAACCAGAGTTTTTTCAAGAGAAGATTGATGAAGGATCTTTTTTGGAGCACGAAGAGGTTTATCCAGGGATTTTTTATGGTACACTACGAGCCGAAGTGGAACGACTATGGAGTGAAGGAAAACATGTCATTTTCGACATTGATGTTGAGGGAGGTTTCCAGATCAAAAAACAATTTCCAGACCAAACTATTACAATTTTTATAATGCCCCCAAGTTTGGAAGCACTCAAAGGGCGTTTGACCAATCGCGACACAGAATCGACAGAGAGTTTGAAGATGCGTTTGAGCAAGGCAAAAAATGAAATGAAATCAGCTTCAAAATTCGAGCACATCATTCACAACGACGACCTCAATAAGGCTGAACAAGAACTACAAGCGTTGGTAACTCGATTTATTGAAAGATGAAAAAAACAGCCTTATTTTTTGGCAGCTTCAACCCCATACACTTTGGGCACCTTAACGTAGCCAAAGCAGCGATCGAAACAGCAATAGTGGAGGAAGTTGATTTTATTGTCAGCCCTAAAAACCCTTTTAAACGAGATGTAGATTTACTCCCAGAACAGCAACGTTTGGACTTGGTTTTGTCTGTTCTTTCCAATGAAGAACAGATGAATTGCAACGACATCGAATTCCACTTACCACGACCAAATTACACGATTCATACGCTGCACCATTTGGGCATAGACCCTAAGGCAAACACACATATACTCTTGATGGGAGCTGACATTTATCATCAAATGAAAACCTGGCAAGGAGCAGCTGAAATGTTATCTCATCATTTGATGATTTATCCAAGAGAGGGTTGGCAATTACCCCAAGCTTGCGACAATATTGTTTTGTTGGATAGCCCAATGATTTCGATTTCTGCAACAATGATTCGACAAAAAGTCGAACGCCAAGAGGAGATCAATCACCTGGTACCAAAACAAGTCGCTACATTTTTTTATCAAAACGCTCACAAATAGTTTGCTGCCACTGCGCTTAATGATATTTGATTTTTCGTAGAATTCGCATAGAGTCCTTATGACTTTGATAGGCAACACTATTGTAGTCTCGTAGAGGATTTTGGATAGCATACAACATTGATTTTGCTTCTTCAAAACCATTGAGATAGCAAAGCATTAAGGTTGGAGAAAGAGCTTCAACTTCTTTGTTTTGAGCTGTTGTCAGGTTCTTTTTTGCAATAAGTCTTTCTGCAATTGTTTTTTGGCTATTCATAATATGGTGTAGGAGTTTTTTCTCAAAAACAGGTGGTTCGAACAAAAAATCAGCACTCATTTGATAACTCCCATTGTCATCAAAATGCAACTCAATTTGCTCCAAAGGATAATACTTTTCGATATTATTCAAGCCCAGTTTGACATACTCAATCAAACGAAAATGGTTGACGTCAAATTGGATTTCAACTTCGTCATAAGTCGAATAAAACAGTTTGACATGCTCATTGACCAGTTCAATATCCACACGAGAATAGTAGCATTTGTCTTTCACTTTTTTTTCGATGCCAGCCCAACACACGATAAATGATTCTTTAAAAACTTTGTATTGTGGATTGAGGCTTTTGTGATGTCGTTGTACAAAATCGACCACGCCATCGAGGGTGAGCTCGATATTGTTTTGCGCGTGTTTTTCGATTTCAGTCACTACCCTAGAATTGATATCTTTAATATCCACATCAAATGCTTTTGGGGTAGAGGTACTTCCCTCTCTAAAAAATACAGACCCACCATAGTATTTCCAGATGTTTTTTCGAAGGGTGGTTAATGATTCTGTGGGCTTGATGGTTACCAGCCCAACGACCTTCCCTTCGGGTAAATGGGGAAAGTGGATGTTTTCATAAAGAACCAATGGGGGGTTGTCGAGATAGGCATTGACAAGGTTTTGGAGTTTGGCATCATCAAAAAAATCGACCCCTACGATTTCATTTTCATGATCCATGATTCCCACAACGATATATGAGTTGTTTTTGGGGTTGGAGTTGGAAAGAGCACAGATGTGTTTCAGAAATTTTGCTTTGCCTTCTTTGTTGCCAAGATTGAGTTGAAGCTTTTTATCATAAAAGCTATTCTCATCATTGTGCGCCAATAAGTTTTTGACCAAAAGGCGTTTGTTAATCATGATAAAAAAGACAAAAATAACACACGACTAAAGTACAAATTAGTAGGCTCTTTTGTTATGAGAATACATAAACAGATGATTATATTACATCAGATAAGATAAATATCCATGCCTCAAAACCCCAGCGATGCTTACAGTTGAAATGCAGCTGTATTCTTCTGAATATTAGAGCCTAATCGTTTTCTGGGGTTTGTTTAAAGTCAATCCTACACATATTCATCATTTTTAACCAAATATTAACAGATTTGAAAACATTTTTTAACCAATTTGCAGCCCTTAAAAACTAGCTGTATTTTTAAAATTAAAATTGTTACCAAATGAACGATACGCGAGTGGATATTAAATCCCTAAACGAAAAAATAGAAAAGGAAAGTGCATTTGTTGATTTATTGCAGATTGAGTTGGGTAAAACCATCGTTGGTCAACAGCACATGTTGGAACGCCTATTGATTGGACTTTTGGGCGAAGGACATATTCTTTTGGAAGGCGTTCCTGGGCTTGCAAAAACGCTCGCCATCAACTCTTTGAGCAAAGCAATCAAAGCCTCTTTTAGTCGTGTGCAGTTTACACCAGATTTGCTGCCTGCAGATGTTGTCGGAACGATGATATACAACATCAAAGAAAACGACTTTAGCATCAAAAAAGGTCCAGTGTTTGCCAATTTTGTTTTGGCTGACGAAATCAATCGCGCACCTGCCAAAGTACAATCTGCTCTACTTGAAGCCATGCAAGAACGACAAGTGACCATTGGCGATGAGAGCTTTGGGCTCAAACCACCTTTTTTGGTCATGGCAACCCAAAACCCTGTTGAGCAAGAAGGAACCTATCCCCTTCCCGAAGCGCAAGTCGATCGATTTATGTTAAAGGTTGTGATTGATTATCCAACAAAGTCGGACGAACAACAAATCGTTCGCTCACAAGTCAGTGGGGCGACCAACACCATCAACCCAGTGGTGACCACAGCCCAAGTGATTAAAGCACAAAAAGCTGCTCGCGAGGTGTATATGGATGAGAAAATTGAGAAATACATCATCGACCTCATTTTTGCCACTCGTTACCCAGAACAATATGGGTTGGAAGACCTAAAACCACTCATCAGCTTTGGGGCGTCTCCTAGAGGAAGTATCAACCTGACAACTGCTGCCAAATGTTATGCCTTTATCAAGCGACGGGGTTATGTCGTACCAGAGGATGTACGTGCAGTTGTTCATGATGTGCTTCGACATCGCATTGGAATCACCTATGAAGCAGAAGCAGAAAACATCACTTCTGAAGACATTATCAATCGTATTGTTAATGTCGTAGAGGTTCCCTAGTCTAGCAAAGTTAATATTCAATCATTGGTATGGATACGAAGGCTCTTCTGAAGAAGGTTCGTAAAATTGAGATTAAGACTCGTCGCTTAAGCAACCACCTTTTTGGTGGGGAGTATCAAAGTACCTTTAAAGGTCGAGGGATGACCTTTAGCGAGGTGCGTCCATATCAATTTGGGGATGATGTACGTACCATAGATTGGAATGTAACTGCTCGTTACAACGAACCTTTTGTGAAAGTTTTTGAAGAAGAACGAGAGCTGACATTGATGCTAGTTGTCGACGTCAGTCGGTCTTCTCAATATGGATCGCATGAGCAGTTTAAAATGGAAATTCTAACCGAAATTTCAGCCACACTTGCCTTTTCTGCACTGCAAAACAACGACAAAGTCGGCTTGATTTTATTCACAGATCAAATCGAGTTGTATATCCCACCGAAGAAGGGAAAATCACATATCCTTAGAATTATTCGCGAATTGATTGAGTTTACACCCAACAATTCTCGCACCAATATCTCGGAAGCACTCAAGTTTATGGCCAATGTGCAAAAAAAGCGCGCCATTGTGTTTGTCCTTTCTGACTTTATGGACACCGACTATGCATCCAACCTAAAAATTGCTGCAAAAAAACATGATCTGACAGGGATCAGAATTTTTGATAAACACGAAGTTGAACTCCCCAATTTAGGCCTTGTTCCGATGATTGATCAAGAAACGGGCAAATATCAACTGGTTCATACTGGCTCGAAAACACTACAGCGCAATCATCGAAATTATACGAGCAAACGAGAACTGTATTTTGATGAATCGTTTAAGAAAAGTGGCGCAGGAACTATCATTTGTCGTACGGATGAAAGCTATGTAAAAAAACTATTATCATATTTCAAAAATCGTGGGTAGGATCTATTTGTTCTTATTGATTTTGATACCAGCCTTTGCACTGGCACAAACTCGAGTTGCGGCAACTATCGATACAATTGCAATGACAATTGGGGAAGACATCCAATACAACATTGAAGTCAAAGCCGATTCGACAGCGCAAGTGATTTTTCCACAAGGGCAAACCTTCCTTCCTTTTGAAATCATTGACACTACCGCAGTAGATCTTC
>CACNGE010000047.1 GCA_902619855.1 uncultured Bacteroidota bacterium
ACATATACGTTAGTCCAACACCCATATTGGCTGTCATGTGACTCAGTTCATTGATATTGGAATATCCAGCCCCAAGTATGAGTGTAGGATTTAGATTTCCAGTATCTAAGAAAGTAGTTGATGAGAATGAAAAACTTCCGTCAATACTAAAATAAAGATCGGGGTTTTCTGATGGGTTTGGTGTAATTCTACTAACTTGGTTGAGAGATCCGCCAAAGTGAAAAGTAATCCCTCTGGATAAGTAGCGTGAAATCTCTAAATATGATAAATACTTTGAAAAGTTTATCTTGTCGTCAAACTGTAAACCATCGTTTCCGGTCTGATACTCAATCCCATTTCTTTCATAAAACTCGACTGCATTTGCCCCAAGGGTTATCTGCCATGGGTTGGCTGATGTTTGGGCTTGCAGGCTATATATATGACAGGTTATAATCGCTGTAAGTAGTGTTAGTATTTTCATAAATTAAATTTACAATGTCACAAAATTAATAAATATGTTTTAAAGAGACTGTTTTGCCAATATAAACAATTGTTTTTTTCCTGATGGTGTAACCTAGTTTCTCCAACAATGACGCATATTCATTCAACTGATCCTCATGCGCTGGTCTAGGTTTTCCTGTTTTGTAATCTAAGATGGCAGCCTCTTTGTTGGGCAGCACAACAAAACTATCTGGACGTAGCGATATACCCTCTGTAGACAAGAGTGTTCTCTCGTTATATTGAGTGCCTTTTGAATTAAAAAAATACCCTAATTCATTGTGATTCACCAATTCATCTATAAGCTTTGTGAGCTCATCCACTTGATCCATGCCAATGTTCCCTTGATTACATGCATATTGAATTGCGTCATCAACATCTGTTTTTACATAAATTCGAGACATGATTTCATGAAACACATAACCAAAATCAACTGCGTTATCTTGATTTTTTGATTGCTGGCTTTTACGAATTATATTGGTAACACTTGTGTTTGTAATCCATGTTGTTGCTTTTGTGGGTTTTGATTCTGCCGAAACCCTTTGACTTGTTGTGAGTTTTCCACTTATAAACTGATTCTCCTTTTGTTTTGGTAAATCATTTTTATTCACAAACTCCCAAAACAAATCTGCATAACTCTTATTGGTGTTGAGTTGAGAATGACTAATAACATGTAATTCGTTCTTAGGACGAGTCATGGCCACATATAAGGTGTTGAGTGCGTCAAGTGCTTGGGTTTCTCTAACTGCCTCATAGATGGTGTGGTTGCTGTCGCTCGTTTCTGAAAAGTCTTTGTTGAGCCCAACCAAAAGAGATGAGAAGCCTGCAAACTCATCTTGTGGCACATCTATCCAATGTACTTTAGGTTTGCTGCTTACTATTTTTGCCTCAGCAAAAGGAAAAATAACCACAGGAAACTCCAAACCCTTCGCTTTGTGAATGGTCATAACTTGAACTGCATTATTTTTTGAAGTTAAACGAACCGATCGCTTGTCTTTTATCATTTCCCAATGCGACAAAAACCCTTTATCATCTGTCGCTGTGTCTCTTGTAAAATCTATTATCTCTTCTAAAAATCCAGACATATAAGGGCATAAAGCTGTTGTCATATTCAAAGTATCAATTGTATATTCCACAGCCTCATAGATGCCTTTTTGTAAGAACCTTTCAAAAGAAAAGTCATATTGATCGCTATTGATTTGTTTGACAAACTGATGTATTGGTTTTTTTAACCCCTCACGATGCCAAATAAATTGGTCCTGATCATCTGTCAGGAAATAATCCAAAATCACTTTCCTCGCTTCCTCATCATTTTGATTGATTCTAAGTTGAAGCCAGCCCAACAATACATTTACTTTTCTGCTTTCAGAAAGCAGCAACGTTTCTGCAGAAATCACATATATCTTTTGTTGTGCGAGATATTCTGTTATCCGAACTCCTTGTTGGCGAGTTCGCACGAGAATGCAAATTTCATTTCGCTTATACTTCCTGTTTTCACAATCAATCAGCTGTTGATGTATGGCTTCTAAATAGTTTGGCTCTCGTTCTTCTACTGTGTCTCCCTTAACAAAAGTAAACGTAACTGCACCCCCAGGGTTGTTGCTGGTCTCTTGATCAGCGCCCTTTTTAAATAGGTTTTGATAGTCTGTTGACGATAAGACAGCCGCCGATTCCTTGAAAAATGTATTGTTGGTTTTGACTATCATATCTTGACTTCTATAATTTTTTGGAAGTCTAATCACTTCTGGATCAATGGGAAATGGGGTTACCCCTTTAGTGAGATCAATAAACTGTTCAGGATAGCCTCCACGCCAACGATAAATCGATTGCTTGGCGTCTCCTACAAGAAGAATCGAGCTATCTGTTCTTGATATCACATTGTCTAATAGCGGAATGAGATTTTTCCATTGCAGTAAGGAAGTGTCTTGGAATTCATCTATGAATATTTGACTGTACTTGACGCCCAATCGTTCGTAAACAAAAGGGGTTGGCAGTTCGCTAATTGTCTCAAACAACAAAGGGTTAAAGCTACTCAGCAGTCTTTTGTCTTGGTTTTTTTGTAGGTCTTGAGCTGTTTTATAAATCGCATGAAGAGCAGAAAACGGCACAAGTTGTTTGTCGATCAGCTGAAGAAGGTTTAGGGTTTTCTGTTGAAGTGTTACAATTTCAATCCATTGGTCAATATCGCCTTGCATACTGGCTAAAGCAGAATGCTCTGACTGGCTTGCCGATTTATTTAAGATTTGGTTGTTTTCATTCAAAGACAACAATCGCTTGCTTGGAATAGATGTTGGGTTACTCGATTGGCCTTTTTGCAATTGTTTGATCAGCTCTTTATAAGAAAAAGACCCTTCCTCTATTCCTGAATCGATCACTTTTTTGTAAAGCTGTTCAGATCCTTTGTTCGTCGCCTCAACACAAAATGTTTTTTGTATTTGTATTTTTTTCTGAAGAGTCAAAAAATCGTTCCAGCTTTTGTCATTCATTTGACGCAGTTGGTTGTAATGATTTTCATTATAAACCAAAGGAGCAATATTATTTAAATCAACTCTCACGTCCCACGATTTGTTGTCGCTAGCTTTTTGGATGACAAAATCCGTCAAGATTTTAGTCTGTTGTTTGTTTTCACCTGTTTGTTCGATCAATAAGTCCACAGCTTGTTCTAGGAGAAAATCTGTTTCCAACATCACTTCAAAAGTCGAGCTAAGTCCTAAATCTCTTGCAAAAGTCCTAACGATCTGATGGGTTAAACTATCGATTGTGGTGATCGAAAAATGCCCATAATTTTGAAGAATATGGTGAAGTACTTTGGCTGCGCGTTGATGAACGACTTCATTATCAACCCCACATTGTTTGACAATTTCTTGAAACATTTCTGTTGGTTCGAGCAAAATTTTCTTTGACGAAAACTCTTTTAGCTGTATCAACACACGATTTTTCATCTCATGAGCAGCCTTGTTTGTAAATGTAATCGCCAAAATAGACTGGTAGTTTTCTGGGTGATTTGTGTGAAGAATGGCTTGCAAATAGCTGCGAACTAGAGAATATGTTTTTCCAGATCCTGCCGATGCATCATAAATAATAAATGATGGGTGCGCGTTTTGTTTTACAGCTTGTGTGGTCTTCATGACAATTGCTTAATATTACATAAATTTGCTGTTCATCACAAATAAATAATTATGTCTTTCGAATTACCAAAACTTCAATATTCTTATAACTCCCTGGAGCCTCATATAGATGCGCGAACGATGGAGATTCACCATACCAAACATCATGCTGGCTATACTGCCAAGTTGAACACTGCTATTGCAGATACCCCTCTTAATAAGCATTCTATTGAAGAGATTCTCTCCAATTTAGACATGAGCAATGCTGCTGTTCGGAACAATGGGGGTGGTTTTTACAATCATTGTTTGTTTTGGCAGGTAATGAGTCCTGACGCAAACGGCCTTTCAGGTACTTTGGCCGATGCGATTAATCGTTCGTTTGGTTCTTTTGATCAGTTTAAAGCAGCATTTAGTACTGCTGCGGCAACACAATTTGGGTCAGGTTGGGCTTGGTTGTGTGCAAAAAAAGGAGGTGATTTAGAAGTTTGCTCAACGCCCAATCAAGACAATCCTCTTATGCCTGGAGTTGGTTGTGATGGAGCCCCAATACTTGGTCTTGATGTTTGGGAACACGCTTATTATCTCAACTATCAAAACCGAAGACCTGATTATATAAATGCTTTTTTTAGTGTAATCGACTGGGAAGTGGTCGCTGAAAATTTTGAGGCTGCCGTATAAGTAATACTT
>CACNGE010000048.1 GCA_902619855.1 uncultured Bacteroidota bacterium
CTACCGAGGTTATCGAATGGTAAACTGGGATCCAGAAGCACAAACCACGCTTTCCGACGAAGAGGTGGTGTATGAGGAAAAACAAGGCAAACTATATTCCATCGAATATCAAGTTGTCGATAGCAATGAGACAGTAACTATTGCCACTACACGACCAGAAACAATAATGGGGGATACAGCTGTTGCTGTGCATCCCGACGATGGACGATTTATGCATCTTCATGGTAAAAAAGTAATTGTTCCAATTGTAAACAGACAGATTCCAATCATCACAGACACCTATGTCGATGTTGAGTTTGGTACAGGATGCCTGAAAATCACCCCTGCTCATGACGAAAATGATAAGATGTTGGGTGACAAACACTCTCTTGAATTTATTGATATTTTCAATCCCAATGGTACGCTCAATGCTGAGGGCTTGCACTACGAGAGCAAAGATCGATTTGAAGTGCGAAAGTTAGTGGTTGCCGAATTAAAATCATCAGGCAAACTATTAGAAACAAAATCTCACACCCATAAAGTTGGGCTTTCCGAGCGAACCAAGGCAGTAGTTGAACCAAGACTTTCGGATCAATGGTTTTTGAATATGGAAGAACTTGCGAAGCCTGCACTCACAGCTGTTGAAGATGGGACTGTTCAATTGTTTCCAAAAAAATTCATGAATACTTATCGCCACTGGATGACCAATATTCGCGATTGGAACATATCACGTCAATTGTGGTGGGGGCAACAGATTCCTGCCTATTATTATGGGTCTGGCAAACAAGATTTTGTCGTTGCGATTACTAAAGAAGAAGCTTTGGAAAAAGCACGTAAAAAAACCAAAAACTCCACTTTAAAAGAACAGGATTTAAGGCAAGATAACGATGTCCTTGACACTTGGTTTTCATCTTGGTTGTGGCCTATTTCTGTTTTTGATGGAATTCGTTTACCCGAGAATGAAGAAATTCAATATTACTATCCAACACAAGACTTGGTAACAGGTCCTGATATTTTATTTTTCTGGGTTGCTCGTATGTTGATGTCAGGCTATGCTTTTCGAAATCAGCAGCCCTTTCAAAATGTATATCTCACAGGATTGGTACGTGATAGTCAAGGACGTAAAATGTCCAAACAGTTGGGAAATTCACCAGACGCACTGGTATTGATAGAAAAATATGGTGCCGACAGTGTTCGCGTTGGGCTATTGTTGAGTTCGTCAGCTGGAAATGATTTGCTTTTCGATGAAGCACTTTGTCAGCAGGGAAAGAATTTTGCCAATAAAATTTGGAATGCTCATCGCCTGATTGAGAGTTGGGAAATCGATGACTCACGACCGCAGGACGCCACAGCAAAACAAAGCTTGATTTGGTACAAAAGCAAATTTCAAAAAGAACTCGATTTAGTTAATGATCATTTTTCTAAATACAGAATTTCAGATGCCCTCATGTGTATTTATAAATTGATATGGGATGACTTTTGTTCATGGTTACTCGAGCTGATCAAACCTGCTTATGGCAGCCCAATTGATGCTCAAACCCATGCTGAATTGATAGATATCTTTGAAAATAATTTGAGGTTGCTTCACCCATTTATGCCGTTTTTAAGCGAGGAGCTTTGGCACAAAATTACTGATCGCACAAAAGAGGAAGCACTTGTCGTTTCTTCTTGGCCTGCTGCTTCAGAAATAGATGATCAAACTCTATCGGTGTTCTCACATACCATGGAAATGATTACTTCGGTTCGCTCGATCAGAAAGCAAAAAAACATCTCCACTAAAGTGCCCATGCAGTTGCTGGAAACATCTTCTCAAGCAGAATATTATGAAAATGTAATTTCTAAATTGGCAAATATTGACTCTTTTCAAGTCGTAAAAGACCTACCCCAGCAAGTATTGCCATTTCGTGTGGGAACTGCTGCATATTATATCCCATTTTCTGTTGAAAACCCTGAGGAGGAGATTGCCAAACTCACAGAGGAATTAAACTATCAAAAAGGATTTTTGGTGGGTGTGCAAAAAAAGCTGATCAACACTCGTTTTATAGATAATGCTCCTGAGCATGTTGTCCAGATTGAAAGGAAAAAGGAAAGTGACGCTTTAGAAAAAATCAGCCAAATCGAGCAGCAAATCGCCAAACTTCAGGGCTAATCCTTTTGTTTGAGTTTATTGACAAACGCCACGTACTCTTTTCTTGCTGTATCACTCGACAAATGAGTGACCTGCATAATGGCGTTGAATTTAAACGCACTGACAATGGGTTGCCTGTTGTTTGGTTCATGACTCATCCCATTTGCAACCTTATAGAATGCATAGAGACGAAGCAAATCACCTTTTGGAATGGTCATAAAATTTTCTGTTAACCAATCCACAGCTATCTCAAAGTCAGTTGTTTTGACAATTACACCGTTCATGCGTCACAGATTATTGTTACACCACCTTTAACACGTCCATTCATACTGACATTCAATTTGGTTCCTAATGGCAAAAACAAATCAATACGAGAACCAAATTTGATAAAACCTGCATCATGACCTTGAACAGCAGTATCTCCTTTTTGCGCATAATTTACGATGCGTCGAGCCACTGCGCCGGCAATTTGGCGATACAGGACAGATCCAAACACAGGATTGTCAATGACAATTGTTGTTCTTTCATTTAGATCTGATGATTTTGGATGCCAAGCGACTAAATATTTCCCAGT
Source organism: uncultured Bacteroidota bacterium (assembly GCA_902619855.1). Lineage (GTDB taxonomy): Bacteria > Bacteroidota > Bacteroidia > Flavobacteriales > Flavobacteriaceae > UBA724. Next base: position 2,682 of record CACNGE010000048.1, read on the forward strand.
GTGATATTTGCTATAAACAATTTTTCCACTTGCTGGATAGCGAGTGACATGAACATTCAAGGGTGACATAAATATGGAAACCTGAAGTCTTTTATCTTGAAAGTATTCGGGCTCTTCAACCTCTTTAATAATGACAATTTTACCATCGGCAGGGGCAATGATTTGTGAGTTGCTTTCGATGGGTGGTCTTTTGGGATTTCTAAAAAATTGAAGGATTAAAACAAGAAAAATCAAAGCCACAGCTTGCACTGTTTTTTTTACCCAAAGAGTATCGAGATAATAGTCTGAACCAATCGTTATTGCAATGACAATTAAAAAGGTGACAGTAATAATTCTAAATCCTTCTCTGTGAAACATAATTATTGAATAACATAGATATATATATAAACAAATGGAATTGTAAAAATTAAACTATCAATTCGATCATACATCCCCCCATGTCCCAACAAAATGGTTCCACTATCTTTAACCCCAGCAGTGCGCTTGAATTGACTCTGTACCAAATCACCAACAATTGATGTGATGCTAATCAAAATTCCCATAACGAGCCAATAGAAGTAATCATCATTAGAAAAAATCTTAACATTGACAAAAGCAATGACTGGGCTGAAAAGTAAAGCAGCAACAGCACCCTCAACTGATTTTTTAGGAGACACAGCCCGAAACAATAGTGTTTTTCCAAATAGCGTTCCAAAACTGTATGCCATCGCATCTGTTCCCCAAATAAAAAACAATACACCTAAAGTGATTTCAGCTGTAAACAAAGGAAGTTCTGTGATGGATACTTCGCTTATAATTAATATCGGAAATAGTAGATGAATAAGACAGAACAAACAAGCGAGGATAGGGCTATGCAATGGAAGGCTTTTGCGCATAAACAGCAACCATGCCAATAGCAATTGACATGCAACTGAAATGATGGCAACATAAATCATCATCACGTTAAAGAAAATCAAGCCGACTGTTCCTGTGCAAAGTACAAAAAGTAGAAGTAAAGAATGAATGTTTAATAGCTTCAACATTTCAAATGCTGCTATGGAGGCAATAACAAGTAGCAATAAAAGATATGGTTCAGGGGAGTGATACAACAATGATGCAACCCATACGCCAGCATAGGTAAAACCAACCAGGGATCTTTTGATAAAACTGTCCATTAAAAATCTTCAATAAGGATCAGGTACACATGTTTGGTGGGTAGTCCATAAGTCAGAAAGCTATCGTCGCTATCTGCAGTATTTTTTTTAAAATGTTTTATTGAGGTAATGTTGATTGGAATATTTTTTTTGTATTTGTGCTTAATCCCTTTTAGGCCCTCACTCAGGTTATCAGTGAGTTGTTTTGTACCAGCAATAATGACAAAATTTTCTGGTAAGTCAATCAGCTTATGATTGGTAATTTGTTCTGCACACATTATAATGCTTCCATCGTGAGCAACCAAAAACTCGCAATCAGTGAGAAAAAAACGAGCATTCAAGTTCGTTTTGGTTGGGGTGATGGATGGCCTTAGATATTGCTCTTGCAGTTTGGGGCGTAA
>CACNGE010000049.1 GCA_902619855.1 uncultured Bacteroidota bacterium
ATCTCTTTCGACAGGTAGGGGGTTGCCCAATAGAGCAATTTTTTCTTTGCTGATGTAGTTGGTTAATGACTCTTGCAGCATTTTGTTTGTCTCATCAGCTTTCACAGCTGCGCCATATTGTTTCTTGATCAATCCAATCGGAACATTCCCTTTCCTAAAGCCAGGGATTTCTGCTCGTTTGCGATAGGAAGTCAAAACAGAATCAATTTTGGGTATGAGTTCTGCTTTATCGATAGCAATTGTAATAACAGCATTTAGGGCATCAACGTCTTTGCGAGTTACTTGCATAGCATTTTGTTTATGGAAGCGCAAAAGTACTTTTTTTCTCGCCCTTTAGCAAGGGCTATCGAATCCCCAAAAAATCAGCCACCTCGGCAGCAAAGGCAACTGGGTTTTCAGAATGAAGCCAATGCCCTGCCCTGGGGATGGTTTTGATACGCGATTTGGGGAAAAACTGGGTGATGTGGGCATGATCCTCTGGGAGAATATAATCCGAATGTTCACCTGCCAAAAACAGTGTTGGCCCATCATAATTCGCAACGGAAGACGTCATAACTTCTCCAACCTTAGCTTTCAACACTGGTACATTCACTCGCAATGCAAAACCATCATCTGTCTTATAAAGATTTTTGAGCAAAAACAGTCTTGTACCCTCATCACTTACAAAACGACTGATTCGTTGATTGGCATCCCTTCGTGATTTGGGGGTGTGGGTAAGTAAATCCATCAAACCCTCCAAAATATGATCGTGATGAGGTGGATAGTCTTTGGGAGCAATATCAGCAATGATGAGTCTTTCGACTTTCGCTGCATGAGTGGTTGCAAAGTGCATTGCCAATTTACCTCCCATCGAATGACCTAATAGGACAACACTCGCTAGTTGGTGGTGTTGACAATAGGCTGTTAAATCCTCTGCCATGTGAGCATATGAAAATGCATCAGTGTGAAAACTTCTGCCATGATTTCGTAAGTCGATTAGGTGCACCTCAAAATACGCTGCCCACAAATTGCCCATAGTACGCCAATTGTCTGACATCCCCAAAAAACCATGCAAAACCAACAAAGGCTTTCCTGTCCCTAGGATTTGACTGTGAAGCAGGCTCATGTGAGTTTGGCTCGATATTGATTGATCACATTTTCGAGTCCAAAATACAAGGATTCACAAATGAGAGCATGACCAATAGATACTTCCAAAAGATTGGGGATATGCTGACGAAAATATGCAATGTTTTCCAAACTCAGGTCATGTCCAGCATTGAGACCAATTCCGAGTTCATTTGCTCGTGATGCTGCTTCAACATAAGGTGCGATGGCAGTTTCTGGGTTTTTGGGAAATCCACTTGCATAGGCCTCTGTGTAGAGTTCAATGCGATCTGTACCAGTTGCTTTGGCACCATCTATTTGCTTTGGGTCAGGATCGAGAAAAATAGACGTTCGGATGCCATTACTTTTGCATTCTTGGATAACATCTGTCAAAAATGATAGATACTTGATGGTGTCCCAACCCGCATTGGAAGTAATAGCATCCTCTGCATCAGGAACGAATGTGACTTGATCGGGTTTGACAGCCAATACGAGTTCAATAAATTTAGGAACAGGGTTCCCCTCAATATTAAGTTCGGTATTTACCACCTTTTTAAGATCGTGTGCATCTTGATAGCGAATGTGTCGCTCATCAGGACGAGGATGTATCGTAATTCCTTGCGCACCAAATCCTTCGATATCTTGAGCTGTTTGAATCAGATTTGGCATATCACACCCACGAGCATTTCGCAAGGTGGCTATCTTATTGACATTCACACTTAAGCTGGTCATTTTCTTTTTTTTTGCAAAAATACATCTAATAGAGCGGTTTGTCCACTTTTTTCGCTATTTTGGCTATAGTTATGCAAGAAATCTCTGTTTATAAAAACCTTTCAAAACTTTCGATTCGCAAAAGTAAAGACGATTTTTTGTTGACAGAACTCACGCAACTCCTAGAAGCTAGTGGTGTAGAAATCACAAGTCTTCATCTTGAACGTCAAGATGAGGAATGGATTGATATACTGCTGACTGTTAATGCAGAAGACCTCAAGCATCTTCTCCCTACACTTCGTCGTTTTGATTATGAAGTTATGAGCAAACACAAAGAAGACGATTTGGAAGATAAATTACAGGAGCACGCCTCATATTTAGACAAATACCTTTCGATGTAGTCGCCCATGAAAATTGCTGTGTACAGCTCCCTTCAAAATGAAGCTTGCCAACAAACTGTTCGTTATCTATTAGAGGCTGCACAGTCAATGAACATCAGTGTGAGTTGTCATGAAACGATATGTCAATCGCTTCAAAATGATTCGTTGAGGTCCTTCACTTCGTACAAAGATCTAGGCAAAGACATCGATATGTTTTTTTCGGTCGGAGGTGATGGCACACTCCTGCGCTGTTTAGAATTGATTCGTGACACACAAATTCCTGTGATTGGAATTAATACCGGTCGTCTTGGGTTTTTGGCCACCCTTCAGGCTGATGATATCCAAGTTGCATTGCAGGCATTTTTAGATCAAAAATACACTGTTGAGAAACGTAGCTTACTCAAAGTCGATGTACAAGGCATATCGGATGAGATTGTTGCTTTTCCATTGGCACTAAACGAAGTTGGGGTCAGTCGAAAAAATACAACTTCAATGATCACTGTTCATACCAAAATCAATGGTGAATCGCTCAACTCATACTGGGCAGATGGTTTTATTGTTTCTACGCCTACAGGCTCAACTGGTTATTCTTTGAGTAATGGCGGGCCAATCATCGACCCAAATAGCAAATCACTGGTTCTCACGCCAATTGCTCCTCACAATCTAAACGCACGTCCACTAGTCATTTCAGATGATGATGTTGTAGAACTCAGTGTTAGCAGTCGTGAACATGCACATTTACTGTCGTTAGACTCTCGCATTCATACCATCCCAACAGGGCACCCAATACGAATTCAAAAAGCAGCATTTCCACTGCAATTGGCACATCTCCATGACGACAGTTATTTCAAAACCCTTCGCAACAAACTTCATTGGGGCAAGGACCAACGCAATTGAGCAATAAATGCAAATCTTGAATCGTTTAGCATATGTAATCCTTGCACAGTGTTGAGAGTCTTTTGTTTATGTTTACTTGCCCCCCTGATCTTATGTCATGCACAATATCGTGAAGCTGGGTTATTCATTGGCGGGACGAACTACATTGGAGAGATTGGTAAAACAGACTTTATCAGGCCATCATTTAAAACCCCATCTGCCACCCTGTTATATAAAAGTAATTTTTCGCCAAGATTGGCTTTACGCTTTGAACTTGGGTTAAGTGCAATAAAAGGAACAGACTCATTGTCGGCAGAGCCATTGAGAAAAGAGCGTGCTTACAGCTTCATAAATTCAATCACTCACACATCAGCCATATTGGAGGTCAATTATTTTAAAATGGATCTCTCCGATTTTCAAACCTCCTGCTCTCCTTACATGTTTGCTGGTTTGAGCTACTTAAAATTCAGAGACTTATATTATGTCACAAACGAGCAAATTGCGAGCTATCAAGCCAATGATTTTTCGCTTGCAATTCCCATGGGAGTAGGAATCAAAACACGTTTGGGTATGAGTTTTGTAGTTGGGCTTGAAATCAAAGCACTTTACACCTTTAGTGATAATCTCGATGGAAGTTTTCCTACATTTGTGGACAAAATTGATCAAAAGCCAGCTTTTGCAAGTAATGTAAGTAGCGATTGGGTGGTCTTTACTGGTTTTTCACTCACGTACTCTTTTGGTCGTGGCTGGTTTATAGAAGGTCTTTTATGACAGCAATTGATATTGATATCGAAAGATTACCAAAGCACATTGCCATCATCATGGATGGGAATGGTCGTTGGGCAAAGCGTCGCAATCAACCACGTGTATTTGGACACCGTCAAGGCGCAAAATCAGTTCGCAA
>CACNGE010000050.1 GCA_902619855.1 uncultured Bacteroidota bacterium
AGTTAGTTGTTTTGAAAAGAGCATATCATTTAAACTATCTACAGCTAAATACTTATCAACAACCTGCCTTGTAAAAGCGTGTGTGATTAACACCATCAACACCCAATAATAAAATCGCGCACTCTCAAACACATTTGCTCGGGCACTATGGATCAATCGTTGTAGCATCTATTGTAAAACGTTTTACGAGTTCAACTATTGTGGTTTTTTAGCACAACTTTTTTAGGCCTAATTGTTTTGGAGTTCGCACCACCCCACTCCAAAACTTCATGGTTTGGAAACAATCGCCTTGCCAAATCCAGCCACGTCATCACCTCACTGCCGCAATAATGCGAAATCCCTTTTGAGAGCTGTTGGTTAGCAATTCCTTTTAGCAAATGGGCAGCCAAATCTTCTGCAAGTGTCGGACATCCCTTTTGGTCTGCTGTGACTTGTAGTGTTTTTCCAGCATCGAGTTGGGCTTGGAGCTTGGTGTAAAAGTTATTCCCATATTGCGAATACAACCAAGACGTACGCACAATCGAATAAGTCCCACCAACCAGCGCTATGGCTTGTTCTCCGGCCAACTTACTCGCGCCATATACGTTCAAGGGGTTGGGTGCGTCGGAAGGAGTGTAGGGCCTGTCCAAAGTGCCATCAAAGACATAGTCCGTTGAAATATGCACAAGCCAGCAACCATGTTGTTTGCAGGCTTTGGCAAGGGTCTCTATTGCTTTTGCGTTTATTGCAAAGGCGAGCGCTTTGTTGGTCTCTGTACCATCTACATCAGTATAGGCTGCAGCATTAATACACACAGCAAAAGATTGATTAGCAAACACATCTTTCACTGCTTGTGTATTGGTAATATCAAGTGTGTTTTTGTCCAAAAAAACAAGGTCAACAGGGAAGTCTTTTGCAGCAGCTTGTAGGGTGAGACCCAGCTGCCCATTTGCACCAGTGACGAGTACCCGCTTCATGGGTTGAGCTGTTTTAAAAAGGGGAGTTTTTGATCTTTGTCAGATAGTTTGGGATTGTCCACCTGCCAATCAATACCCAAATCAGGGTCATCAAAGCGAATGCCACTTTCGGCTTGTGGGTTGTAGGGCGCATCAACCTTGTACTGTACAACGGCTCGTTCGCTAAACACGCTGTACCCATGTGCAAAGCCTTTGGGTAAAAACAACTGGATTTGGTTGTCAGCCGAAAGTAGAATACCAAACCATTCGCCATAGGTGGAAGATTCTGCCCGGAGGTCTACTGCCACATCATAGATTTGCCCTTTCACCACTCGAACCAGTTTGGCTTGTGCATGTGGGGCTTTTTGTAAATGAAGCCCCCGAACAACACCATGTTCAGAAACCACTTCATTGTCTTGGATAAAATCGATTGTAAGGCCTGTTTGATTTGCAAACACATCTTTTTGAAAACTCTCGATAAATTGTCCTCTCGAATCGGCATGCACCTTGGGCGTGAGTAACCAACTGCCATCAAGGGGTCCTGGCTTACTGTTCATTGATCCATTGTTTGAGATAGTTTCCATATTCTGCGTCTTTGTACGACTTAGCTAGTGTTTTGAGTTGGGAAAGGTTGATAAATCCTTGTTGATAGGCTGCTAATTCAGGAGACCCAACAAGCACACCTTGCCGACTTTGGATGGCTTCGACAAAGGCATGGGCTTTAGACAAGCTTTGAACAGTTCCAGTATCGAGCCATGCAGTGCCTTGTTCTAAAATAGTAACACCCAACTTATCTGCCTTCCAATATGTATTGTGAATATCTGTGATTTCGAGTTCGCCTCTCGCACTGGGCTTGACTTGCGTTGCCATTTCCACTACAGTATGGTCAAAGAAATAAAGTCCTGGAATGGCAAGGTTAGACTTTGGGTGATTGGGTTTTTCTTCAATGGATTTCACTTCCCCATCAGGATCAAGTTCGACAATTCCATAACGCTTTGGGTTTTGTACGGGCGTACCAAATATTAGACCGCCACTAAAATCAGCCTTTGATGGGCTTTGTTTTTGGATAGCACTGCCATAGAATAAATTATCACCCAAAATAAGAGCAACAGAATCATTTCCAATAAAATCAGCACCAATCAAAAAGGCCTCTGCCAATCCTTTGGGCTTTGGCTGAACAGCATAGGAAAACGAACATCCAAGCTGACTCCCATCACCCAAAAGGGAAGTAAACGCCTCTCGATCCCTTGGGGTTGTGATTATCAAAATTTCGGAAATACCCAAAGAAAGTAGAGTTGACAAGGGATAATATACCATCGGCTTGTCATAAACAGGCAAGAGCTGTTTACTCACTGTTTTTGTCATAGGGTATAAGCGAGAACCCGTTCCACCAGCAAGAAGTATTCCTTTCATATTATATCGAGATAGGAGGAGATGGTTTTTTGTATCCCCACTTCCCAATTCGTTTGTGGTGACCACCCCAATGTTGATTCCAATTTGTGAGGATTAATAGCATATCGATAGTCATGCCCAGGACGGTCGGGTACAAAAGTAATCAACTTTTCAGCAGTGCCATCGGCTTGACCAGTATGGGTGTCATAGGCTCTACATATAGATGTGGCGACTGCTAGGTTTGATTGTTCACATCGCCCTCCGATAAGGTAAGTTTCACCTAGAATTCCTTTGTGAAAAACGAGATCCATCGCAGTAATATGATCCTCTACATAGAGCCAATCTCGAATGTTGGATCCATCACCATAAATGGGAAGGGCTTTGTTTTGTTGTAAACTATGAATCAGGGTTGGGATGAGTTTTTCGCTGTGTTGGTCGGGGCCATAGTTGTTGCTACAATTTGAAATCACATAGGGCAAACCATAGGTTTCTCCATAGGCGCGAACCATATGATCTGCACTTGCTTTTGAAGCTGCATAGGGTGATCGAGGTTTATAAGGGCTTTGTTCGGTAAACACACCTTCTTTTCCCAAAGACCCATAGACTTCATCTGTACTGATGTGATAAAATCGATGGTTGGACTCTTTTTCCCAATGTGTTCGACACGCATTTAGTAGGGTCATCGTTCCGATGATGTTGGTGTTAGCAAAAGGCATTGGTCCTTCAATTGATCGATCAACATGTGACTCAGCGGCAAGATGAATGATAGCATCTATGGAGTGAGACTGAAACACATTTTCAACCACTGAAGAGTCATTGATATTCCCCTTGACAAACTGATAATTTGGCGCATCTTTCACATCATCCAAGCGAGCTAGATTAGCCGCATAAGTAAGAGCATCTAGATTGACAATGGTATAATGAGGATAAGTTTTGACCAGGTGCCGTACCAAATGTGACCCTATGAACCCTGCTCCTCCTGTGATTAAAATAGTCATAGCTATAATAAGATAAACGCCAGATTAGCTCCAAAAGTACAAATCATTTTTTGAGCAAGTCTTATGCAATTTTTTACTTTTGTCATCGTTTGTTCATTATAATACCAACAATACATTATTTGGAATCTCTACTGAAGCGATTTTTCGATATCCTTTTTGCCATGTTTATTCTTGTGTTTGTCATGCTGTGGCTGGCACCTTTGTTATGGCTACTCAATCTTTTTATCGGTGGAGGCTCTTTGTTTTTTAGCCATCAACGAGAAGGTAAAGAACGCAAATTGTTTTGGTGTTATAAGTTTCGGACCTTTCCAGAATCGGCTGTTCATCCAAAACCTGGCGAGTCGCTAAGCACACCCATCCCTTGGTTGGGAAATTTGCTTCGCAATTCTGGGATTGATGAACTTCCACAAGTCGTGAATATAATTAGAGGAGAGATGTCTGTCATAGGCCCTCGCCCTCATCTTCCTGAGTACAATGCTTATTATCAAAAGGTTGTTGGGCAAGAAAACATGGACAAGCGACATAGCGTTAGTCCTGGGCTAACAGGCTTGGCGCAAGTGCGAGGCTATCGTGGAGA
>CACNGE010000051.1 GCA_902619855.1 uncultured Bacteroidota bacterium
GAGAATAAAGTAAAACTTCCATTTGGTCTTTACATAACAAATTCTGTGCAAGAAGAAATTGGATTGCGAGGCGCTGAAATGATCACACATCGAATAAAGCCTAATGTTGCCATAATCACTGACGTTTGTCATGACACCTCCACCCCCATGATTGACAAAAAGAAACAGGGTGATAATGTGATTGGGAAAGGACCTGTGATTTCCTATGCACCTGCCATTCAACAGAAACTTCGCGATCGTATTATCGAAACCGCCGAGAGCAATAAAATACCTTTTCAACGTCATGCATCATCGCGCTACACAGGAACCGACACCGATGCCTTTGCCTATAGCAATGGTGGGGTATCTTCTGCTCTGATTTCTCTACCATTGCGTTATATGCACACCACAGTTGAGACTGTGCATAAGGATGATGTAGAGAATGTTATTCGTTTGATTTTTGAGAGTGTTCAAACGATAAAAAACGGAGAGACCTTTAGCTATTTTGACGCCTAATTTCATCGACGACTTCGGGATTCAATAAGGTTGAAATATCCCCTAAGTTGTTGTCATCCCCAGCAGCGAGCTTGCGCAATATCCGACGCATAATTTTTCCACTTCTGGTTTTGGGAAGTCCACTCACAACCAATATCCGATCTGGCTTTGCAATGGGTCCAATCGTTCTAGCAACCACTTCTCTGATTTCTTTTTCGATCATCGTTTTGTCAATCGAAATGTCTTTTACAATTACATACGCGCATAAGGCATTACCTTTAATATCATGCGAAAAGCCAACCACTGCACTTTCAACAACCTCAGCATGTTGATTGATTGCATTCTCAATCGGCGCAGTACCAAGGTTATGACCAGAAACGATAACAACGTCATCCACTCGTCCAGTTATACGAAAATTTCCTTCAGCATCACGTAATGCTCCATCACCTGGGAAATAATACCCAGGATAAGCAGTGAAATACACGTTTTTGTATCGTTCATGATCGCCCCAAATTGTACGAGCAATTGATGGCCAAGGGTGTTTAATGGCTAATATCCCTTCGCCTTCCCCTTCAATTTCATCACCTTCATTGTTTAGCAATACAGCCTGAATACCAGGCATGGGTAAGGTTGCAAAGATTGGTTTTTGTGGTGTTATGCCAGCCAAGGAGGTAATTAATATCCCACCTGTCTCTGTTTGCCACCAAGTATCAACAATAGGACAGTTGTGTTTTCCGACATGTGCATCATACCAGTGCCATGCCTCTGCATTGATGGGCTCTCCAACAGAACCCAAGACCTTTAGTGACGACAGGTCGTGCTTGTCGATGAGTGTTGTGGGGTATTTTTGCAAAGTACGTATAGCTGTAGGCGCTGTGTAAAAATGAGTGATCTTATGCTTAGCACAAACCTCCCAAAACCGATCAAAATCAGGATAGGAAGGAACCCCTTCAAACATGACTGTAGTTGCACCATTGGCGAGTGGTCCATAGACAATATATGAGTGGCCTGTGATCCAACCAATGTCTGCAGTACACCAATACACGTCGTTGGATTGATACTGAAAAACATTTTGGAACGTATAGGCTGTATAGACCATATATCCTCCGCAACTGTGTACCATACCCTTGGGTTTGCCTGTTGAGCCAGAAGTGTACAGGATAAACAAAGGGTCTTCACTGTCCATGACCTCAACAGGGCAATGGTCATCAACTTTTTCCATCTCCTCATGCCACCAACAATCGATTGGATTCCAACTCACTTCTTTGTTTGTGCGTTGAAACACAATACAGCTTTCAACTGTTGTGCATGATTTTAAGGCTTCGTCAGCAATATCTTTTAAGCCAATTGTTTTTGCGCCACGAAAACTCCCATCTGCTGTGAGAAGTATCGTGCATGAAGCGTCGTTGATGCGCGCTGCCAGGGCAGTCGATGAAAAGCCAGCAAACACAACAGAATGAATGGCTCCAATTCTAGCACAAGCCAAAACAGCAATGGCCAATTCAGGAATCATGGGCATATATATACAAATGCGATCTCCCTTTTTGGCACCATTTGCTTTGAGTATATTGGCAGTTTGACAAACCCTGCTGTGTAGCTCTTTATATGTTATATGTTGTGCCTCTTCTGTTGGGTCATTAGGTTCAAAAAGGATGGCTGTCTTGTTTGGTTGAGTCGCCAAATGACGATCAAGACAGTTTTCTGTAATGTTCAACTTCCCCCCTACAAACCATTTGATTTCAGGAGTTGAAAAGTCATAAGAAAGGGTTTGTTTCCAAGGCGATTTCCATTGAAACTCGTTGGCAATGTCGTTCCAAAACGATTCAGGGTTTTCGATCGCCTGTTTTGTTGCGTGATTAAATTCAGAAAGGGAATTGATCATGTTTGTCGTTTAGCACTCGAATTTACGTAATAAAAAAAAACTAACTATATCAAAGTATTACCAATTAGCACTGCTACTACATGTCAATTAAAAAAGCAACCACAATAAAACCCCCAATCCCTATTAGCAGAACTCCAAAAAACTGCTGAACTGTTTTTTCATAACGCTTTATAACTGCAGTAAAACGAGGGTGTGAGATCAACAGAGCAACGAGTGAAAACCACAGCATTGTAGAGCCTACCAGTAATATGGTCAGAACAATCAAACTGGCATTGTTCACTGCTGGGGTTAGCATACTCGAAAATAAACTTAGAAAAAAAAGAGTGGCTTTAGGGTTTAGTACATTGGTAATAAAACCCATACGCACTGCTTTGACTGCTGCAATCGAATGTGAGGATACTGTTGTTTTTGAATCAACCTTACTTTCAAAATCACGAAGCGATTGAACACCTATATATATCAAATAAGCTGCCCCCATATACTGAATAATAGCAAAGACAAAGGCATGATTGGCAATCAACCAAGACAGTCCAAAAACAGCATAACTGATATGTACCAGAATTCCAATTCCAAAGCCAATTGCTGTGTATATACCAATCGCTCGTGAATACAATAAAGTGTTCCGACAAGCAACTACAAAATCGGGCCCTGGGCTTATCAAAGCCACCAAATGGATAAAACCAATCGTTGCAATAAGTCCAAGGTCAAGCACGCAAACTCCTATTACTGTGTTGGAAAACCACGTGCGCGCAAGAGAGCGTTTACATCCGCATCCCGACCTCTAAACAAACGAAAGGCTTCGTTGGGTTCAATCGAATTGCGAGGTGCGAAAAGGTATTTGACCAATTTGTCAGATAACTCCTTGTCATAATACCCCCCTGGTGCTTCGGCAAAAGCTTCTGAGGCATCTGCTGTCAGCACATCGGCCCAAATATAACCATAGTAAGCGGTGGCATATCCTTCTCCAGAAAACACATGACCAAAGTGTGGCGTTCTATGACGCATGGGTAACTCTTTCGGCATTTTTAACTCGGCTAGAGTTTCTTTTTCAAACGCCCCAACATCCATTCCCGTAGGATCTACCAAGTGAATTTTCATGTCGATGAATGCAGATGCTAGATATTCAGTTGTGGCAAATCCCTGATTGAATGTGGCTGCATTTTTAATCTTAGCAACCAACGCATCTGGCATGGGTTCGCCCATTTCGGCGTGAACCAAATAGTTTTCAATTACCTCGTCGGTTGAAAGCCAGCGTTCGAGGAGTTGCGATTGAAATTCGGTATAATCACGAACACCTCCGTTTAGTGTTGGATAGCTCACCTCAGACGAAAAGAAATGAAGCGCATGTCCAAATTCATGAAAGAAAGTTATTGCATCATCCCATGAGACCAGCAATGGTTCACCAGGTGCAGGCTTGACAAAATTGGAATTGTTGGAAGCCAAAACATTGGTTTTCCCATCAAAAGTGGTATGGCTTCGATAGGTTGTTGCCCAAGCGCCAGAACG
>CACNGE010000052.1 GCA_902619855.1 uncultured Bacteroidota bacterium
TGCTGCTTGCCTTTTTGGCGTTCAACGTCTGGGGCCGAAGCCGACGTGATTTTATCCTTGTGGTGTCTAGTGTCATAATTGGTATATTGCTGCCTATAATTTTTGAACGTTGGCCATGAACAAATCAAAACAACTTCGCTACGATACTGCCTACATGAGCATGGCACTCGAATGGGCAAAACTATCGCACTGCAAACGCAAGCAAGTTGGCTCGCTGATTGTAAAAGATCGTATGATCATTTCGGATGGGTACAATGGTACCCCCACAGGCTTTGACAATTGCTGTGAGGACGATGACTATCTCACCCATTGGTATGTGCTCCACGCAGAGGCAAATGCAATTATGAAAGTGGCAGCATCTACCCAATCCTGTGCAGGGGCAACACTCTACATCACCCTATCGCCCTGTCAGCAATGCAGCAAGTTGATCCATCAAGCTGGTATCGTGCGAGTGGTCTACGGCGAAACCTATAAAGATATTTCTGGCTTAGAATTTTTAGAAAAAGCAGGGATAGCACTTGAACTGCTCGAAGTGAAAATCTAAAAACCTATTTGACTTTATCGTGTATGGCTTTGGCAACCCACAATAGAGCGAGCAAAACAATGGCGCACAAGCCAGCAACAATGCCAACAAGAGCCACCACACTGTCGCCTTGCAAAGGCGCAGCAAAGTCTACATAAAAGAGATTGAATACAATCAGTCCCAAAGCGATACATGCAAGAGAAATAATGAGTTTTTTCATCCTATAGATTTAAAAGAGTTGTTGTGCGTTGTTGGCAAATAGCTTCACAGCAATGGCAAGTAGAATCACACCAAATATCTTTTGAATAACACTGATACCAGAGCTTCCCAAAACACGTTCAATGCTTTTGGAAGACTTCAATACAATATATACCACAAGGATGTTGATGATGATAGCAGCAATGATGTTTGCAGCAGCAAACTCGGCACGCAAAGAGAGCAAGGTGGTCAAGGTTCCTGCCCCTGCAATAATTGGAAAAGCAATGGGTACAATCGATGCCGTTTCGGGCGATTCTTCTTTATAAAATTGTATCCCCAAAATCATCTCGAGTGCCAAAAAGAAAATGATAATCGACCCCGCCACTGCAAAAGAATTGACGTCTATGCCGATGAGGTTGAGGATTTCTTCCCCCACAAACAAAAACCCAATCATAATCACTAGGGCAACCAAAGATGCTTTTTCCGACTGGATATGACCGACCTTTTGACGCAAACCAATGATGACAGGCGTGCTGCCAATAATATCAATGACAGCAAATAGAATCATCCCAGCAGTAAAAATTTCTTTGACATTAAACATGTGGCAAAGATACAATCTTGCCATTGATTATTGTAGCTTTGTGAGATGTTTCAGTTGGGGGATACTTTGGTGTCGGAAGACTTGTTGAAAGAACACTTTGATTGTGATTTGTCGCAGTGCAAAGGGGCATGCTGTGTGGAGGGCGAAGCAGGGGCACCACTAAGTGCAGAGGAGGTCCAGCAGTTAGCAAAGGACTATGATGCTATCGATCCTTTTTTAGACGAAGCAGGTCGCAAAGCCATTGCCGCACAAGGCACATCTATCGTGGCCAAAGACAAGAGTTTGGAAACCCCATTAGTGGATGACGCAGCTTGTGCATACGCCACTTTTGATGAGCGTGGCTGGGCGCATTGTGGCATCGAACAAGCCCACCAATCAGGTGCAGTGGATTGGAAAAAACCAATCTCATGTCACTTGTATCCCGTGCGTGTCAAAGACTATTCTGTGTTCACTGCAGTCAACTATCATCGCTGGCAAATTTGCAGTGCTGGCTGTGCCAATGGAAAGCAAATGCAGATCCCTTTGTATCGCTTTGTGGCAGAGGCATTGCAGAAAAAATTTGGTATGGATTGGTTTGCTGAATTGGAGCGTGTGGCAAGCAAGCAAAATAAAAATCAATAAACACCAAAAATGATTCCTGTCTGACGCTATACCATATACACCAACGCAACGCATTGATTGACAGGATCTTAAAAAATAGAGCTGTTTAGGTTTCGTAGGAAAAAACTGAACGAATGTTAAAAAAACGACAGCATTGTGAAAAACTATGGCTTTTAATTTTCACAAAAAAAGAGAAGATTTGTAGGGTTAATTTCTCAACACAAAAAACACAATAACAAAAATAAAAATAATTATGGCAGCAGTTGAACCCATTCTGGAAGAAAACAAAAACCGATTCGTAATATTCCCAATTGAACACCATGATATTTGGGAATGGTACAAAAAACAAGAAGCGTGTTTTTGGACAGCAGAAGAGATCGACTTGCACCAAGATTTGACGGATTGGCATGACAAGCTTAATGACGATGAGCGTTATTTCATCAAACATATTTTGGCATTTTTTGCTGCGTCGGATGGGATTGTGAATGAGAACTTGGCTGAGAATTTTGTGAATGAAGTGCAATACAGTGAGGTCAAGTTTTTCTATGGTTTTCAAATCATGATGGAAAATATCCACTCGGAAACCTACTCATTGTTGATCGACACCTATGTTAAAGACGAGGTGGAAAAAGACAAACTATTTCGCGCCATAGAAATTTTCCCGGCCATCAAGCGCAAAGCCGAGTGGGCGTTGCGTTGGGTGGAGTCCGACTCTTTTGCCGAGCGACTCATTGCCTTTGCTGCTGTTGAAGGAATCTTTTTCTCAGGAGCATTTTGTTCAATCTTTTGGTTGAAAAAGCGTGGCTTGATGCCAGGCTTGACCTTCTCCAATGAGTTGATCTCACGCGATGAAGGCATGCACTGTGACTTTGCTGTTCACCTACACAACAAACATCTAATCAACAAAGTACCACCCCAACGCATTCGCGAAATTATTTTGGACGCATTGTCCATCGAACGCGAATTTATTACCGAATCACTCCCTGTGAGTTTGATCGGTATGAACGCCAAACTCATGACGCAGTACCTGGAGTTTGTTACCGACCGATTGTTGGTGGAGCTAGAGCTAGAAAAAGAATACAACGTAACCAACCCATTTGATTTCATGGATATGATTTCGCTACAAGGAAAAACAAACTTCTTCGAAAAGCGAGTTTCAGAATACCAGAAAGCAGGGGTACTGAAACAAGAGACCGAAGAGAAAGAAAAGTACTCGTTCGACGACGATTTCTAAGGTTCTTTTTCACATATTTAGTAGAGTAGTTGTCCCTATAAGGGCTGATGTTTTTTTTGTCAAAAAAGGAGGAGAGATGTATGTATTAAAAAAGAGATGGTCGCAAAGAGCCAATCATGTTTGATAAGATCACAGCACGTGTACGAAAGTTGTGTTATGGGTTAAACGACCTGGTTGATCCAGTCAAAGTTGCCATGCGAGTCATTGAGGGTTTGTACGACGGAGTGACAACCTCCGAGCTCGATAACCTCGCTGCCGAAACTGCAGCTACCATGACTACAACACACCCAGATTATGCTCAACTCGCTGCTCGAATCTCTGTATCAAACCTTCACAAAAACACCAAAAAATCTTTTGTCGAAACAATGACGGATTTGTACACTTACGTCAATCCTCGCACTGGGAAAAAAGCACCTCTACTTGCCGATAATGTACACAAAATCATCCAAGACAACGCAGAGCTTCTCGACTCCACCATCATCTACAATCGCGATTTTGGCTACGATTACTTTGGCTTTAAAACCCTAGAGCGATCCTATCTCCTCAAAATCAATGGCC
>CACNGE010000053.1 GCA_902619855.1 uncultured Bacteroidota bacterium
TGACCTTTGGTATGAAGAAAATAAAGATTCTGATGAAGACCCAGAAATCGTCTATCCTTTTGATGTCATTCTAGATGATGACAAAGTTGTGACTATTACTAACGAAGAAGATTTAGAAGATTTAGAAGAATACTGTTACAAGGAAGATGACGAAGAATATTATGAAGAAGAGTGTTTCGAGTTTGTCTATCCCATTTCTTTTATACTCCCTGACGGGTCTGAAATAACAATCAACAATGACGAGGACTGGGATGAAATTGACCTTTGGTATGAAGAAAATAAAGATTCTGATGAAGACCCAGAAATCGTCTATCCTTTTGATGTCATTCTAGATGATGACAAGGTGGTGACTATTACTAACGAAGAAGACTTTAAGGAACTAAAAGATTATTGCGATGATTAACCTTTATAGTTTTGAATTATAACATCCCACGAACAGGGTGGTATCTGAATTTTTCTGATGAAAGGTCAAATCCTAAGGTAAATTGATGGCTATTGAATGGCGCAATTTGAATGTCTTCGAAGCTGTGGGTGTAAGTATAGAAAAATGAAAACCCTTTAAATTGAAGCCCAGTTAATAAGGTTAATTGTTTATGATCTTGGTTAAGGTTTTCACCAACAAAAGTATTTGCATTTGGTTGTGTGCCAAAGCGATATGAGGCCCCAAATGACAGCTTAAGATTATTAAGAAAATGGTGTGACTTCATGTTAATATCAATGGATGGAAGATTCGCATAATCTACAATTTGTACCATTACAGAGGGTTCAAGCTTAGTGCTTTCATTAAGTTCAAAAAAATGTCCTGCGTTTGCAATCCACTTTTTGCCTTTGTCTAGATTGATATTATCAGAAATGTTCTTCCCCTTAAATATTAGGTTTCTGAGGGTCAAATGAGTATAAAATTGATAGCGAATATAGGTCAGCCCAAAGTCCATGTGGAAACCATTGGATTTCATTTTGTTGCCCTGAACAAGTGGGTCTGAAAGGTCAGGTGCAAATTGTGTTTGGTCATGATTGTTGTTGATCACTCCTGCCGAAAGACCAAATGAAAGTTGATGAATGTCTCTGTTTCCAAGAATAAGGTTGATGTGATGCGCATAAGTCACAGAGGCGCCAACTTGATTCTGAAATCCATTTTTGTCGTTATAAAAAACAGTGCCTATTCCAGATTTTAATCCGAGGCGGCCGTGTGCATTAATTGTTTGTAAGCTCGGTGCGTTTGATACCCCTTGCCACTGAGACCGATGAGTTATTCGCACCTTGACACCCTCAAGTTGGGCCCCTGCCATGGCTGGGTGAACCAAAAAATAATTATCAGTAAGGTAATCTTTATAAATTGGAAGCTGAAATTGTCCGAAACTGGAATATGTTTGTATTAGATAAAAAAACAGCAATAATTTTACTGAAATATAGATTGGCATTACAATTGCTGTTTTTTTCACTATCATTATATAATGCAAATAAAAGATAAACATTTAACATTAGGTTGTGTCTTAATCTATATTTGGTTGTGGTTTTTAATTCCGTTTTATGGGGCCGCACAATTGAGCACTAGACATTATATTCCACCTATTCCCGGTCAATATTCGCAGAATCAAATGTTTTACAATGATGAATCTTATTTGTATATCTCGACTCCATATCCAGAGGCACGCTTTACCATTAAGCCGATAGGGCAATCAGCAAATAATTGGATAACTGGACTGGTTACAAGTACCAATTCTTTTAGAGTAAAAGTATCTAATGACGAGGTCGGTGCCGATCCAAGTAACTTCGAAAACAACTACACTTTCACAGATAAAGGGTTTGAAGTAACAGCAGACAGGGAAATTTATGTTTCTCTACGTATAAAGGCAAATAATCATGCCGGGGCACTTGTAAGTAAGGGAATTAATGGGTTTGGTAAAGATTTTCGTGTTGGTGGAATGGAAAGGCAAGATAGTAACGATTTTTCCTTTTTCTCTTTAATTGCAACCCAAAACAATACTTTGGTTGAATTTTTTAATCCCGACGATCAACTCAAAGCTTTAAACATAGATGGTAGCCTTCCAAACAGCATCGTGTTAAATAAAAATGAAAGTTATATTGCTATGTTTAATGGTGTTGATTGTGAGCGTTTTATTGGGACACACATTACATCACAAAAAAATATAATTGTTAACACTGGTTCAATAGTAGGAAGCTTCAGCAACGAAATTATTGATTCGCCTGATTTTTTTGAAGGAGAAGAAGATGGTTACCAAGAAGGACAGGGAGAAAGGGATTTTGGCTACCTTATTGGAAGTGATATGGGGTTTGATCAGCTTGTCAGTTTAGACTCTAATGTAGATGCTACAAATTATCTATTAATTAAAGGGGATAGTTTTAACAGTATTGAAAATGCTTTAGTGATTGCAACTAAAAATGGAACTACAATCAGTTTAAATGGGGATTCAAACTCCTCAATTAACCTTGAGGCGGGGGATTATATATTTATTGAGGGAAATGAATTTCTAAAAAATTCAGATTCAAACTTAGAATACCTTAGCATCACATCGAATAATAATATTTATGTCTTTCAAGGGACGGGGAAAAAAGGAGATCAAACAAGGACGCGTCAAAACGGACAGAAAATCCATTTTTATGGAGCAAACCAAGGAATGTTTTTTGTCCCACCACTAAGTTGTACGAGCGTTGGGGATGTCAAAAGCATTGCTCAAATTGATAAGGTAGATGAGAATTCTAATTTTAGTGGTTCTTTGTTTGTACTTAGTTCATATGGGTCTATAGTGAAAGTGAATGAAGATGATATTTTATCCCTAAGCAACGTTGTTTTCGAGCGCGGACCTATCCAAACTCCTAATGCTAGCTACCAAATTCACAGAATTGATAACCTTGTTGGCGATGTTTCAATTGTTGGCTCAAAGGAACTTTATGTGTCCTATTACAATGTTAATGACACCGCAACTTCTGGAGCATTTTATTCTGGGTTTAACCTTGAGCCAAAAATTTATCCGAATTTGACGCTGAACACTTTAGGCAACTGTGTTGATTACTCCGGACAAAGCAATGTTATCTTTCAGCTTCCCAATGCTGAAAATTACGATTCCCTCAAATGGCAAAAACAAAAAGCTGACGGATCGTGGCAGAACATTTTTAGTGGATCATCAGACACTCCTGAATATACCCCCGACTCATTTGGATCCTATCGCATCGAAGTGGTGATTGACTGTTTATCTCCCAATAATGTTGTGTACTCCTCTAGTGTCAATGTCAGCATTTGTCCTAATGATTCGGATAAAGATGGGGTGGTTGATAACATTGACCAAGACAATGATAATGATGGGATATATGATAAAATAGAGTCTTTAGGGGATTTTGAAATTGATCTTACCACAACCCCTCCTGAACTTGTGGTTGACGCCCCGCTTCCCTATAGCACCCCTGCTTTATCACAGGTACTGTCGGTTGGTAATGGAACTTTTACTCCTTTCAATGATGGGCGATTTAAATCTTTTCTTCCTCCGAAACAGTCTAGTGATGATGCTATTCGTTTTGAATTGGGTCCTATAGTTCCAAAATCTCTTGACTTTTCATTTGGCTTTTCTAATAATCAACCCTTGCCTGATGAAGAAAACACTTATTATACTTTAGAAGCAATAGACCCCTCAGAAAGCATCACACTATTTGATGGACCAGCAGGTACAATTGAGATACTTATTGATG
>CACNGE010000054.1 GCA_902619855.1 uncultured Bacteroidota bacterium
TTCAGATCAGAGAAGCTCTCAGTTCTGTTGTGGGTGAGGCAGATCACAGTCCTTTTGTTGCGCAGGCATTTTACCACACAAACCACAGGGCTCTCCATCTTTGTTTAAAAATGGACTTTGACTTGCGCATGTGCCTGCGAACTCCCCTCCTTTTTTTGCCCAAATTTTGATTGCAATCCCTGCAAAAGAAAGTCCGATAAGCAAAACACTGAGTAAAAAGAGTTTCATAAAGCAAAGATAGTGTTAACAACAGAAATTTACTTCTGGTTGCAATAGAATGTTAAAATGGTTTTGCACTTTTTCTTGCACGCTAAGACTAAAGGACTTGATGTCCTGTCCATTGGCATTTCCATAATTTACCAACACTAGCGCATGATGTTTGTGTATTCCCACTTCTCCCTCACGAATACCTTTCATCCCAGCCTGCTCAATCAGCCAAGCAGCAGGGATTTTATAATCTCCATTGGGCTGGATATAATGAGGAATATCGGCAAATGTTGTCTTCAGCTTTTGAAATTGACTATTGCTTACAATTGGGTTTTTAAAAAAACTACCTGCATTGCCCAGTTGTTTGGGATCTGGTAATTTGGTCGATCGAATGTTGATGACAGCATCTGAAACATCTTTTGGGCTTGGCACACTGATATTGTTGGATAATAGTTTTTGTTCAATCGCGCCGTAGGATGTGTTTAGATTATAGTTCCTCTTTTTTAGACGCAAGCTAACATCAGTAATCACAACTTTATTCTTCAATTCATTTTTAAAAATAGAATCTCTGTAGCCAAACTTGCATGCTGATTTATCAAATGTTTCTATGATTTGATTGTTTCTGTAAACGAATGAACATCTCTCAAAAACATCTTGAAGCTCAACGCCATAGGCACCAATATTTTGAATCGGAGCAGCACCAACATTTCCAGGTATTAAAGATAAGTTTTCAAGACCTCCAAACCCATGCTCCAAAGACCATAACACCAATTCGTGCCAGTTGACACCTGCACCAACATTAATCACAACACCTTCTGTGTCCTCTTCAATAATTTTTACACCAGCAATATTGATGTGGATGATGGGCTGTTTTGGAGAATTGCAAAACACTGTATTGCTTCCACCTCCTAAAATCCAAGCCGAACGAAAACGTTTATCCTTAAGAATCAATTGTAGGTCTTCTTTGCTTTTTGCAACTGCAAACAAGGCAGCTTTGGCGACTACTCCAAAACTATTATAGGTTTTGAGCGAAACGCCTTGCTTAATCATGAATTCTCTTTTAATGTCAGGGTATGAGGATAGGTTACTAGTGCTTTTTCAAGTATAATGACACTTTCTTTCAACCGCTCAATGTCGAGTACAAATGCAATTCGAATCAGCGATTTCCCAAGACTACGATCACCATAAAACCCCGATGCAGGAGCTACCATGACTGTTTTCCTATCGTGATTGAACGAGGTTAATAGCCACTTGGCAAAAACGTCTGTATCTTCAACAGGTAGCTGCACAAGACAGTAGAAAGCCCCAAGAGGAACGCTGACAGTTATGCCTGGTATCTGTTGGAGTAATCCAACCAAGTTGTTTCGTCTTTCAAGATATATTTTCGTGACTTCTTCGAGATAACTCAGTGGTTCATCCATGGCAGCCTCGGAAGCATGTAGTCCCAAAGTAGGAGGGGAGAGTCGGGATTGTGCGAACTTAAGCGCAGCATCCATAACCTCTATGTTTTTGGACACTAAACAACCAATTCTGGCACCACACATGCTGTACCTTTTTGACATCGAGTCCACTAGAATTGCATGCTCTTCAAGTCCCGAAATAGTTAAGACTGAGTGATGGACTGCCCCATCATATGTAAATTCACGATACACTTCGTCAACGATTAAAAACAAATCGTGCTTTTTTACTAAGGTTGCTAAATCATTGAGTTCCTTTTCTGAATATACATACCCAGTAGGATTGTTTGGATTACAAATAAAAATCGCTCGTGTTTTTTCATTGATTGTTGCTTCGATAGTCTCAATAGGAGGTAATGAAAAATTGCTATCAATTGTCGATGACACAGGCACAACCTTCACGCCACATGCAGCAGCAAACGTATCATAATTTGCATAAAAGGGTTCTGGAATAATAAGCTCGTCACCCTCGTTAGTGATGCAATCCAAGGTCATTATAATCGCTTCACTAGCTCCTGTTGTGACCAAAATATCGTCTGGCTGCACTTCGATATTGTGTTTTGCGAAGTACGAACACATTTTTTGGCGATATGCCAATGACCCCTCAGATGGACCATAGGCCAACACATTTTTATCAAAAGATTGAATCGCTTGAAGTGCTTTTGCAGGGGTTTCAATGTCAGGCTGACCAATATTTAGGTGAATGACATCGATTCCTTTGGCCTTTGCATCTGTTGCATACTTCGATAACTTTCGAATGGGAGAAGTCGGTAGATTCTTCCCTTTCAACGAAATTTTAGGCATTTGTCATATTTGTTGCAAAGATGCAAAATTTACTTCTATGAAGTTCGATAAAAAGTCGAAAAAGCCTAGCTATTGTGGTAATTCCTACTCCTCAAGTTTTTCAACTAAACCTTTGATTTGCAATGCGACCACAGGAGTCACAGCATTGGAACTAACAGATATGGTTTTACGAATAGGACCAACTCGATTAGTGTCATACTTCACTTCAATAACCTCATCAGCACCTGGCATGATGGAATCTGTTGGCTTTTTTGGGATTGTGCACCCACAAGATGATCGAACTTGCGTGATGAATAATGGAGTAGAACCAGTGTTTGTGAATTTAAATTCACGAAGTCCATCATCTCCTTTTTTGATTGTGCCATAATCTATCACATCAGTTTCGAATGTAATTTCAGCTTGTGCAGATACAGTAAAGTAGGATATTAAGAATACAACAGCTATAATATATGTGTAACTTTTCATGATATGGATCTTTTGGATAAAGATAAAAAAATTTTCCTCAGATTATCAATAGATTTTTTTTAATCAATTGCTGTTAGCTACTTTTGTAGCACAAAAAATAATTGACCTATTGATGGTTTCTCCCAACAAATTTAACGCCACGCAGATTGCTGAAAAATGGTATGCCTATTGGTTGGCAAACGATTATTTTCATTCTACACCTGATTCTCGTAAGCCCTACACCATTGTAATTCCTCCACCTAACGTAACAGGAGTTTTGCATATGGGGCACATGATGAATAACACTTTGCAAGATGTACTCATCCGACGTGCACGAATGCTAGGGCTGAACGCCTGTTGGGTTCCTGGCACTGATCATGCCTCTATCGCCACTGAGGCGAAAGTGGTGCAAAAGTTGGCTGATATGGGTGTTAAAAAAGAAGATCTCAGTCGTGAGGAGTTCTTAAAACATGCTTGGGACTGGA
>CACNGE010000055.1 GCA_902619855.1 uncultured Bacteroidota bacterium
TACAAGCCACTGCAACAGCCACCCTCGACAGCATAAGCCTTAGTGTTGATGATCGCTCTGCCTCTACGATTGTTGCTGTTTCAGAGGGCTATCCAGAAAGCTATGAAAAGGGTAAAATAATTACTGGTGTAGACCCAACAGACTTTGTTGTACATGCAGGAACAGCAATCGCTAACGAGGAGTTAGTGACTAGTGGAGGACGAGTATTGTCTGCTACTGGGTTTGGGTATGATCACCACCAAGCAATCGCAAAAAGCTATGAGGCTTTGGCAAAGATTGAGTTTGAAGGGATGTACTATCGAAAAGATATAGGTTTCGACCTATAGAAAGGAATGGGAAGTGGAATCAGTATCCTCTTCACCACTATCACTGAATTTTTTGAGCTGCCCAATCCAATAAGATGATGCAGCAAACCCAACAATCAAAAACACCCAATTGATGCCATTGGCCAAAAACCAGCTGGTGAGTTCAAGTTCACGCAAGAGGTTGAGGGGTATAAATAAAATCTCTTGAAATAAATAAGCAATCGCTTCAAAAAAAGCCTTCATTTTCTCAGTGTTTGATCGTACAAAAATAAGGCATAAGGGCATGAGATACAACCCAGTCTCTTATATTTGTTAAAAAATCAAATGAAGAGCGCAGCGGCCTATTCAATTTTTGAAGAAAGTGTTAAGAACTATCATGTGTTGGATCGTATCGATCAGCCCTACAACAACCCTTATCCAGCCAATTCAGTCGAACACCTGATGTATAGAAAAAACTGGATCGACACCATCCAATGGCATTACGAGGACCTGATTCGTGACCCTAACATCAACCCAGTTGAAGCACTTGCACTAAAACGAAAAATCGATGCATCCAATCAAGATCGAACAGATACTGTTGAATATATCGACAGCCATTTTCTCGAAAAATACAGCAGCGTGACCCCACAAGCCGATGCAACTAGCAACACCGAAAGTCCAGCCTGGTCATACGATCGTTTGTCGATATTATCACTCAAAATTTATCATATGCTCGAGGAAAGTGAACGCAGTACTGCCTCGGCATCTCATCGCCAGCAGTGCGCCGAGAAGTTGGCTGTATTGCAAACCCAACGCGAGGACCTATCCCTAGCCATCGATCAATTACTTGACGACCTCTCAACAGGACGAAAGACGATGAAGGTGTACAAGCAAATGAAGATGTACAACGACGAGGCATTAAACCCTGTGCTTTACAACCCTAAAACTGAATAAGTGGCAAGGCCAAAACATCTCATGATTTTTCGCTTCTCAGCGATGGGAGATGTGGCAATGTTGGTCCCTGTGCTTCGATGTTTGTATGCACAAAACATAAATCTAAGAGTAACCCTTGTCACGCGAAAGCGTTTTGCGCCCATCTTTAAGGAGTTTACAGCACTACAAATTGTGACCCCTGACTTTGCAAATCAACACAAGGGGTTGAAAGGGCTTTATCGATTGTATAAGGAACTCAAACAACGCAAACCCCATCGTATTGCAGATATTCATAAAAACCTTCGCACTGCTGTATTGCGAATGTTTTTCAAACTGTCTTTCACACGAATAAAAGCCATCAATAAAGGCTATGCAGAGCGCAAACGATTGACACATCCTAGCAAAAAAACAATGAAGCCTCTTACGCCCCAACACTATCGGTATGTGGAGGTTTTCTCTCGTTTGGGGTTTCCAATTGATCTCGACCAACACGAATTCCCACCCAACCCAGCTCTTCCAAAGTCGATGATGGACATTGATTTACTTGAAGACAGAAAATGGATTGGGATTGCACCTTTTGCTGCTCATCCAGGAAAGGTATATCCATTTGATTTGATGCAAAAAGTAGTGGGGTATTTGCAACAGCAACACAGTGTTTTTTTGTTTGGCCATGGGCCCAAAGAAACTGATCAAATCAACACATGGGCGAATGCATATCCTCATGTTGTTTCGCAGACTTTGGAATTACCCTTTTCTGAGCAACTCGACCTGATTGCCAACCTCGATGTTATGTTGTCGATGGACTCTGCCAATGGGCATTTGGCAGCCAATTTCAATGTACCTGTTGTTACGCTGTGGGGGATGACACACCCCTTTCTAGGATTTTCGTCCTTTAGGCAAAACAATCACTTGTTGGTCGATCGAGAAAGATTTCCCAAAATACCTACCTCTGCCTATGGTAAGATGATTCCAAAAGGGTATAAAGATGCCATGCGAACTATTTCTCCAGAAGAAGTAATTGAAATGGTGTTGGATAAAATCTAGTTATACATCATCAAAGTCAACAACGACGCGCTCGCTGGTACAGCTTGCTTGGCAGGTCAACACAAGACCCTCTTCCACCTCGCTATCGGATAGAATTTGATTGCTTACCATACTGACTTCACCTTCTTTTACACGCCCAATACAGCTTCCACATACCCCTCCCTGACAGGAATATGGAGGGTCGATACCTGCATCAATGGCAGCTTGTAAAATGGTTTTACTGGCATCAGCCGAAAAGGGATGTTTCTCATCGTCTAACAGCACTTCGTATGAAATTTTCCCTGCAACCGAACGATCGATTTCAGCCCCTCCAGTAAAATGTTCTACATGGATATTTTCATCGCTAACTCCAGAATCTGAAAGCGCCTGAACAGAAGCCTCTATCATTCCTGAAGGCCCACACACATAGAACAAGTCAAAATTAAGTTGGCTAAACAAAGTGTTTCGCACATAGTTGATATGAGACATATCAATTCGTCCAAACAGAGCATCCGAAACCTTCTTACGACTGTAGATGTAGACAATCGACAATCTATTGTCATAAGTAGACTGTAATTTCTGCAACTCATCCACAAACATAGCGTCTTCTGCCGATCGGTTGCCATAGACCAACACCACATTGCTTTCTGTTTGCTTCAGTGCAGTTTTGGTAATTGACATGATGGGGGTGATGCCACTGCCAGCAGCAAGCAATAAAAGGCTCTTGTTTTGGTTGGGGATAAACTTAAAACGCCCTTCTGGGACACCTACTTCAAGGGTATCACCAACCTGAATTTTGCGATTGGCATAGTTCGAAAACAACCCATTGGGGATGGCTTTGATACCAACACGCAAAAGTCCTTCATGTGGCGCACTGCAAATAGAGTAGGATCGCCTTACGTCATCACCATCTATTGTTTGTGATAAAGTCAGGAATTGCCCAGCTTGGAATGAAAAAGTTTCTGTTAGATCTTTTGGTACGGCAAACGAAATGGCAACAGCATCATCTGTCAGACGCTGAACGTCAGCAACTTGTAAAGGAAGCAGTTCAGGCATATCAATTTTTTTACAAACATATAAAAATGATATCTTTGAACGACCAAAAAAAA
>CACNGE010000056.1 GCA_902619855.1 uncultured Bacteroidota bacterium
ACTTCCGACTGCTTGTTGATGATGCCCATGGTTTTGGGACACTCGGCCACACAGGTGCTGGGGCAGGCGAGGAGCAAGGTGTTCAAGACGATATCGATGTATATTTTGCCACTTTTGCCAAGTCGATGGCGAGTACAGGTGCATTCATTGCAGCAGATAAAGACATCATTGATTATCTCAAATACAATATGCGATCGCAGATGTTCGCAAAATCACTTCAAATGGTCCTTGTTAAAGGTGCCTTAAAGCGTTTGGAGATGCTGCGTTCGATGCCTGAACTCAAAGCAGAACTCTGGAAGAATGTACATGCGTTGCAAACTGGTCTGAGAGAAAAAGGCTTTGATTTAGGATCAACACAAAGTTGTGTGACTCCTGTTTATCTGAAAGGGAGTGTTCCTGAAGCAATGGTTTTGGTCAAAGATTTGAGAGAAAACTTTGGTATTTTCTGTTCAATCGTTGTTTATCCAGTGATTCCTAGAGGACTGATTTTGCTGCGACTGATTCCGACAGCTTCCCACACGCTAGATGATGTTGAAGAAACACTCACTGCATTCTCAACAATTAGAGATCGATTGAATGATGGGTTGTACAAGCGTCTTTCCTCGAAGTTTGCTGCTGAAGTAGGCGTATAGCACTACTCTTGATCAATCTTCACGACTGTTTCCCCCTTGTCATTGATATACCCACGTGGCATGGCAACAGTGTTGAAGTGAATGACTACCTTGCCATCTTTATCAAGGCCAATAACACCGCCTTCACCCCCTTGGTTTTTGAGTTTTTCCATCAGTGTATGATAGCTAGCTTCATCGAGGTTTGCAGTACCATATTTTACTTGTGCAGCAATATCATAGGTTGCTACATTTCGTATAAAATACTCTCCATGACCTGTTGCAGACAAGCCGCCAACACCATTTTCGGCATATGTTCCTGCACCAATCACTGGTACATCGCCAACACGTCCAAAGCGTTTGTTGGTCATACCACCTGTTGAAGTGCCAGCTGCTATATTTCCATTTTTATCGATGGCAACAGCACCCACAGTCCCAAATTTTTTATTGTTTTCATGCAAGTCCTCAATATGTTCACTATATCGATCTTCATTGTAGAAATAACTTTGTGGAACTGTTTCCATGCCATGTGCTACTGCAAACTCTTCAGCACCCTTCCCAATCAAAAACACGTGTGGAGAATGTTCCATCACAGCAATAGCAGCATCAATGGGGTTTTTGATATTCGTCAGTCCAGCGACTGCTCCAGCTTGAATATTTTCACCATTCATTATAGAGGCATCCAACTCATGGGTTCCAGCAGAGGTGAAGACAGAGCCTTTTCCAGCGTTGAAATAAGTAGAGTCTTCCAAGATGTTGATGGCAATTTGAACAGCCTCAACACTAGTACCACCATTTGCTAAGTGTTCATTGCTTTTTTGAAGTGATTTTTCGATTGTTGCTCGAATTTCTTCCTCTTCTTGTTCAGTCATGTCATCAGTTGTAACATAACCAGCACCACCATGCACAATAACCGAAGCAATAGGTTTGGGATTAGGATTATGACAAGAAATCGTAAAAACTAGGAGTAAAAGGAATAGCGTAGGTCTTTTCATAATTTTGGTTTTAAGATTATCTAAAATATAATTTTTCTTGTGAACTCAAAGATTGACGAGCATATTTTTTTAAAACTTGAGATGAGTAAAACTCTCGTAACAATGTTCCAAGCTTTACTTTTAACTATAATTCATTTTAATTTCCTAATTTTGCCCAAATAATATTGGATGAGTAATCGATTTTTCCTCGATACTAAAGAAATTCAAATCATCCTTAATCGCCTAGCTTGTCAGTTGCGCGAAAAACACCAAGATTTTTCTAATTCCATCCTTATAGGCATCCAACCAAGGGGTGCTGTTTTAACCAAGCGTCTCCTGTACATTCTTGAACAGGAAGATCATTTGGAAGCGATTGAACATGGGTTTCTCGATATTACATTTTTTAGAGACGACTTTAGACGATCAGAAAAAGTGCTGTCTGCTAACAAAAACCTGATGGATGTCTCGGTTGAAAACAAAAAAGTGGTATTGATTGATGATGTGTTATACACAGGTCGGAGTGTTCGAGCTGCTTTGACAGCCATCGATTCATATGGTCGCCCATCTGAGATCGAATTACTCACACTCATCGACAGAAGATTTTCGCGTCATTTACCCATACAGCCCGACTATTTGGGTCGGCAGGTTGATGCCATTGCAGATGAGAAAGTCCTCGTGCATTGGCAAGAGGAACATGGAGAGGATGCAGTATATATTATAAATAAATCAAATGAGTAAGTTAAGTGTTTCGCACTTATTGGGAATAAAATATCTGACAGATGCTGATATTGAACTCATCTTTGAAACATCTTCGCACTTCAAAGAGGTCATCAATCGACCGATTAAGAAGGTGCCTTCACTCAGAGATGTAACGATTGCCAATTTATTTTTTGAAAACAGCACAAGAACAAAATTATCTTTTGAGCTTGCACAGAAGCGACTTTCAGCAGATGTGATTAATTTTTCTGCCTCAAATTCATCTGTTAAAAAAGGAGAATCTTTGATTGATACTGTCAATAATATTCTTTCGATGAAAGTGGATATGGTTGTCATGCGTCATCCAAACCCCGGTGCTGCGATGTTCTTGTCCAAACATGTTGACGCGAGTATCATCAATGCAGGGGATGGTGCTCATGAACACCCAACACAAGCACTTTTAGATTGTTTTTCGATTCGTGAAAAATTGGGAGAAATCAGAGGTAAAAAAGTGGTGATTATAGGGGATATACTGCATTCTAGGGTTGCCTTATCGAATATCTTTGCGCTCAAAAAATTGGGTGTTGAGGTCATGGTATGTGGACCACTTACTTTGATTCCTAAACATATTAAGTCTTTGGGTATTAGTGTTGAAACCAACTTGGAAAAAGCCCTTCGATGGGCAGATGTTGCCAATATACTACGTGTGCAATTCGAGCGCATGAAAGCGAGTTTCTTTCCATCCAATCGTGAGTATGCCATGCAATATGGCATAACAAAGAAAGTGTTAGAGAAGGTAGACAAAGAGCTCTTGATCATGCATCCAGGCCCCATCAATCGAGGGGTTGAGATTTCATCAGACGTAGCTGACTCTGAAAACGCAATTATTCTTGATCAAGTTCAAAACGGGGTTGCTGTTCGAATGGCAATTTTATACCTATTGGCGAGTAAAATTGAGAAATGATTATTGATATTCAAGACAATACAGTAACGATTACCTATGAGCAGTCAGATACAATTGGACGCCCTTTTAGTGA
>CACNGE010000057.1 GCA_902619855.1 uncultured Bacteroidota bacterium
TATAAGTGCTTTGCATTTCTATCCATAATCAACAACGATTCTTTTGTTTTTAAATCTGTTGTTTTAATTTCAAGAAGGCTTTGTAGCGGTCCTAAAATTAACGTTAATGGCGTTTTAAATTCGTGAGAAATATTGGTGAAGAATTCCAATTTCATTTTGTTTATTTCTTTTAACTTCCTTTTTTCAAATTTTTCAATTTTGAGTTTGTTATTATAATCAACGCTTATTAAAATGTAACGTCTAAATAACCACATCAAGAAGACAAAGAATAAAGCATATATTAAATATGCCCACCAAGTTTTCCAAAAAGGCGGTAAAATTTTTACACGCAATTCTTTTGGAGTTTCGTTCCAGTTGCCATAATTATTTGAAGCCATAACCTTAAACACATAGTCTCCAGCATCAAGGTTTGAGTAGTTTGCAAATCGCTTGTCATGGTCCTTTTCAATCCAATCTTCATTAAAACCTTCCAACATATATTTGTATTGGTTTTGTTTTGGTGATGAAAAATGCATGGCAGAAAATTCGAAAGAAAAGGAGTTGTGTGAGTTTTTTAAAACAATAAAATCGGTTTCAGAGATTTCCTTATCTAAAATTGCCTTTCCGAGTATTTCTTCGTTAACCTCAACATCTTTGTTGAATACTTTAAAGCCAACTATTTCTACTTTTGGAGGGGTGCTATTTTTTTGAAAACCATCCGGATTGAATTTGTTAAACCCATTTAAACCCCCAAAATACATTGTACCATCTTGTGATTTAAAAAAAGCATTCTTTCTAAAATTAAGAGCCTGTAATCCATCATTTAGTCCTAAATTAGTAAACTTGTCTTGTGTTATATCATAATTTGAGATTCCATTATTGGTACTAATCCAAAGATCATTATTGTTACCTTCCAAGATTCCATATATTTCATTACTGGGTAAACCTTGGTCTTTTTTGAATTTAATGATTTTAGGTAATTTTTTATGTTTTTGTTCTTTAGGAATTTTATTCAATCCACCACCAAAAGTTGCTATCCAAAGGTTACTATCGGAATCCTCGTGTATAGCAAAGATTTGATTGTTATTTAAGCCTGATGGATTGTTTTCTCTTCCTCTAATTCTCACATAATCAATTGGATTGTTGTTGGCATCCCTTAGTACCTTAACCAACCCGTTGTTTCTGGTGCCAACCCACAGTATACCCTGAGAGTCTTCATATATGGCAGAAACGTGATTTTCTGTTAAGCTATTTTTGTTTCCTTCGATTCTTTTGTATTGATTTATTAGGGGTAGCTTTCCAAACTCTTTGCTAGGTTTGAGTCTAAGAAGACCAAGGTTTGAATCTCCACCAATCCATATGTCCCCTCTTACATCTTTATACATAAGACTAATCTTATTGGACATTAAAATATCATTGGTGTTTTCTCTTGTAAATCGAGCAGTTTTTACAATTCTTCCATTATTAAACTTAATTTGGGTAATCCCGTTTGACATAGTCCCCAACCAAATATTGCCATAATTATCTTCACAAATTGCATGAACATTGTCACTCCCAATAATCCTGCTGTCTATATGAGTGACGTTGTTGTCTTTTGGTTGATTATCAATAACATTTAAACCACTACCAAAAGTACCAATCCAAATATTTTTTTGGGAGTCTTCATAAATACTGTTAACTATGTTTCCGCTGAGGCTAAAAGGATCAACAACATGGTTTTTGATATGTTCAATTCTTTTCTTTTGCAGGTCAAGTTTACTAACCCCACCCCTAGCTGTTCCAATCCATAACAGGCCTGAATTGTCTTTCGTAATTACATTTATTTCATTACTCCTCAGGCTTTGTGCATTTATTATATCATGCTCAAAAAATCTAACTTTATTATTTTCATGATTTAAATGAATTAGTCCTAATTTTTTTGTTCCAATCCAAATGTTAGATTCATCATATCTAAGAAGAGAATTGACACTTACATCAGACAGCCTTTTATCAATTGTTTTAAGAACATTTTTAGAAACATCAAAATTATTCCCACTTGAGTAGGATATTTTATGAAGCCCTGTATTAGTACCTACCCAAACATTTGAATTAACATCGATATTCATGCTTAATACAAATAAGTCTGCAAGGTTCTTATGTAGTATTTTTTTTATTTCCGCCTCAGAATCATCCTTGAAAGTGAGTCTGTTTAATCCTTTTCTAGTGCCAATCAATAATCCCATATCATCTTGAAGAATCTGAGTAACATAATTGTTACTAAGACCAACACCATTACTATCAGCTTGATACACACTAAATGTAAAACCATTTGACCCCCTGTCTAATCGATGCAAACCATCAGAGGTTCCAACCCAAAGTGTTTTTGAGTCGTCTTCAAATAAAGTATTTACATTGTGTTTGAAGATGAAACTTGAATTGCTTTGAGCGTTAATCAGCTCCCTGCTGAAAGAATCAGTTTCTCTATTGTACCTACATAGACCACTAGAAGTACCAATCCACACCACTCCTTCACTATCTTCAATTATTGCAGTTATTCTATTACCAATAATAGAGTTTTGATTTCCAAGTTCATTGTTGTAAATCTTGTATCTGTTTCCATTGTACTTATAAAGTCCATTGACAGTTCCCAACCACATATATCCTCGGGAGTCTTGATAAATAGGATCAATGGAGTTGTGCATTAATCCTTCACTATTTGTTACATGGTCAAAATTGATGCTATTGATCTGTCTTTGTTCTTGTGCACGCAACACACTGACCACGGCCAATAAACTTAAAACAACGATAACATTTAAGCGCATTGATTTTTTTTCATGCTTTAGAACCATAGTTGATTTTTGAATTTTGAAATTTAAATAAAACTACACTTAAGACAAGCTAAATATACTATATTCAATGCAGTAATTCTATTTTCTCTTTGTAAGCATGATACTTTTAACCTCAACATTTAAACCTCTATACCTTCTGTCTTTGCTACGAAACTCATTCATACTGGAAACAAAAACATACTCTTTTCC
>CACNGE010000058.1 GCA_902619855.1 uncultured Bacteroidota bacterium
TGTCAGTTCTTCCGTCATAAATTATTGTGTTAGCAAACATCGCTCCCATATTTTCAACACTAGATACGTCCCAAGATGACAAATCAATTCCGTTAAATGAAAAAGCTAAATATGTATTTAAAATACCATAAAAAGCTCCAGTCATATTTGTAACATTACTTACATTCCAATTAGAAATATTCCAATTATTTCGCATTAATCCAAATATTCCTTGCATGTTTAAAACACTACTTGTGTCCCAGTACGAAACATCGTCAAAATAATTAGAATCATAAAACATTTCACTCATGTCCTCAACATTACTTACATCCCAACTTTTTATTCTATAATTACTGCTTTGATACGCAAAAAATAGTCCTGAAAGATTTGTGACCTTACTGGTGCATATGTTTTCAAAGTTTTCATTATTACTAACTATTTCACGAAGCTGACTTTCATCTACTATAACATACTCTACATTTTCAATAACTCCTGTATCTCCAACCTGAGCCCATTCGTATGCTTTAATAGTTACACCATTAGTGTCTAGGTACAATGTCATCTGACAACCAAATTCATCAACTGGCCTTCCAGAAACAGTCTCTGGGCATTGATCTAAATCATCAGTCACTCCATCTCCGTCACTATCCTTCTGATAATCAGCACAACCATTTTGATCTACTTCGCTTCCACTGTTTGTTTCTGGGCACTGATCTATATCATCTGTTGTTCCATCTCCATCAGTGTCTTTTTGTGAATCTGAACAACCATTTTCGTCTACTGTTTGTCCACTTGGTGTTGTGTTACATTGGTCTATATCATCAGTAATCCCATCTCCATCTGAATCTTGTAATTTAAAATAACCTATTAAGGTCTTGTTACCATCCATTGTAATAGTTAGAGGATTTTCTGAACCACTCCAACTTCCACTCCACTTGTCAAATTCATAATATTGGTTAGGTGAAACTCTAATAGTTATCTCAGTTCCCTCCTCATAGCTACCACTAGATGGATTGATTATCCCAGCCTCAGATGGGCTTGCGCTAATTTTTAATTCATACTCGTTTACAGCATCATTTGTACAACCAAATATCAAAATTGAAATTGTCAATAAACAAAAAATTGCTCTCATTTTAGATTTTATTTATCTTTTAGTAGTAAATATCTTTATATTATTTTTCCCCTTTTTTATCCTTTCAAATGGTCCAACTATTGGATTTGATGTATTTCTCTTATTATTCAACATATCAGTATCTATAACCAATGGAGAGGCATCTTTATTTTCAAATGCAGCTTCCGACTGAAATGCCATTCCCAATTTATAAGTATTCACTAATGAGGTTTTAACTTTTTTAAAACTATCATCAATTAAGAAATTTAAATAATAGCTATTTTTTTTCTTTTCAATTGAAATTTTTGGAACAAATTTTCTGTTTTCAAACTTAT
This sequence comes from uncultured Bacteroidota bacterium, assembly GCA_902619855.1. Lineage (GTDB taxonomy): Bacteria > Bacteroidota > Bacteroidia > Flavobacteriales > Flavobacteriaceae > UBA724. The sequence continues at coordinate 1,426 of CACNGE010000058.1, forward strand.
CTATCTCTCTATTAAAAGGCTTGGCTTTATTAAAATAAAGATTTGAATTAATGTAAACCGGAAGTTTATGATTTGCAAAATCATCAGGTCTCTTACCTTTGTACCAGTAATCAGATGATAATGGATATTCATCATAAGCGTCTAATCCGTTATGTATTTTATCCGTTTTTGGTTCTTTAGATTGCTTGATTTCATAATTACTAGTCAAAATATTATTATAATATCTGTCATCGCCAGTTAAAATTGTCATCAAACCTTTAACACTTGTTGAGTGAGGAAAATGATATGGGGTAAACCTATTTGCAACCTTTCTTATTATAATTTTCCCAGTAATTAAATTGTGTGCATAGGCTGTTCCTTGAGATGCATTAAGTATTGAAGTTTCAGATAACATGATGTTATTGTCAACTACCATAGGACCATGATTCACTTCGTTAAATAAGTCCTCTTTTTCGTTGTTAAATAATATGTTAGCTGAAACTCTAGTACCTTGTGACTGCCAGTCAAGCCATATTCCTCTGTAATTGTCATGAATTAAATTATTTCTAATAATCACATCAATTGGAGCATGTAATTTAATACCACCTGTTTCATATCCAAAAAATTGTTTTTTAATGTGAATATTGTATATGTGGTTATTGTAAATTTGACTCCCTACACCTCCAAGATGCCCACTAATTCCAGTCTGTTCGCAGTTTTTAATGGTATTGTTTCGTATTATATGAGAGCCAATTGTTTCAAAAGACCAACCCAGCTTTAAAGCTTTAAAAACTACATCTCTTTCCCTTTGTGTACCATGTTTCAACTTTAAGTTTGTCCATTCATTGTGACCAGATGCTCTTTCCTTACCAATACTTATTCCAGTACATTTTGAGTCAGTAATTAGATTATCCTCAATAATCCACCCCTTGCTCCAATATGGGCCAATCAAACCAACCTGTTCGGCAGTTGGTGGCGACCATTGAGTGGCAGCATGAGCCATTTTAAACCCTCTAACAGTTATAAAATTCACACCGGTTTTTTTTGGGAAAAAAACTACAGGTCTAACATTAATTTCTACTAACTGTTTGTTTGGATTGAGACCCTTAAAATTTGCGTAAATTAATGTGTAGCCATTTTCAATCTTGCAAAACCATTTATATCTAGATCCATCTTTATCACTAGCTCTATTAAGTGGTGATTCATTATATACGTCACTTAATTTTCCTACTTCATATAGAGCACTACCGTTTAAATAAACTTCACCTAAATGATGATCCATTCCATAAGTATTTATAAGCCAATCCCCTTCAACTATTTCAGCGTAAGGATTGAAATCACCAAAGAATTTATTATCAATTTTAACCATCCAAATATTGCCATTATACTTTTCCCATTTCTTGATAATTTCCGAACCTTTAATCCAAACATCTTGCCCTGGTGATGCCTGATAAATTATTGGCTTAGTAGCGCTTAATCCACCATGGTTAGGAGAAACTCTTTCTCTATAAGTCCCTTCGTGCACAGTAATTACTGA
>CACNGE010000059.1 GCA_902619855.1 uncultured Bacteroidota bacterium
TATTTTCGATTAAAATTCTAGAGTCAGACTCAAAATAATAATCGTTATGAACAAGCGCATACCGATTTGTTTTTTGTTTTTCAAACTGGACAATGGGTAGATTTTCATAACGTAAAGTATCTCCGATGAGTTGTGGAACACTATCAAGTGGTGTCAATGGATGAATGAGCAAGTATTTGTAGTCTTTCACACCCTCTTCGTGAAAACTAATCGTGGACTCTTGAAAAGGCAGCCAATGTTCATCCAAAGACATCAGAGGTTTGAGAAAAGAACTTAATTCAGGTTGATTTTTGGAAAAACGCATAACAGATTCCATGTCTTCGGTATGAAGAATAGCAAGAGGTTTTGCAGGGATAAATCCTAGTGGATCAACCACTGGCTGGGTAGGTGTTGAACATTGTGTGAGGAAAAAAACTATAATGAAAAAGGGTACATAGCGCATGGTACAAAGGTAATAAAGTTAGAAATCGAATTGGGTTTGTGTTGGCATTAATGTAAAACTTTTTCTGTGCCATTTGGAGGCTCCATTCGACTGGATTCCTTTTCGATGATTTTTGGTTGGATACCCCTTGTTTGTATTCCAATGGTAGTAAGGCAAACTACTATGAAGCTGTGTCATGAATTCATCTCTTTCCGTTTTTGCCAGTACAGATGCAGCAGCTATGTTGAGATAGCGAGCATCCCCTTTGATCATACATTTGTGTGGGATCTCCAAATAGGGTTTGAAACGATTGCCATCGACAAGGATAAATGCAGGAATGGTGTCAAGTTTTTCAATGGCTAGGTGCATGGCCTCAATAGAGGCATTAAGGATATTGATTTCATCTATCCTCTCTGGCATCACATGAGCTATCGCAAAGGAAATGGCAACATGTTCAATTTCTTTTCGCATTTCCTTTCTTTGTTTGGGAGTTAGTTTTTTAGAGTCATTAAGCAAAGGATGTTTGTATGTGGGAGGAAGGATAACTGCAGCAGCTGTAACAGGACCTGCCAAGCACCCTCGTCCTGCTTCGTCAGTACCACATTCAACAAACTTGGTGTGCTGCGTTTGCATGAAAATATAGTATACTGTTTAAGGGTTGCTTATGTAACAAGGAAAAGAAACAAATAGGTTCAATTTTTATTGGATTTCATAATTTAATTTGTCATTTCGATAGCTCAAAATTTTTGTTTTACTGGAAAAAGCATCGTTCAAAATTTGCTTTCCAATGGAAACTCTTTTTGCGTAGGTATCATAAGTATCTTCTTTCCATTTAAAGTTTTCATTAAACAAATCACTCGGAGAGATATAACAATAAACATATTTGTTAATTACACTTTCCATCGAAACTCGCTTTTTTATTTGTTTTATGTTATGAGCTAACAGCATAACATTGTGTTTTTTAGCGTCTTTAGTTAGATTTTGAAGCACATCGTCATACATGGGGATAATTTTTTTTAAGCTAAAGTTATTGTAGGCGGTATTGCCTAGCTTTATGATAGGTCTTATTTGTAAAACGTCAATATGATATTTCCCAAAAGTTTTGAAGAATCCCCCAAGTTCATAAAAATTGTCTTCATTAAACGTGTAGTTTATTCGCAATGAAAGAGGGTATTTCTTTTTAATCGAAGAAATGATTTCTAAAGAATTCATAAATCTTTCATAATCTGCTTTCGCCATCATTGTCTCGTACGTATCTTTCTGAACTCCATGTAAGGAAATAATTATTTCTGAGAGCCCTTTGGAGGCCCAATCTTCCAATTTTTCGTTTTCTAGTAAGTTGGCATTTGTAGTTAAACTGATATTTGGGACCTTATATTTTGAGGCAGTTTCTACAATTTTACTGATATTTTTATAAAGAGTGGGTTCTGTTCCACAACCAATTTGTAGTTTTAATGCACGTTTAAAAAAAGCTTTTCCTAAGTATTCTATTTCTTCTTGGGGAAAAATACCTTTTAATTTTTTGACATAATCCTTATCTGTAAAGTAACACATTTTACATCTCAAGTTACATGCATTGACTGGATCAAAATGGATTGCTAAATACCTTCTTTTTGAAATATGTAATAAATAAATGCCTAAAAACTTAAGTCTAAAATTTTTAATTAATCGATTTAGTTTTATTAGTTTATATATGTTCATATTAATTTATTTCTGGAAGCAAGTAACCTCATTTTCACTATAAATTTTCAAAAAAACGAAAATATGGTTTTAAATATTTTTAGCGAATTTACAATATTGCTTCAAATTGGGAATCTCATTATTATATCTCTTATTTGAAATGGTTTGAAAAGACTCGTTCAACTCTCCACTCGAATTCTATACCTTTGCCCAAATGAATGCTTTGAGACAATTTTTTGCAATCTATTGTTTGCTTGCTGCCATTAATGTGCAATCTCAAAATCTATCTTTATCTACCAATAATAGAGATCTTATGCGAGGAGACCCTTCATTAAACGATTCTTTCAATAGGCCTTCCCAAAACCAAGACAGTTTATTTGGGCAGCGTTTAAAACAATTGTTTACTGAAAAAAGACCAATCACAGATTATCTGATTATCTCACAAGATCGAGACACCACTTTTGTTGATACCACACTTAGCGTTGAAAAGCAATACAAGTTTAACTTCCATCGCAAAGACGATTTTGAGTATTTAACTTTTGCAAATACTGGTCAAACTGTTAATCATTTGTCTTTACAAGCGGCTCCAAAATCCATCCTTCCCACGCCTG
>CACNGE010000060.1 GCA_902619855.1 uncultured Bacteroidota bacterium
TATATTAGTAAAAATTAATTAAAACCAAAAGATAATTATGAAAGATATACTTGTTGTTGCAAAGCTAAAAGAAGGTAAGTTTGAGAAATTTATGGGCTTTATGCAATCTGAAGAGGGAATAAATGAAAGAAAAAAAATTGCAGATTTAACCAAAACTTTGGGTACAGTATCCCCTGATAAAAGTGCAGTAATGTTTAAGATTGCTGTACACGATGAAGATGCTTTGAACTCATTTTTGGATGGTTCAAACCCTGTATCAAAACCAATTTTTGATGAGGTTATGTTGAGCTATGAGATTTTTAAGTTAAATAAGGCTTAATCTTCTTTGGATTCTTTTTGTTCTATGAATTCCTGAACTCTTGCTTCAGTTTCTTTGGCATATTTGTCGCTGTAGAAATAAGCTATTGCCATAATAATAACTGCAATTACAAATAGAATAGCTTCCTTTTTCTTCATCGTATTGTTTTTAGTGGTACTAATTTAAGGAAAAACTATTATTGGCTTAGTTCTCTAAAACGATTATATTTGCGTGCCTTTTACGGTCTTTGAGTTAGTGAAAATACAGCAAGTAAGGTGCATGATAAGGTTCATACAATTAAATTGCATCTCTGTAAAATAACCTAACTTATTGATTATCAGTATTTTGGGCGCGTAGCTCAGTTGGTTCAGAGCACTTGGTTTACACCCAAGGGGTCAGGGGTTCGAATCCCTTCGCGCCCACCATTTTAACCTCACTTCAATAGTGGGGTTTTTTATTTAAGATAGTGAAAAATTACTTTTCTTACAATGCTTGATCATGTCCAAAATCGAAACATCTCAGTATCGACTATACACTGAATTTTTAAACAGGGAGTATCAAATCTCCTTTTCAAATTATCACGATCTTCATCATTGGAGTATCAGTGATCAAGATATATTTTGGGCGTCTATTGCACGATTTTTCTCTGTTGATTTTGACAAACCCTTTTCAAAAGTGATGAATCGTTCTGATAAACCTTGGAAAACGACATGGTTTTATGGGGCAGAGTTGAGTTACACCAAACATGTTTTTTCTCAATTCTCAAACCAACGACCAGCAATCATTTATCAAAGTGAAACAAGCCCTTTAACTGAAATTAGTAGGCAAGAACTTTACAATAAAACTGTGCACATACAGCAGCAATTACTCGCTATGGGTGTTGAGAAAGGAGATTGTGTGGCGGCATACTGTGTTAATGCGCCTGAAACTATTGCTGCTTTTTTGGCTGTCAATGGTCTGGGTGCAGTTTGGTCATCATGCTCCCCAGATTTTGGAATCAACGCTGTTAATGATCGATTCTCACAACTGCAACCCAAGGTACTTTTTGCTCATTCCAGCTATACCTACAGAAGAAAGAGATATGACATTAGCGCAAAAGTGGATGCCCTTCAAAAGGCCTTGGGAAACTGTCATTGCATAGACCTATGTAGCTACCAGACTTTTGACGACCCTGATCAAAATTTACATCTGCTTCATCAAACCCCTGTGTCATTCTCTGATCCGATATGGGTATTGTTTTCATCAGGTACGACTGGAAAACCCAAAGCAATTGTTCATGGTACAGGAGCAATGATTTTAGAACACCAAAAAGCACTTGCGATTCATCAAAATGTTTTTGAGGGAGATCGATATTTTTGGTATTCCACAACTGGTTGGATGATGTGGAATTACGCTTTGTCGAGTTTGTTGTGTGGTGCTACGCTTTGTCTGTATAATGGCGCACCAACAACCCCTACAGGTTCAGTACTTTGGGATTTTGCCTCTAAAGCAAAAATCAATCATTTTGGACATGGGGCAGTGTATTTTCAGCAGCAAGCAGATGAGGGTTTTTCTGGGCTTGAAGGCTATGATTTTGATCACTTGAAGACCATTGGCTCAACTGGCTCCCCCTTGTCTGCTGACACCTGCAAGTCATTACAGTATCGCTTTCCAAACACTCATATCATCTCTCTAAGTGGAGGAACAGATGTTTGTACTGCTTTTGTTGGGGGGCACCCTGAAATGGAAGTAGTGCCAGGAGAAATTCAATGTAAGATGTTGGGTGCAGCAGTCGAAATTTGGAATACAGATGGTACAAAAATTCAACATCAGCCTGGGGAGTTGGTGTTGTCAAAACCATTTATATCTATGCCGGTTCATTTCTGGAATGATAAGGACTATCAGTTGCTGAAAGCAAGCTATTATAGTATGTATCCAAACGTCTGGAATCATGGCGATTGGGCAACTGAAAACGAGAGGGGCAGTCTAATCATTCATGGACGCTCAGACGCAACACTGAACAGACAAGGAGTGCGCATTGGCACAGCAGAGATTTATAATTTGCTGAACAATCAAGATGAAATTGAAGACAGTCTTGTGATTCATCTCACGAGTCAACATATAGATACTTTACTGCTGTTTGTAGTGCTTCAATCGAACATAGATGAGCAAGTAATACGATCTCAGTTGAGGAACAAATATTCTCCTAGGTATGTGCCAGATCACATCATTCGTGCCCCTGAAAT
>CACNGE010000061.1 GCA_902619855.1 uncultured Bacteroidota bacterium
GTGATTTGAATATCTGCAGGATTGATGTCAATTTCGATAGAGTCATCAACCAAAGGGTAAACATATACTGATGCAAAGCTTGTATGTCTTTTTGCATTGCTGTCAAATGGAGAAATCCTCACGAGCCTATGCACACCATTTTCTCCTTTGAGCCAACCAAATGCATAATCGCCTTTGCACTCAAGCGTAACTGTTTTGATGCCAGCAACATCTCCTTCTTGCAAATTGAGTTCCCTGACTTTATAACCATGTTTCTCTGCCCACATCATATACATTCGCATCAGCATTGATGCCCAGTCGCAACTCTCTGTGCCGCCTGCACCAGCTGTGATTTGCAATACTGCAGAAAATGAATCCCCTTCTTCGGAAAGCATGTTTTTGAATTCCAAATCCTCGATAAATCGTTTTGTTTCAGCATGTAAAGTGTTGAGATCCTCTGACACATCATCTCCACTTTTTGAGAATTCTAGTAACACAGATAAATCATCAATTTTTGTTGAAAGATTGGCAATATCCTCAAGCCATTGTTTTTTGGGTTGAAGCGCTCGTATATAAGCCTCTGCTGAAGTAGTATCATCCCAAAAGTCGGGAGCAAGCGTTTTTTCCTCTTTGTTCTGAACCTCTATTGTTAGCGAATCCACGTCAAAGAGACCTCCTTAACGCATCCAGGCGATCTTTAAGCTCTGCAAATAGCTCTGCTGTTAACATCACAATTTTTTTTTCAAATATATACAATCTTAAACCCAAAATGATGAAAACAGTACACATTTTGTTTTACCCTCTTTAAACAAGAGTTTAAGCCACCTCTGATTTTTCTTAAAACCATTAAAATTCTGTAAATTTGTCTTCAAATTGGAAAGCCTATAATTCATTACTTATGACAAAAAAGGTAATAGAGGCGCACTACAGTGTATTGGACTTGGTTGGCAACACCCCACTTATAAAACTCAATAAGACTGTTGATGGCTTTTTGGGAAGCTATTATGCAAAAGCTGAATTTGCCAATCCAGGTCACTCGAACAAAGATCGAATTGCACTACACATTATTGAAGAGGCAGAACGAAAAAACATCCTTAAACCTGGCGATACCATCATCGAAACAACATCAGGAAACACTGGTTTTAGCATTGCGATGGCCAGTATTATCAAAGGGTATAAATGTATTTTAGCTGTTTCCTCCAAATCATCCCCAGACAAAATTGATATGCTCAGAGCCATGGGTGCCACCGTATATGTGTGCCCAGGTCATATGAAAGCTGATGACCCTCGCTCATATTATCAAGTCGCAAAACGACTGCACAACGAAATCAAGGGGTCTGTGTATATCAATCAGTACTTTAACGAATTGAACACTGATGCACATTTCCGAACCACTGGCCCTGAAATATGGGAACAAACTGCTGGTCAGATTACCCATTTAGTGGCAGCAAGTGGTACAGGAGGTACAATTTCTGGCATTGGAAGGTATTTAAAATCAAAAAACCCAAACATCAAAATCATCGGAGTTGATGCCTATGGATCAGTATTAAAGAAGTTTCATGAAACATCTGAGTTTGATGAAAATGAAATATACCCGTATAGAATAGAAGGCTTAGGTAAAAACCTGATTCCTTCCACCACCCATTTTGAATACATCGATCACTTTGAAAAAGTAACAGATGAAGAAAGTGCGCATGCTGCCAGAGAAATTACCAAGAAAGAAGGGATTTTTGTTGGATATACTTCTGGCGCAGCACTACAAGCAACTCGACAACTCAATCAACAAAAGTTGTTTTTTGACAAAAACAGTGTTGTGGTCATTATTTTTTGTGATCACGGATCCAGGTATATGAGCAAAATTTACAGTGATCAGTGGATGAAAGAGCAAGGGTTTTTTGATGCAAACCATTTGCAAGACGAAAAAGCAATTGAATATATCAAATAAGAACACTAAATTGAACTGCTTAACAACAATACAATGAATAACGATATTTTTGATCGAATGCGCGCTAATAGAGGTCCACTAGGAAAGTGGTCTGAGGTTGCAGAGGGCTATTTTGCTTTCCCAAAACTTGAGGGACCGATTGGCAATCGCATGTTATTTCAGGGCAAAGAGGTGATTACGTGGAGTGTAAACGATTACCTTGGTCTTGCGAATCATCCCGACGTACGAAAAATCGATGCTGAGGCAGCTAAAGAATATGGCTCTGCATATCCTATGGGTGCTCGCTTGATGTCTGGTCACACAAGCGCACACGAACAGTTGCAAAACGAATTGGCAGCTTTTGTCAACAAAGAAGCTGCATATCTTTTAAATTTTGGATATCAAGGGATCCTCTCAACTATTGATTCACTCGTGTCAAAAAACGATGTTATCGTCTATGATGTTGATGCTCATGCATGTATAGT
>CACNGE010000062.1 GCA_902619855.1 uncultured Bacteroidota bacterium
AAAGTATAAACCTTATTGGTGTACGAAAGCAGCGAGGCCCTGAACAGCGAAAAGACTTTTTTGACATAGAAAACTTCGATTTGTCATATTCATTTAATGAAGAAAAAAGAAGTGATTACGAAATCGAGGACTATACTTTTCAAAACTTGCGAATGGGTGCTGGCTATCAATATGGATTTGAGCCATTGTCAATTGAACCCTTTTCCAAGCTTACATTTATCAACACAAAAAGCTATTTAAAATGGTTGAGTGCGATCAACATCAACCCGATTCCAAGCAGTGTTTCATTGTCTACAAACATCAATCGAACGTTTAACAGTCAGCAGTTTCGAGAGGTGTTTTTGGAGGGGGTGGATGCTTCGCAACAACTTGCATTACCAAAATTGCAACAACGAAACTATATGTTTGATTGGGTGTTTACTCTCAATCATAATTTGACTAAATCTCTTCGATTTGATTTCACTGCATCGAGCAAAAACATTGTTCGAAATTATTATGATGAACAATCAGGTACGACAAAAGTCAACCAGCAGCTTGACATCTGGGATGGTATTTGGGATGTGGGAGATCCAAACCAGTTTAGCCAGCGCCTTGGGTTGACCTATAATCTTCCCTTCAGGCTACTTCCGTTGGTGAATTTTATCGATGGAACCTATAGCTATTCTGGTGACTTTAATTGGCAGCGAGGGTCAGAATCTTTGAGTGAAGTAGAGGATGAGTTTGGCAATGTTCTAGGCGTGGTCAACACCATACAAAACGCAAATACACACAACCTTAATTCCACTTTTAATTTTCAAAAAATTTATCGTGCCCTCAAATTAGAAAAGAAGAAAAAGTCGAGAAATGATAACGCCATTCAAAGACAATTGTCCAACTCTTTAATCGGTCTGGCTACTGCTCTCAAACGACTGCAGTTCACCTATGCTGAAAACAATGGAACAGTGTTGCCTGGCTATACACAAAATGTGGGATTTTTGGGCACTTCAAATCCAGGGTTATCATTTGCGCTGGGTAGCCAAAGCGACATCCGTTATGAGGCTGCAAAACGTGGTTGGCTTACACAATTCCCTAGCTTCAATGGACAGTTTACACAAGTGCATAATACAGAATTTAGCTACTCTGCAGAAGTGAGTTTACTCGAAGGCTTACAACTCGATATTAATGGAAATCGCAGGATGTCAGAGAATCTAGGCGAAAACTTTATCGTTACTGATAATATTTATGATGCCCTCAACCCCAACACTTTTGGAAACTTTGAAGTGTCAACCATTCTGATCAATACTGCTTTTGGGTCTGGGGGTGTTGATGACCAAACTTTTGAGGAATTAAAAAACAATCGACTGATTGTAGCACAGCGTTTGGCAAATGATAGAGGTCTTGATCCCTCAAATGTTGACGCAGATGGGTTTCCCGTCGGATATGGAAAAATCAATCAAGCTGTTTTGATTCCTGCTTTCTTGGCTGCCTATTCTGGACAAAATCCCAAAACTGTTCCCCTTGCTGCTACGCGTGAATCACCACTACCCAATTGGGCACTTCAATACACAGGATTGATGAAAACAAAGCTGTTTAAAAAATACTTTCAACGCTTTTCCATTGCTCATGGGTATCGTGCCAGTCATACACTAAACAATTTCCAAACCAACCTAAATTATGATCAGACTATGCCCAATCAACTTGATCAAGGGGGTAACTTCCTCAACGAAACCCTTTATACAAATATCAATTTGGTGGAGCAATTCAACCCATTGATTAAGGTCGATTTTGAACTTAAAAATAGTTTTCAATTGAATGCTGAAATCAAAAGAGACCGTGCGTTGTCACTGAGCCTGGACAATAATCTTCTCACAGAAACTAGTGGAAAAGAACTGATCATTGGAACGGGATATCGTATAAAATCTGTTCCCTTTCACACTAATCTTGGCGGCAAACGAACAACACTGAAAGGCGATATCAATATCAAAGGCGACTTGTCGATTCGTAACAATATCACTATCGTTCGAAACCTCGATCTATTGAATAACCAAGTTACAGCAGGTCAACGCTTATGGTCACTCAAATTATCTGCTGATTATGCACTTTCGCGAAACTTGACAGCCTTATTTTTCTACGATCATACCTTTTCAAAATTTGCAATTTCAACAGCTTTTCCCCAAACCAATATCAGATCGGGGATAACGCTGCGCTATAACTTTGGTAATTAACCACAAAATTCTTTCTTTTACACTTCACAATCGTTTGACAATGAATATTCCAGAAAACCTTAAATACACAAAAGACCACGAATGGGTGCTGATCGAAAATAATATCG
>CACNGE010000063.1 GCA_902619855.1 uncultured Bacteroidota bacterium
GTCGTAACTGGCCCTATCGGGCTTAAGCTCCTGCCTAATGGGATAAATGTTGTTCCAACGATAAATGAAGCCTTTGAAACCATTGAAATTGAAGATATTGAACGTGATTTAGGTTACTGATGAAACTAAAGATACTCGGTTGTCATTCTGCAACTCCTCACGCCAATAAAGCACCTACGGCACAACTGCTAGCAACAAAAAAACACCTGTTTTTGATCGATTGTGGAGAGGGAACTCAAGTGCTCTTACGCAAAGAGAAAATTAAGTTTGCTCACATCAAACATATATTTATTTCACATCTTCATGGGGATCATTTTTATGGACTTCCAGGACTAATATCAACTTTTCGTCTTTTAGGTCGCGAGGCACCCCTACATATTTATGGACCAAAAGGCATTAAAGAATCAATTACTTTACTGCTCAAACTGGCAAATTCATGGACAAATTTCCCTCTTCACTTTCACGAGTTGACACAGAAATCAACTGTTTGTTTACTTGCGGATGATGAAATAGAGGTGCACACCATTCCACTGAAGCATCGTGTATATACCAATGGGTTTTTATTTCGTGAAACCCCAAAAGATCGAAAAATCAACGCTGAGGCTGTAGAGAAACATCAAATTGATCAGAGTCAAATGCGAAATCTGAAAGAAGGAAAAGACGTGGTTGATGCACAGGGTAATAGCATTGCAAATCAAAAGCTTACGCATGATCCACGACCCCCAAAATCATACGCTTTTTGTAGTGATACTGCCTATCATCCACAGATGATTGATCAAATCCATCAGGTTGATGTATTATACCATGAGGCAACTTTTTTGAACGATCATCAAGAATTGGCGCAGAAAACCCTTCATTCAACAGCGCAGCAAGCTGCTCAAATTGCAAAAGATGCCCATGTCAAACACCTGATTCTAGGACACTACTCATCTCGATACAAAGATTTGACGCAATTCCAATCTGAAGCAGCTGAGATTTTCCCCCATATCGATCTTGCATATGATGGATATTCGTTAGAGTTTTAATGATTTTGTACTTTCACAGCTAAATTTGCAATGATGGATCTCTCCGATTTTAGAAAACAATACACCAAAGGGCAGTTGCTCGCGTCTGAAGTCCCACCAAATCCGATCATACTTTTTAGGGATTGGTTTGATGAGGTTCAAAGTAAGGGGAAAGAACAAGAGACCAATGCGATGACCCTCAGCACTCAGCAGTCAGATGGTGGTGTTGCATCGCGTGTTGTACTATTGAAGGAAGTGTCTGATGAGGGTTTTGTTTTTTATACCAACTACAACAGCTCTAAGGGGCAATCGATCGAACATAACAATCAGGTGTGTATCTCTTTTTTTTGGCAGAGCATGGAGCGTCAAGTCATCATTCAGGGAACTGCGACAAAATTACCATCAGAAGCATCTGACCAATACTTTCAATCTCGCCCCAGGGGTAGCCAGTTGGGAGCTCATGTATCGAATCAGAGTGAGGTGATTGAAAGCCGATCTACTCTGGAAAATAGGTTGAAATCCTTGGAGGATCAGTATAAAAATCAACCCATTCCTAGGCCAACACATTGGGGAGGATATGAAGTATCTCCTCATTCGATTGAATTTTGGCAAGGACGTACAAACCGACTACATGATCGTTTGGTGTATAAACAAAAATCATCCACTTGGGTCATCGAACGCCTGTCGCCATGAAAATATGGATTATGGTTCGACATGCCAAATCCTCTTGGGACTTAGACGTCCCAGATCGTGAACGTCCAATATCTGATCGTGGGGTTCGAGATGCGACATTGGTGGGTAGAGAACTCAATAAGTATAAGCTGAATATCGAACAGGTTTATAGCAGTCCAGCCAAACGGGCGTTCGACACCTCTTTGTTGATGGTTGCAGAACTGGGACTTTCCACCGAAGAAATTCAAATTGAAGAAGAACTCTATGATTTTCATGGTGCGCAAGTACTTGATTTTGTTCGCAAATTGCCTGATGAACTCAACACTGTGATATCATTTGGACACAACTATGCTTGTACATATGTTGCACAAACGTTGGGCAATTTTTCAAAATCCAATATCCCCACTGCGACTGCTGTTATTTTTCATTTTGATGTATCTTCGTGGTCGGAAGTTGAACAGTGTGACTGCACTGTTATTCGTCCAAAATCATTGCGTTAGATGTCACAAAATCATTTTGTTAATAGGGAAATCAGTTGGTTGGATTTCAATGCACGTGTATTGCAAGAAGCGCAGGATGAG
>CACNGE010000064.1 GCA_902619855.1 uncultured Bacteroidota bacterium
TGGACAACGGCTAACATGCCAAGGCTTTATCCTCTGTTTGAAAGAGATGCTGACGGAAATAAAATGATGGATATCTATGGTGGATTCAAATACGATTATGGTGATAATTACTCAAGAGGTTTTGCTGGCTTAACCAACTCTATAGCTGATGCTCACTACAACACAGATGCTTCACACTCACATAGAATTGGGATTAATCAAAGCATGAATGCCAAATTAAGCGATATCCTCACATTTGAAAGTACATTTGCTTTCTATCTACAAGAAGGAGATGGAACGTTCAGATCAGACCCATATTATGGCTCGTCAAAAGGTCAGGGTGGTTACATAAATAAATCAACAAGTGAGTTCAGACAGTGGATCATCAGAAATGCGCTTCGTTATAACCAAGAGTTTTTTGATGGCTTTATGAAAGTAGATGCTTATTTAGCTCATGAATCTGAAAGTAGAGAAAGCTACGGAATGAATGCTGGTAAGTTTAATTTAGTTGATCCACAAGGATTAGAACTTTACAATGCTGTGGTGAATGATACATCAACATCTTCAACTTCAACTTTGTCACGTGAGGCAATTGTAGGTTATGCTCGTTTTGGAGTAAACGATAAATACTTTTTCACTGGCGATATTAGACGAGATGGCTCATCAATATTTGCGGATACTAAATGGGGTACTTTTGGATCATTTAGTGCTGCATGGATAATGTCAAGTGAAGATTTCTTCACGCTAGATATGTTTGATTTCTTCAAGCTTAAAGCCAGTTATGGTGTTCTTGGAGAAGCTCTTGGTCAAGGAGCTTATCCAGGTTATGATGTCTATTCTATTCAAAACCTAGATGGAGAGCCTTCAATAGGTTTTGTAAGCAAAGGAAACCCTTTATTAACTTGGGAAAGAGGAGAGCAAGTAAACCTCGGTGTTGAGTTTGAAGCCGGTATATTTAGTGGTTCTGTTGAGACATATGTCAAAAACAGAAACGATATGTTTTTCACCCAAAATGTGGGTCCATCTGTTGGCTACCGATCAATTATAGTTAATGACGGTTCTCTTAAGAATACCGGTCTAGAATTTGACATAACTGCTCAATTAGTTAACACTGATGACTTAAATTTAGAGTTAAACGTTCTAGGAGCAATTGAAAAGAATGAATTGACAGAAATGCCAATTGATCCTGCGACTGGAGAGAGAAAGATCATCAATCCAACTGGTGTCTATGCTCAAGCAAAAGGGAAAAGTACATACGATTATTACATGCGTGAGTACGCAGGAGTTAATCCTGATAACGGTTATGCGCAGTGGTATGTTAACTATGATGATAAGAATGGAAACGGTTCGAGAGATGCTGGCGAGGCAATTGCCGATTTATATGAGTATAAATTAGAAAATCCGAATGCTACAATTTTGGAGGAAACTACTGAAACTTATACTACTGCAACAAAAAGGTATATTGGTAAATTAGCTTTACCTGATCTCACAGGTGCTTTCTCAATTGATGCACAATACAAAAATTTCGATTTATCTGCCATTTTTACATATGGTATAGGAGGTTATGCATATGATAGTGCATACCGTGACTTTATGGATAATGAGACTGTCAGCAACATGCAACAAATGCATATCGATATTGAAAATAGATGGCAAAATCCTGGAGATGTTACGGATGTTCCGCTTCTAAATTCTAACTGGCAAACAAATCAAGCTTCTACTTCAACTAGATTTTTAGTTAAAGCTGATTATTTAAATTTTGCTAGTATGCAAATCGGGTATACATTACCTCAAACAGTTTCTCAGAAAGTTAGTGCATCTTCTGCAAGATTATATCTTTCTGGAGATAATCTGATGATATTGACTGCAAGAGACGGATTTAACCCAACATATTCACTCTCTGGTGGTACAGGCCGATATACCTACGAACCGATGACTACGGTTTCAGCAGGTTTAACGATTAACTTTTAATAAATAGAAGAAATGAAATTAAATAAATTATATTACGCGTTATTTGCTGTTGTTTTTGCAATTGGGTGTGAAGAGGAATTCTTGACTGAATACCCAACTGGATCTATTACTCCAAAGCAAATTGCTGACATTACGAAAATAGACCCTAATACTCAAGGAGCATTACTTGCTGGTATTTATGAAAACATTTACAAACCAGGTAGTGGTGGTACAAGTGGTCACACTGACTTTGGCCAAAGATCTATTGACATTAAAACAGACATGCTTTCTGG
>CACNGE010000065.1 GCA_902619855.1 uncultured Bacteroidota bacterium
GATGGTGATAATCTTGCTGATGCTTTTGACATTGACAGTGATGGAGATGGTTGTTTTGATGTGATTGAAGCTGGGTTTTTAGACCCTGACAACGATGGAAGACTTCAACAAGCACCACTGACCATCGACGACAATACTGTAGATGATAATGGTTTGGTGCTTGGACACAATTACGCTTCTTTGCCAAAGGACCTTGACAATAATGCTATTTATGATTTTCAAGAGCTTGGTGACCCTGCAGAAATTTCTTCCAATGGAAATCCTATTTCAGTGCAAGTTTGTGAAGGTGAAGCTGCTACTTTCTCTGTAGACACACCCACAGCCGATGCTGTTTTTCAGTGGGTAATTGATGGTACGCCCATTATTGACAATTCCACGTTTAGTGGAACAAACACCAATTCTCTAACTGTCAATACAGATTATGTACTGAATGGTGCAGAGATACAAGTCCTTATCTCCAGACCAACATATGCCTGCCCTGTTGAGTCGATTGGGGGAGTAGTACTGACTGTCAGCCAAATTCCTGATGCACCAACGCTCGAACCCATTTACACCTACTGTAATAGTGATGTCCCAACCATAGAAGATTTGAAAAATGATATTCAAGGATCTATTGGCGTCTTTCTATCTTCCTCTGGAGGGAGTGCTTTGCCCGATGATACACTGTTGGTTCATGATCAAACATATTATGTAGAGGCCTATTCGCCTGATGGCTGTGTAAGTTTAACACGTGTAGAAACAGATGCATTTATCAGCAATCCCAAGCTGCTGAGTTCTGAAACAGAAATATGTGAAGGAGAAAGCGTAACCTTGACTGTCAATGGTGTGCCACAAACTTCTCAAGATTTTGCAAATGCGAATCCTGATTTTGAACGTTTTTTACAATACGAATCCTCATCCTATTTCTTAAAAAGAGAATCCATGGCTTGGACTGATGCCTACACCCTTATACAATCATTAGGTGCAGGTGCGTCGATGTATGTGATCAACTCCAAAGAAGAAGAAGATGCTGTTTATGATGCCCTTAATTCGCTTGGCGTTGCTGGAACACGCGAAATACATTTTTGGCTGGGCTTGCGTCAATTATCTTCATTAAACCCAAATAATGAAATCGATGAAGGGTGGCAATGGCTTGATGGCAGAATACTCGCCGACGAACTTGCCAATTGGGATTCAGGTGAGCCAAATGACTGTTGTAATACCAATGGAGAGGATGGAGAAGAAGACTATGGCCAATTCGATTTTAATACGATAAAAACTTGGAATGACATGACAGATGACTCCCAAGGTAATGGAGATTCTTGGCCTATATTTGAGTTTACTGGTACCACAGATGTGGTTTGGGGAAAGATAAACCCCTCTACAGGGGCTCCTATTTTTTTTGATGGGGTTGAAACAAGCTATATCACTGATTACCCTAATGAAACAACAACCTATTTTTATGAAATCACAACAAATGATCAACCTTTTCCTTGCCGAGTCGAAACGACTATCGTTGTCAACCCATTGCCTGTTATGCTACCAGCCAATGATATGGTACTTTGTGACAATGACCTAGATGGGGATGCATTTAATGGCCGAGTCAATGACTTTGATTTGCAAGCGCAAGAACTTTCGATACTCAATGGAGACTCGTCTCTTGAAGTTTTATTTTTCATAAATGAAACAGACACTAGTGCCATTGACAAGTCTGTGTTGTTTGGCAACTCATCAAACCCTCAACAATTGTATTATCGACTAAAAAATAAAACCACTGGGTGCGAGTCCAATCAAACTGGTTCCTTCACACTGCGAGTTCAACCAGTCCCCCCCAACATCGAAATTGAACCTCATTATGAATGTGATGACCAAGCCAGTGGAAGCGACATAGACAACATAACCACCTTCGACCTTCAACTAAACGATACGCGAATACAAACACTGCTTGGAGGTGCTGCTGGTCAGTATAGCATTAGTTATCACACAACGCTTTCTGATGCAGAAGATCCTTCAACAGTAGGCATAACATCCTATACAATGACTGCCGCCGATAATAGAAAAAAAACAATCTATATTCGTGTTACAGACAATTTGACTTCCCTGTCTTGTTTCACGACAACCAATCGTTTTGACTTGGTATTGACCCCTTTGCCATTCATTGATGAGCCTGTGATTACTTTTGAGCAATGTGACGAATCTGATGGTAATTCGGATGGA